>JANLPN010000424.1:0-22970 GCA_031367285.1 Betaproteobacteria bacterium | reverse complement strand
GCCAGCACGCCCTGCGGTAGCTGGTTGGCCTGGGCCACCATGGCGGTGCCGGCTTGTTGCAGGATCTGGGTGCGCGACAGGTTGGCGGTTTCCTTGGCAAAGTCGGCGTCCACAATCCGGCCGCGTGCCGCTGCCAGGTTTTCCACCTGGATATCGACGTTGGCCACGGTGCTCTCAAAGCGGCTTTGCAGCGCACCCAGGTCGGCGCGCGCGAAGTTGATCTGGTCTATGGCGCTGTCGATTTTCTTCAGTGCGACCCAGGCGTTGCGCTGGTTGTCTACCGTCAGCGTGTCTATGCCCAGGGCGTCGGTGGTCGAGTTGGTGGCATTGATGGTCGATGCCAATGCTCCGCCGGCGAGCCCGGTGGTGGCGGCGCTGAAGCCGATCAGCGTGACAACCGTTGCGTCGCCGGCCGAGTCCAGCTTGGATGACATCAGGTCGATGCGGTACGTGCCGGAGTCATTGCGCGACAGGAATGCGGTCACGCCGGTGTCGGAGGATTTTCTGTTGATCGCTTCGATCACCTGCCCCAGCCGCTCGTCGCCTGAACTCGCGGACTTGATTGTCCCCAGGGTGATGTTGGTGCCACCCGCTACGGAAATCTGCAGCGTGGTGGGATCGGTGATGGCCGCCAGCGTGCTTACGCCTGAGGCGTTCACGTTGCTGGCGGTCTGGTCGAAGGCATAGGCGATATCGGACAGGCCTTTGGCGGTGGTATTGGTCAGAGCGCCAAGGGAGGCGACGTCGCCGGAATTGGCGCCAACCTGGAACACTGCGCCGGAGAAAGTGCCGTCCAGCACTTTCTGGCCGTTGAAGGAAGTCTGCTTGGCCACCCGGTCCACCTCGTCCGACAACTGCAGTACCTCGGCCTGCAGCGCGGCGCGGTCCTGCTTGCTGTTGGTGGCGTTGCCGGCCTGTACCGCCAGCTCGCGCATGCGCTGCAGCATGTCGCCCACCTTGCCCAAGGCCCCTTCCGCCGTCTGCGCCAATGAAATGCCGTCATTGGCATTGCGCGCGGCAACCGTGAGCCCGCGTATCTGAGTGGTCATGCGCTCCGAGATCGCCAGGCCGGCCGCATCGTCCTTGGCACTGTTGACGCGTACGCCGGAGGACAGGCGCTGCATGGATGTGGCCAATGAGTTGGCTGACATACCCAGATTGCGCTGGGCATTCAGCGAGTTGATATTGGTGTTGATGGTCGAGGCCATAAGGCGGCTCCTTGAAAGGTAAAAACGGCAAGAGGCTGACTTCTGGACCCCTTAAGGATGGTCAGACTCCATTGGTCATAGAGCGAATTCTGATGAATAGCCGGCGCGCCGTTGCCAAGATAAACAGTACAAAAGCCCTGCAAATTCCCCGCTCAGACCGTCAAAAGCCGGTTTTGCCTAAAGTTTTCCCGCCATTGCCCGAAAACCTATGCAGCGGGCCCATTGGTGGGTTCGTACCGAGATCCAACCTACCAGGAGCCCATCAATGGCCTCAACCATTAATACCAATATCAACTCGCTGAATGCCCAGCGCAATCTGGGTATGTCAGCCCATTCATTGGCCACATCCATGCAGCGCCTGTCTTCCGGGCTGCGCATCAACAGTGCCAAGGACGATGCGGCCGGCCTGGCGATTGCCGAGCGGTTCAAATCCCAGTCCACCGGCCTCACGGTGGGTGCCCGCAATGCCAATGACGGCATCTCCCTGGCGCAGACCGCTGAAGGGGCCTTGGGCAAGGTGGGCGACATGCTGCAACGCATGCGCGAACTGGCGGTGCAGGCCAGCAATGCCACCAACAGCAAGCAGGACCGCGCCGCGCTGCAGGCCGAGGTCAGCCAGCTGACGGATGAAGTGGACCGTATCGCCAAGCAAACGTCCTTCAACAGCACCAGAATCCTGGACGGTACCTTCTCCGGCGCTGTGTTCCAGGTCGGCGCCAATGCCGGCGACAACATCACCGTCGGCGCACTGACCAATACCAGCGCCAAAGGCCTGTCCGACATCGCCTATTCGTTCGACTCCGCGGCGAGTGCAATCAGTGCGTCTTCGGTTAGCACGCTGGCAGCCATTACCAACCCAACCACCTTGCAGATATCGATCACGGGTGGCACCAACTTTACATTGGGCGCACTCACGGCGGCCAGCTCCGGCGAAGAGCGCCTGGGCCAGGTCATAGAGGCAATCAACAGGAAGTCCGCCGATACCGGGGTCACCGCGTTCCTGTCGCAGAACGATACCGGCACCTACCGCATCGACCTGATGTCGTCCAAGCTGGACTCGGCCGGCGACGCAACGGTTGTCACGCTGGTGGGCTTCAGCGCCGCCACCACCGGGCTCGCCGGCGGAGCATTGGCATCGACCATCAATGCCACCAACTCGACCACCGACGCCCTGGGCATAGACACGCTGACGATTGATACCCAGCGTAACGCCTGGGTCGGTATCAAACGCATCGATTCCGCGATTGACCAGGTCAATTCGGCACGCGCCCGGTTGGGCGCCCTGCAAAACCGCTTCGATCTGGCGGTGGGCAATATCCAGATCAGCGTCGAAAATCTTGAAGCGGCACGGGGGCGCATCGTGGACGCGGACTTCGCCAAGGAAACGGCCAACCTGTCGCGCACACAGATTCTGCAGCAGGCGGGTACCGCGATGGTGGCGCAGGCCAACCAGTTGCCGCAGGGAGTATTGGCCTTGTTAAGGTAGCTAATTTGGCGCAATCGGCAGCCTTGGTCGGGTTAGACTGAAGCTGAAGCGCAGGCGGCGACAGGGGTTCCTGTTGTCGCCCTTTCGCGTTGTGGCATTCGACTTTGGCGGAGGTGGTATGGCAATCTCATCAACCGGTATCGGCAGCGGGCTTGATGTCGAGAAGATCATCACGCAGTTGACGGCGCTGGAGAAGCAGCCGCTGACTGCCTTGCAGACCAAGGCGACAACGATCCAGTCAAAGTTGTCGACCCTGGCGACCGTTTCCTCCCAGGTGTCGGCCCTGTCCGATGCGGCATTCAAGCTTACGCTGGACAGCTCGTGGAGCGGCGTCACCGCCAATTCCTCCAATTCCGCCGCGGTGAGCGGCAGCATTACCGGCGTCGCGGCGCCCGCATCGTTCGGGGTCGAGGTGTCGCAACTGGCCAAGGCGCAATCCGCTGCGTCGTCCGCCGTGACCACCGGCACCTTCATGGGCACGGGTACCCTGACCATAGAACTCGGCACCTGGAATTTCGGCGCCGTACCGCCCACCTTTCCGCTCGTGCCGTCCGGCAGCGTCAGCGTGGTGGTTGCTTCCGGCCAGGACTCCATTACCGCTATCGCTCAAAAGATAAACGACGCCAACGCGGGGGTTTCCGCCACGGTGCTGCGTGATGCGTCGGGCGAACGTTTGCTGGTGCGTTCCAAGGACACCGGGGAGGCGACCGGCTTCCGTATCCAGGTGACCGGAGACAGCGACGGCAACGACGCCGACAACGCAGGTTTGTCCAGGCTTTCGTTCGACCTCGGCGCGGCATCGGCTCCGGTGTCGCCGTCCACCCTTCCCAAGGCAGCTTACGGCATGGCAGCCAACGATTACCAGGCCGGGCAGAACACGTTGGCAAAGATCAACGGTGTACCCGTCACGTCCACCACGAATACGCTGAGCGATGCCATTCCCGGCCTGAAACTGCAGTTCTCGCAGGTAACGACGGCGCCGGTGGACATCACCCTTGCCAATGATCTGCCCACTGTGCGCAAAAACATCGACGACTTCGTGGCGGCCTACAACGCCTTGAACACCACCTTGAGCGATGCCACCAAATATGACTCGGCAAGCAAGACGGCGGGTATTTTGCAGGGCGACTCGACGGCGGTTGGCCTGCAAAACGTGTTGCGCAGCGTGCTCGGGTCGTCCAGCAAGGGGTCCAAATTCTCCGTTCTGTCGGATGTCGGCATCTCGATGCAGCTGGGTGGCGCGCTGGCGGTCAACACCGGCAAACGCGATACCGCGCTGCAGGACCTGGACAACTTCAAGAAGTTGTTCACCACCAACAACGGCAATCCGCTGACCAATGGATTTGCGCTGAAGGTCAAGGACTTCGCGCGCGGCCTGTTGGCGACCGATGGCTTGGTGACCAACAAGTCGGCCGCGCTGCAGGCCCAGGTCGACCGCAACAGCAAGGAGCAGAACAAGGTGAGCGCGCGCGTGGTGCTGGTCGAGAAGCGGCTGCGCGCGCAGTACAGCGCGCTGGACGCCAGGATGGGCAGCCTGACCGCTCTGAGCGCCTATGTAAACCAGCAGGTGACCCTGTGGAACAGAAACGGCTGACCGGGGCCTGCGCGGGCCCGGTGATCGGTGGGCGGGAGTCGGGCGTTGGGTACGGATGGAAAAGCCCGCATAACAGGCTGTTATTCGGTTTGATTTAGCGCAGGCCCAGCCGATAAGGAATGCAACAAGTCCTATGGATCGCAACATGTTCACTTCGGTCAGCACCCGCGCGGCGTCCGCCTACCAGCGCGTTGGCATTGAAACCAGCATCGACGGCGCCAGCCCCCACCAACTGGTCAAGCTGCTGTTTGACGCCCTGCTGCACGCACTGGCGTGTGCCCGCCAGGCGCTGGCGCGCGGCGACATCGCGCAAAAGGGCGTGGAGATCGGCAAGGCGGTGCGTATCCTCGAAGAAGGCCTGAAGGCCGGTCTCAACGAGTCCGATGGGGGTGAGGTCGCGGCCAACCTGCGCGGCGTCTACAGCTACAGCATCTGGTGCCTGACGCAGGCCAATCTGAAAAATGACGACGGGCGGTTGCTGGAGGTCATGGCCCTGATAGAGCCGGTCGCCGACGCCTGGAAGCAGGTAGGTCCGAACACGTCCTCGGCGAACCGATTGGCCGGAGTATGACGATGCAGCAGCTGATAGATTACTACCGGGCCATCGAGGACAGCAGCCGCAAGATGCTGGACGCCGCCAAGGCCGAGGATTGGGACGAGGTGGTGCGGCTTGAAGGTGCCTGTGCGGTGCTGATAGAGCAACTGCGTTACACGTCGCGCGAGCAGAACTTGCTGCCGGAACAACGAAAGGAAAAATCACGCATCATGCAGCGCATCCTGAACAACGATGCGCAAATCCGATACCTGGCCGAGCCCTGGCTGGCGCATTTCGAGAAAAAGTTCGACAGCCTGCAGCAACTGCTGCATTGAGGGGCGCTGCCTGTCAAACCTGCATGTTCATGATGTCCGTGTAGGCCTGCACCATGCGGTTGCGCACATGCAAAGTGGCCTGGAATCCGATCTGTGCCTTCTGGATCGCGACCATGGTTTCCTCCAGGCTGACGGCCGGATTCTCCATCTGCACCTCGCGCTGCATCCTGGTGGCGTCGTTCTGGGCCGCACTGACCGAGCTCAGTGCACTTTTCAGAGCCCCGGAAAAGCCGGCGTCCGCCCCATCGGTGGCCTTGGCCGGGGCGCTGCGTGGCGGCATGGCCGTACGTGCCAGATCTGGCATGGTGGTCGGTGTGAGTCTGAGGTCCATGGTGTGCCGCCGCGTGAAATTTGAGCTGGATCGATCCTAGCGCTGGCGGTTCGCGGAACAATTTTGAATTGGCGGGTGAATGCGGGGCTTATCGGGCCACTGTTGGAAACACCAGCCCGAATAATCCACTGCATCCGTCGCGCATGCAGTCGCGCACCCTGTTTCCGGAACGCCGATGCCCGCAGTAGCCACCATTTCCTCCAACCCGACTTTTACGCAGCGCCTGGCTGGTCTGGAAGCCGGGCAGCGCCTTCGGCTGGCGATGGGCATCGCCTTGCTGGTGGTGGTGGGAATCGTCGGGCTGGTCATGGGACGGCAGGCGGAATGGCGGGTGCTGTACGCCAACCTGGCGGACAAGGACGGCGGCGCGATTGTGGCGCAGCTGTCCACGATGAACGTACCGTACAAATACGCCGATGGCGGCGGGGCTATTCTGGTGCCCGCCGACCGGGTCTACGACACCCGGCTGCGGCTGGCGTCGCTGGGTCTGCCCAAAGGTTCCGTGGCCGGCTTCGAAATGATGGAGTCGAACCGTTTCGGCATGACGCAGTTCCAGGAGCGTTTGACCTTCCAGCGTGGCCTGGAGGGCGAATTGACGCGCTCCATCCAGGCGCTGTCGTCGGTGCAAAGCGCACGCGTCCACCTGGCGCTGCCAAACCAGAACGGCTTCTTTCGCGAGCAGCAAAAGCCGTCCGCCTCGGTGCTGGTCAGTCTGCGACCCGGCAACGGCCTGGACCGGGCCCAGTTGGCCGGCATCATCCATTTGGTGGCGTCCAGCGTTCCAGAGATGGCGCCCAGCGCCGTCAGTGTGCTGGACGATACCGGCAAGCTGCTGTCTACGCCGGCCGACGGGGCCGACGGCAGCGGGGGCGTGGACGCCCAGCAATTGCAGTACGCCCAGCAGCTTGAGCAACTCTACAGCCGCCGTATTCTCGACATTCTGGAGCCGGTGGTGGGGCGCAAGAACGTCAAGGCACAGGTCACGGCCGAACTGGATTTTTCCCAGACCGAGTCCACGTCGGAGTCACACAAGCCCAACCAGTCGCCGGACGCGACCGCAATACGCAGCCAGCAGCTGGTGGAGAGCAGCAACGGTGGCGTGAATTCGGCGCCGCCGTCCGGTGTGCCGGGTGCCACTTCCAACCAGCCGCCGGGCGCCGCTGCAGCGCCGGTGAATGGCCCGGCGCAGACCCTGGGAGCCGGTGGATCGGGTGCCGGTGGCGCCGGGGGTGCGGCCGGGGGCGGCTCCAAACGTGAATCGATCATCAACTACGAGGTGGACAAGACGGTGCGTGTGGTGCGTGGCAGTACCGGTATCGTGAAACGCATCAGCGCCGCCGTGGTGGTGAACCACCAGTCCATCACCGACGACAAAGGCAAGACCGTCACGACACCGCTGAGCGCCGAGCAAATCGAGAAGATGACGGCCCTGGTGCGCGAGACAATAGGCTTCAACAAGGAGCGGGGGGATTCGGTAAACCTCATGAATGCGCCATTTGCGGTGGAAAAGCAGACGCTGGGCGAGTTGCCTCTGTGGAAGCAGCCGGAGTTGCAGGATCTGGCGCGCAGCTTCGCCTGGCCGGTGGGCACTTTGTTGTTCGCGCTGCTGGTGCTGCTGGGCGTATTGCGGCCCGCGCTGAGGGCCATGACCCAGTCTTCCACATCCCGCGGAGGTCTCTCAGCCGCGGGCGGTCCGTCGTTCGATGCCGTGGTGTCCGACGAAATGCCCCGACCCGGGTTGCTGGGCTCCGACGCTGGCGCTGGCTCCGGCGCCGCTTATGGCTCGGGTGCGGGCGCCCAGGGTGCGCAAAGTGCCCTGCCCATGTCGGAAGCGCAGCTTCGCCTGGAGGACGCCCGCAAGCTGACGCGTGAGAATCCGGCGGCAGTTGCCAATATCGTCAAGGCGTGGATGGGTAGCGAGGCGCCCGCCTAGCACCAAAACCATGAGCGCAGCACACCAGCGCCGTATGCAACCCCGCCCCTCCGGAACAGGCTGGCGGGGCGGCAATTGCCGGGCTTTCGCGCCTGGCGCGGCCACCGACCCGCGGAGGTGGCATGGCCGCTGATGACGGGCTCCAGGATGCCGCTGTGTTGCTGATGTCGCTCGGCGAAGTCGAGGCGTCAGAGGTGTTCAAGTTCCTGTCGCCCAAGGAGGTGCAGAAACTGGGCGAGGCGATAGCCCGCACAAAAACCGTCTCGCGCGCCCGCGTGGACGAAGTGGTTGTCAAGTTCACCGACGAAGCATCTTCGCAAAGTCTCATGGTGACCGACTCCGGTGATTACGTGCGTTCGGTGCTAAAACGGGCCCTGGGCGACGACAAGGCCACGCTGTTGATAGACCGCATCCTGCAAGGCGGCGACACTTCGGGCATCGAGAGCCTCAAGTGGATGGATCCTTTGTCAGTGGCGGAGCTGTTGCGCAGCGAACACCCGCAGATCGTGGCGGCCATTCTGGTCCACCTTGACTACGACCAGGGCGCTGAGGTGCTCAAGCAGCTTTCGGAGCGCCAGCGCAATGAGGTGATGTTGCGCATCGCCACCATGGAAGGTATCCAGCCGACGGCGCTCAAGGATCTCAACGAGGTGTTGTTCCAGGTCCTGTCGGGCGGGGACCGGGTGCGCAAATCGTCGCTCGGCGGCATCAAGACGGCGGCCGAGATGATCAACCTGTTGGGGACCAACATCGAGGGCACCGTGATCGAGTCGATCCGCAACCATGATCCGGATCTGGCGCAGAAGATCATGGACAAGATGTTTGTGTTTGACGATCTGATCAAGCTCGACAACAAGTCGATACAGATGGTGCTCAAGGAAGTGGCGTCGGACGCGCTGATCGCGGCGCTCAAGGGAGCACAGCCCGAGCTCAAGGACAAGATACTTTCCAACATGTCGTCGCGCGCGGCGGAAACACTGCGCGAGGACCTTGAATCAAAAGGGCCGATGCGCCTGTCCGAGGTCGAGGCACAGCAAAAGGAAATCCTCAAGACCGTGCGACGGTTGTCCGACGAAGGCCAGATTGTCATCGGCGGCGGCGCCGACGACGCCATGGTTTAGCACCCCGCGCCATGCGCCACGATTCGCGTTTTATCCCCGGTGAAGAAATTGCGGCAGTGTCGCAGTGGAGCTTTGGCGCCGTGGACACGGCGTCACTGATGCTGGCGGCGCAGGCCAAGGCGCAACAGGAGACGCGCGACCAGGCGCGCGACGAGGCCATCAGGCAGGAGGCTTACGCCGACGGTTTCGCCCAGGGCCATGCACATGCCATTGTGCAGGCCGATGAGAAAATCCATGCGTACGGTACCAGCCAGGGCCAGGAGCAGGCCCGGCGATTTGCTGCCTTGCTGGAGAGCGCGGACCAGCAGTTGTCCCAGTCGCAGCAGGTCATGGCCCAGGGCGTGCTGGATCTGGCATGTGAACTGGCGCGGCAGGTCCTGCGGCATGAGTTGTCGGTCAACCCGAACGCGCTGCAGCCCGTGATCCGGGAAGCGCTGGGCTTGCTGGCACTCGACAGCAAGAGTGCGTCGGTGCGGCTCAACCCACTCGACATGGAAGTGCTGCAGGACACCTTGCAAACCGAATTCGCCGCCTTGTCGCTGGCCCTCGTTGCCGACCCCGCGGTCAAGCCGGGCAGTTGCCTGATCGGGTCGGCCGGAACGGTGGTGGACGGAAGCCTGGATACCCGCTGGCGGCGTGCGGTCGCCAGCCTCGGTTTGACGGTGCCCTGGGAGGAATGATGCTTGCGGACACACCAGCGGCCTGGCAGCGGTTTTTGGGTGACGCCCAAAGCCGGGTCGCCCAAGGCAGCTCGCTGGAGGTGCGCGGCACGTTGACACGCCTGGCCGGCCTGGTGCTGGAGGCCACCGGCCTCAGGATGCCGGTCGGCTCGCAGTGTCTGGTCGCGATGCCGGCGCAGGCGCCGGTATTGGCCGAAGTGGTGGGATTTTCCCAGGACCGTGCTTTCCTGATGCCGGCCGGGGACGTGCACGGCCTGTCCAGCGGGGCCAGCGTGGTACCCGCGGCGGCCTACGTGCGCCCGCCCCGGCTTGGTGACGCTCCGTATGAGCGGGCCGACCTGGGCGCCGGTTTGTTGCGCCTGCCGCTCGGTAACGGCTTGCTGGGGCGCGTGGTGGATGCGCATGGCACGCCGATGGACCGCAAGGGGCCGGTTACCGACGTGGTGTCGGTGGCGCTCGACCGCCGGCCGGTGAACGCCATGGACCGCGCGCCGATACGCGAGGTGCTGGATACCGGCGTGCGCGCGATCAACGCCTTGCTGACCGTTGGCCGGGGCCAGCGCATCGGGCTGTTTTCCGGTTCGGGTGTGGGCAAAAGTGTGTTGCTGGGCATGATGGCCCGCTACACCAGCGCCGACGTGATCGTAGTGGGCCTGATCGGTGAACGCGGGCGCGAGGTCAAGGAGTTCATCGAAGATATTCTGGGCGAGGAGGGACGCGCGCGTTCGGTGGTGGTGGCGGCTCCGGCCGATGCGCCGCCGATGTTGCGCATGCAGGGCGCGGCCTACGCGACGGCGGTGGCGGAGAGTTTCCGCGACCAGGGGAAACACGTGTTGCTGTTGATGGATTCGCTGACGCGTTACGCCATGGCGCAGCGCGAGATAGCACTGGCGATTGGCGAGCCGCCCGCCACACGGGGTTACCCGCCTTCGTGTTTCGCGAAATTGCCCCAGCTGGTGGAACGCAGCGGCAACGGCTTGTTTGGCGTGGGGTCGATTACCGCCTTCTACACCGTGCTGTCCGAAGGCGATGACCAGCAGGATCCGGTCGCCGACGCCGCGCGCGCTATTCTGGATGGCCATATCGTGTTGTCACGAACACTGGCCGAGTCAGGGCATTACCCGGCCATCGATATAGCGCAGTCGGCTTCGCGCGTCATGCACAACGTGGTGTCGCGCGAGCATTTCGAGTCGGCGCGGCGTTTTCGAGCCATCAGCTCCCGCTACGAAAAGGGGCGTGATCTGGTGCAGATCGGTGCCTACGTCAGCGGCTCCGATCCCGCACTGGACCAGGCGATACAACTGCACGCGCCGATGGCCGCGTTTTTGCAGCAGGACATGTTCGAGTCGGCGTCGCTGCACAGCAGCCTGTCGGCCATGCAATCCGCGGTCGCCGGCCCGGGGCAGCGGCCGTGAACGGCGTGTACCGCGGGGGCCACCCATGTCCGCGTTGAAGGTGCTGTTGCTGGCCGTTGACCTCGCGACGCGCCGGCGCGATGAAGCGGGCAAAGTTCTGCTGCGAATTCGCCGGGCCCAGGACAGCGCCCGCGAGCAGATGGGGCAGCTTGAAAGTTATGCGGCCGACACCGAGTCGAAGTGGGCCGTTTCGGCCCAGGTCGTGGCGTCGGTGGAAATCGTGCGCCACTACTACCAGTTCATGGACCGCCTGCAACTCGCCATCGTATTGCAGTGCCGTGTTCTGGCCGATCTGGACGATGAGTTCCTGGCCGCGAAGAAGCTGCTTCTGGAGGCGGAAATCCGTATCGCCGGTCTGAACCATCTGCTGCAAAAAAAGCAGTCCGGCTTGCGCAAGCTCGAAGCTGGGCGGGAGCAGAAGCAGCTCGATGAATTTGCCGCCACGCAGCACCGCAGACTGCAGGCGGAACTTGATACCACGGGGGCCTTATGAGTATGGAAACAAGCAGCACCTGCGCCGCGCTCGCCGCGACGCCAGCCACGGTCGCGAAGCCACCGGGCAGCGCGGGTGATACGGCCGGTGAAAGCAGCGGACTGTCGTTTGGTTCCGTGCTGGCAACGTCCATGGAGCCGCCCGCTAACGCGCGGGCCGAGGCTGCAAACACGTCCACTGACGACGCACCGGCCCCCGTCGTACCGCCTGCGCCAGCGCCCGATGTGTCGGCCTTCCTGGCGCAAACGCTGAATTGGGTCGGGCAGCTGCCGGAGGCGGAAACCACGGTGCCGGCGATTGCGACGGCGGCCTGTAGGCAGGACTCCCTGGTGACCGGCCTCGCCGCTGCCGCTGATCCGCGGTTGGCCCAGGCGCCGGGCTTGGGCAAGGCGGATCACAAGGTGGATGCCAAGGCTGCGGGCGGCAAGCCGACCACGGCCAAAAGCATGGCGGACATGGCCCCGCCGGCAGGTTCGTTGCTGCTCGAGGACATGCCGGAGCCATGGGTCAAGCGCGCCGTGTCGGTGGGCTCCGCAGCGGCTCGGGCCCTGCAGGACACTGGCAACCAGACGGCCGCAAAAAGTGTGCTTGCGCGGGCCAGCGAGTCGCGTGCGGCCGCCGAGTTTGCGGGCGCGCAAGCGCGCGGCGAAATCGCAACGCGTGATGGGAGTGTGGGGGCCACCGGCGTTTCCATGCTCGACGGTGGCGCGATGCTGCGGGAAAGCAACAACACGCGCAGCGTCGAGCGCTCGCCATTTCGGCCCCTGCATGCGTCCGAGGGTTCGGCCACGGCCGGTTCATGGGCAGAGCAGGCATTGTCTGGCGGCAGCACTGCCGGCGCTGCGACGTATGCGCTCGATGCCGGCACCCCCGTTCCGGCCGCGGCCGTGGCGGAAAAGCTGCACTACTGGGTTTCGCGTGGTGTGCAAAACGCCGAATTGCAACTGGACGCATTTGGCGGTGGCTCGGTGGAGGTCAGCATCTCCGTAAATGGAAACCAGGCCCAGGTGGAGTTCAGAAGCGACCAGGCGGAAGCCAGAAAGCTGCTGCAGGACAGCATGCCCCATCTGGAAGACATGCTCAACGAGGAGGGGCTGCAGCTATCAGGTGGGTTCGTGGGAACCACGGCGCAACAGGAGTCCGGCACCCGGGAGCGCAACAGTTATCCGACCGGCAAGCGGACTTCCATGGTGGCCATCGAGCCGCCGGCTGCCGGCCCGGGCGCCGCATCGGGCCGCATGCCCGGTCTGGCAGTGGATGTGTTCGTTTGACACCGAGGCCGGCCTTGATCGGCGGATTGCCATGGTTTCGTGCCTCTAATCCGGCCATTGCGCGGCAAGAGGTGCAGAATAATCAACCATTGACCTGTGCCAACCTGGGATGAAATGTGTCCGACAAACCTGCTGAACCGTCCGCGGCGCCGCCCAAAAGCAAGAAGCTGCTGCTGATTGTCGGTGTCGCCCTGCTGATTCTGGCGCTTGGCGGTGGAGGGGCTTGGTACTACGTGATGAAGCAGCGTGCCGCAGCGGAGGCCGACGACGAAGAGCCGGTGGCCAAGCATGAGAGCAAGGACCCGCCGACCTACCTGCCGCTGGACAACATGGTCGTGAACCTGGCCGACCCGGGCGGCGAAAGAGTGGCGCAGATAGGCATCACGCTGGAACTTACCGACGCCCATGCAACCGAAAAGGTAAAGCAGTATCTGCCCTCGATTCGCAGCGGCGTATTGCTGCTGGTATCCCAGCGCACCTCGGAGGAGTTGCTGCGGCGCGAAGGCAAGGAAAAGCTGGCCGCCGACATACTGCGCGAGACGGCCCGTCCTTTTGGTGGGGTGGGAGAGCCTCAGGTCGAGGAAGAGGAAACCGCATCTTCGTCCAAGAAGGCGAAAGCCAAGCCGAAGAAAAAGGCAGCGGCGCATGTGGAACCCCCGGTGCGACGGGTGTTGTTCTCCAGTTTCATTGTCCAGTAACAACAGGCACGGCCGGTCGCATGAGTGAGTCGTTTTTATCCCAGGAAGAGGTTGACGCCCTGCTTGAAGGCGTGACTGGCGAAAGCCAGAAGCAGGTCGAGGAAGTTGCGCGCAAGGGGGAGGTGCGCAACTACGACATGTCGAGCCAGGAGCGCATCGTACGCGGGCGTATGCCCACGATGGAAATCGTCAACGAGCGCTTTGCACGCAATCTGCGCCTGGGGTTATTCAACTTTATTCGCAGAACGCCCGAGGTATCCGTTGGCTCGATTGCCGTGCAGCGTTTTGGCGCCTTCCTGCGCGAACTGTCGGTGCCGACCAACTTCAATATCGTGGCTGTGCGGCCGCTGCGCGGGAACGGGCTGATTGTGTGCGAGCCGTCCCTGATTTTTGGCGTCATCGATACCCTGTACGGCGGAACGGGCAAGTTCCAGACTCGAATCGAGGGGCGTGACTTTTCCGCCACCGAGCACCGGGTCATCGCCCGTCTGGTGAGCGTGATTACGGATGAATACAAGAAGGCCTGGAAAGGAATCTACCCGATTGAACTCGAGTTCCAACGCTCCGAGATGCAGCCGCAGTTCGCCAATATCGCCACCCCGAGCGAAATCGTGATTTCCACCTCATTCCAGCTCGAGATCGGCGAGATCGCGGGGGCTATCCATTTTTGCATGCCGTATGCAACGCTGGAGCCAATACGCGACGTGTTGTATTCGTCCACCCAGGGCGACTCGATCGAGGTGGACCGGCGCTGGGTCAATGTGCTGACGCGGGAAATCCAGGCGGTGGAAATAACCATGGTGGCGGAGCTGGCCCGCACCAACACCACGGTTGAGCAGTTGCTGGCGATGAAACCGGGCGATTTCATCGAGCTGGATCGGACGCAGCACATACAGGCCGCGGTGGATGGCGTGCCCCTGTTCGAATGCCAGTACGGTACCCACAACGCCAAATACGCGATCCGGATCGACAAGAGCCTGCGCGGCAACGACCACGGCTGGATGGGAGAATGATATGGCTGTAGACAACAAACCAGGCACGGACAAACCGGCAACCGACGATGGGGCCGCCGATTGGGCCGAGGCCTTGATGGAGCAGAAAAGCGCCGATGAGCGCTCCGGCGAGCCGGAGTCGGGCGGTGTTCTGCAGGGGGAGTCGCCCCGGCCGTTTTCCGCCTCCGGTCCTGCACCGGACGGACCGGTTCGCGACATCAACATGGTGCTCGATATCCCGGTGCAACTCTCGGTTGAATTAGGACGCACCAAGGTGTCGATAAAACACATCCTGCAGCTTGGCCAGGGCTCGGTGGTAGAACTTGACGCGCTGGCGGGTGAGCCGATGGACGTGCTGGTTAACGGTTATCTGATCGCCCAGGGCGAGGTGGTGGTGGTGAACGAGAAGTTCGGAATACGGCTCACCGACGTGGTAACTCCGTCCGAGCGGCTGCGCCGCATCAATAAGGGCTGACGTCTGCCATGACCCAGGCACTTGTTTCGGTAGTGGCTTTTGTCGTGCTTCTGGCCCTGGTGCCGGCGGCCATCAAATGGGTGCAAACCCGTTCGGCACGGGGAACGCCAACGGCCGCGGCCGGTACCAAACTCATTTCCGCCGTGGCCGTCGGGCCGCACCAGCGGGTAGTTACGGTGGAAGTCGGGCCGCAAGACGCTCGAACCTGGCTCGTGCTGGGTGTCACGGCACAATCCATCTCGTGTCTGCACCAAAGCGACGCGCAGCGCGACCCTTCGGATAGTCCGCAGGTGCTGACGGCGCACTCCTGATCGGCGCCAGGATGAACTACTTACCCCGTTGCCGCATGTCCGTCCTGCCGCGGTGGGTGGCGGGATTGCTGGTTTTGCTGGCGCATTCAATGGTCATGGCGCAAAACGCGGCGCAGTTGCCTTTGTTGGTGGGCAGTGGCCCGTCCGGTACCAGCTACTCGGTTCCAATACAGACCTTGCTGTTTTTCACCGCGCTGTCGTTTCTGCCAGCGGTGCTTCTCATGATGACGGGCTTTACCCGTATTGTCATTGTGCTGTCCTTGTTGCGCCAGGCTTTGGGGACCCAGTCGTCGCCACCGAACCAGGTGATTGTGGGGCTGTCGCTGTTCCTCACCTTTTTCGTCATGGGCCCGACACTGGACCGGGTCTACAACGACGCCTACCTGCCCTACAGCAAAAACACGATTGCCTTTGAACAGGCGCTGGACAAGGCCGAGGTCCCGATGCGCCAGTTCATGGCCAAACAGACGCGGCAGTCGGATCTGGCGCTTTTTGTGCGACTGGCCAAGCTTCCGCCCGGGGCTACGGCACAGACGGTGCCGATACGGGTGCTGGTTCCGGCCTTCGTCACAAGTGAGTTGAAATCGGCGTTTCAGATCGGGTTCATGATTTTCATCCCTTTTCTGGTGATCGACATCGTGGTGGCCAGCGTGTTGATGTCGCTGGGCATGATGATGTTGTCACCGGTGCTGGTGGCTTTGCCGTTCAAGTTGATGCTGTTCGTGCTGGCCGACGGGTGGAACCTGCTGATCGGCTCGCTGGCGGCCAGTTTCGTCAGTTGAGGAGGTTCCAGTGAACGCCCAGATGGTGCTGACGATGGGCCAGGAGGCCTTGTTGACGCTGCTCATGGTTGCGGCACCCGTGCTCGGGGTGGTGCTGGTGGTGGGTTTGCTGATCAGCCTGTTTCAGGCCATCACGCAGATCAATGAAGCTACGCTGACATTTATCCCCAAGCTGATCGCCGCGATGCTGGTTTTCGCGATCGCGGGACCCTGGATGCTCAGTGTGCTGGTCGACTACATCCGGCGCACTATAGAGGCTATTCCCGCTTCGCTTATCTGAGAACGGCGGTCTGGCGTGATCTCGATCTCGGAAGCCCAACTGGTCGCCTGGCTGTCCCCCATATTGTGGCCGTTCCTGCGGGTGCTCGCGGTGTTCACGGCCGCTCCGGTGTTCTCTTCGCGCGCGTTTCCGTTACGCGCGAAGATTGCGCTTGCGTTTCTGATCGCTTATGCCGCGCAGGCCAGCATGCCCAACCAGCCGGTGGTCAGTGTCAACGATGCGCGGGCGCTGGGGGTGGTGGTGCAGCAGGTGGGTGTGGGACTGGCCATCGGCTTTACCGTGCGCCTCGTTTTTGGCGCCTTCGAGTTGGCCGGCCAAGTCGCGGGATTCCAGATGGGGCTGGGTTTCGCGGCGTTTTTTGACCCGTCCACGAGCGCCCAGTCCAGCGCGATGGGACGTTTTTATGCCAACATGGCGGCCCTGCTGTTTGTGGTGCTCAACGGGCATTTGATGGTGCTCATGGCGGTGGTACAGAGCTTCGTGGCGTTCCCGGTGGACCAGGACTTTCTGCAGGCTTTGGGAGCGATGAAGCTGTACGATCTGGGAGCCGATCTGTTTGCAAGCGCCTTCTGGATCGCCTTGCCGGTGATTGCCATGCTCATGTTTGCCAATCTGGCGCTCGGTATTGTCTCGCGCGTGGCACCCCAGATGAACATCTACGCCATCGGGTTCCCGGTCACGCTCGCAGTCGGACTGGTTGGGGTCGCGGCTACGCTGCCGATGCTTGAGCAGCCGTTTTCGGCGCTGCTGGAGCGGATGATGGAGATTTTTGCGCGGCGCTAGCGGTTTTGTCGCAAGCCCGTGCGGACGCGGATTTTCATACCAGGTTGTTGCGGATGGCGTATACCGTCAGTTCCGCATTGTTGGAAAGTTTCAATTTTTCCAGCACGCGGGAGCGGTACACGCTGACAGTCTTGGGGCTCAGCATCAATTCGGCGGCTATGTCGGACAGCCGTTTACCGGATGCGATCTTGAGCAAGGTTTGCAACTCTCGCTCGGACAGCGAGGAATGCAGGACCTCATTGGCGGGCGCATGCAGGTTGTCCACCAGCATCTGGGCGACCGCGGTGCTGACGTATTTCTTGCCCTGGGCTACGGTGCGCACGGCTGTAACGAGTTCGCTCGGATCGCCGGCCTTGTTGACGTAGCCCTGCGCGCCCGCACGCAGGCAGCGTATCGCGTACTGGTCTTCGGGGTACATTGAAACGATCAGAACCCGCACCTGCAAGTCCGTGTCCTTGAGGCTCGCCAGAACCTCAAGCCCTCCTCGGCCGGGCAGACTCAGGTCCAGAACCAGCACGTCGCAGGGCGTGGTGCGCAAGGCCTCGCGCACTTCCGAATAGCTGCCGGCTTCGCCCACCACCTCAACGTCTGTTGTATCTGCCAGCGTGTCGCGTATGCCGCGCCGGACCACGGCGTGGTCATCGCAAAGAATGACGCGAATCATTCCATCAATTCCCTTGCCGGGGGTTGGGGCGGTTCCGACAGGGGCACCGAGAGAATGATGGAGGTTCCCCGCCCGGTGCCGGTACTGACGTCGAGCCACCCTCCCACTGATTTTGCCCGCTCATGAAGTCCCTTTAATCCAAACGCTTTCGGTTTGCTCAGCTCTGACCGCGAAATGCCTTGCCCGTTATCGCTGATTTCCAGCGTCAGGACATCGCCTGAATCCGTCAGGTCGATTGTGACTTGATCGCATTGCGCGTGTTTCGATATGTTGGTCAAGGCTTCCTGCGCCGTCCGGTAAGCAGCCAATTGAAGGGCTTTGGACAATTCATGGCCTTTGTGCACGGAGCGCAAGGTGGTCTTGATGCCGGTACGCCTCTCGAATCCCGTGGCCAACCAGTCCACTGCGGCGACAAGCCCCTGGTCCAGAATGGCGGGACGCAAATTCATCATGATGCGCTGGCTGGCGCCCAGGGCGTGCTGGAGCATTTCCGTTGCCGCGTTCACGTGGCCCAGTGTTACAGGGTCCGACATATGGCGACCGATCCAGGCGAGGTCAAGCTTCACCGCTGCCAGCGCACCACCAATATCATCGTGAATTTCGCGCGCAATCGAGGCCCGCTCCAGCTCAATGGTCATCTGCAGGTATTCCGCAAAGTCCGCCAGCCTGCGCTCCGAAACGGCAAGTTCGGCATCGGTGCGGTCCTTGGCCAGCCGCGTGTCCTGCACTTCAATGGCCCGGCGGACAACGTGAGCCAGCTTGCCGACATCGTCTTTCCGCAGGTAGTCGCTCATGCCCAACTTGATTGCCGAAACCGCCGCGGATTCGCCGATAGCGCCCGACAGCAGGATAAAAGGTGGAAAGTTTGCGTGTCCCTTCAGCAGGTTCCAGGCGTCTATGGCCGTGAACCCCCTGAGCCGGTAGTCGGCAACGATGGCGTCAAAGCCCTGGGATGTGATCATCCGCCCGAATTCGTCCAGCGTCTCCACCCGCTCAATGCTGAAGTCCATGCCGGCGCGTTGCAGCGCTCGCTGCACCAACTCGTGGTCCAGCATGGAGTCCTCCAGATGCAAAATGCGAAGTGGTCGGTCTATGGCTTCGTCGTACATGGCCTGGCGGAATCCTGATAACCTTGTCCTGTACAAATTTTAGTGCCTTGGCAGGCTGCCAGCCGTGGTGTGCCGGTTTGCACGAATGCGGTCTCAAAGATGGAAATGCAAGTGATGCGGTCGACATTCCCTTCGCCGGCGTGCCGGTGCGAGCCGAGCCCGCGCTGCGTGGCGGCTTATTCGGGCGTGGCGTGCGCGATCCGAGCGCGTAGCGATGCGGCGTGTCGCGGCTTTGGGGCACGCACCGCATGACGGAAGAGGTGTCGGCTTGCGCGCTATGAATACCCTGTTTTTTGACGAGGCGCGTGAGAACCTTGACTCCATGGAGCAAGGGCTGCTGGCGCTGGAGTCGCGGGGCATGGACCGGGAGCAGCTGAACGCAATTTTCCGCTCCGCGCATTCGATCAAGGGCGGCGCAGCGGCCTTTGGCATGGACGATGTTGCCGGGTTGACCCACCTGATGGAGTCGCTGCTGGACCGGCTGCGCGGCCACCAGACACAGCCAATTGCGGTGATGCTCGATCTGCTGTTGGAGTCGGTGGAGACGGTACGCGGAATGCTGTTGCGCCACCAGTCTGGTTCGAGCGGGCTTGAGAACCCGTCCGGTCTACTGCTCCACCGCCTGCGTACCGCCGCGTTGGATCCTGAACCATTGCCAGCAACGCGTTTGCTGGAAATCCGGATTGGCCCAATAGAGCGGATTGAAAGCGCTGATGCCGTGCTGCAATTGTTTCGCGACATTCCGGGTTTGGGTGAAATAGCGGTACTGCCGGTTGAGCACAACGATACCCGTACTTTTACCGTGCGTACCAGTGCGGCAGACAGCGAGTTACTGGACTTATTTGCGCTTCACGTCGACAGACATCAGGTTTCGATCTGCGCCGCAGATGCCTCGGCGGCACCGGTTGTCGGCACAACGCGGGTATTGCTGCCTGCTGAAGGTGCCGATGTCAGGGCGTCCGATGAAGTGATTGCGAGTGTGCCTGTGCCAGTTGAGGTGGCGACCATCCGGGTTGCGGTCAGCAAGATAGACGATCTGGGCGGCCTTGCGGATGAACTGGACGCCGCCATGGCAGCATTGGAGCGAAGTTGTCAAGCGCTGGATGTTGTTGCCCACGCACAAGTGCTGGCGGACCTGAATGGGTTGGGTCTGAAAATGCGTGTCTTTCGGCCATCTGTTCTGGCGATCCGGAGGATGCCGATGGCGTTGGCGTTCAGGCGATTTGCGCGTGTGCTGCGCGATCTCTCCATAAAGTTCGACAAGAAATTCGCGCTTGTGACCCAAGGCGAAGGCGTCGAGCTTGACAAGGCCTGGGTAGAGAAGATTGCCGATCCCTTGACCCATCTGGTGCGCAATAGCTGCGATCATGGAATAGAAACAGCGGACGAGCGCCGGGCGGCGGGTAAGCCTGAAGTCGGAACAATTACGCTTTCGGTGGTCAAGCGCCCAGAGGCCACCGTGATTGAGGTGCGAGATGACGGGCGCGGTTTGGTGCGCGAGAACGTGGTGAGAGTCGCGCGCGGCCGTGGCATTCATGTGCCCGATCAGATGCCGGACAACGAGGTCTGGCAACTGGTATTCGTACCCGGACTCTCTACTGCCAATGCTGTTACCGACGTTTCAGGGCGTGGCGTCGGCATGGACGTGGTCCGGCATAACGTGGCGGCTTTGGGAGGCACGGTGGAGGTCGCCTCGGTGCCAGGTCAAGGCACCTGCGTGTCGATGCGTTTGCCGCCCTCCGCGTAGGGGTGACGACGGCTCGCGGACTCCTTGAACGCCGCCCGTCGCCGATGCGCGGCGCATGCAGCGGGTCATTACGCGGTTTGTCTGGCCGAAAGACTGTCCCAGCGCTCCATTGCGCCCAGCATTTCGTTATCTATCTCTGCATCGCGCAGATAGAGTTGGCTGGCACGCGACGGGTCACGTTCGTAACTTCCACTGTCGGCCAGTTCGGCGCGCAGCGCCAGTTGTTCGCGCTCCAACGCTTCAATCAGGAGCAATACCTGATCGAGCTCCCGCTGTTCTTTGTAACTCAGTTTGCCACCAGACGTGGCGTTCCGCGGCTCCGGCATCGCTGGTTCTCTGGCTATCGCACCGGCAGGTGATTTCGCGGACTTGGCGTTTAAAGCGGCGGCCTCTCGAGCATCGTGTGCACGAGCGGACTGCGTCAACCAGTCCTGCACTCCGCCCTCATACTCGCGCCATGTTCCAGCGCCCTCGAACGCGATCGTGCTGGTAACCACGTTGTCGAGGAACCGGCGGTCATGGCTGACCAGGAACACTGTGCCCTCGTAGCTGGCCAGCAGGTCTTCCAACAATTCCAGCGTGTCGATATCCAGATCGTTGGTTGGTTCGTCAAGAACCAGGACGTTGGCTGGCCGGGCAAACAGGCGGGCCAGCAATAGCCGGTTCCGTTCGCCGCCGGAGAGCGAACGCACGGGGGAGTTTGCACGCGCCGGTGAGAACAGGAAATCACCCAGATAACTCTTGACGTGTTTGCGTTGGTTGCCGATTTCTATCCATTCACTGCCCGGGCTGATGAAGTCTCCCAGCGTCGCGTCCAGATCGAGCGCGTTGCGCAATTGGTCGAAATACGCAACTTGCAAGTTGGCGCCTTGCCGGACCGTGCCGTGGTCGGGTTGCAGTTCACCCAGGATCAACTTGAGGAGCGTGGTTTTACCGGCCCCGTTAGGCCCGATCAACCCGACTTTGTCGCCCCTCAAAATGTTGGCGGTGAAGGCTTGAACTATTTTGTTGTCGCCAAATGAAAGGCTCACATCCACCAGTTCTGCCACCAGCTTTCCTCCCAGAGCACCGGCGGCGACATCGAGCTTCACGCTTCCCAAGGCATCGCGGCGCTTGGCCCGGCTCTCGCGCAGTTTTTCTAGCCGGCTGATACGGCTCTCGCTGCGAGTACGTCGTGCTTCCACACCCTTGCGAATCCAGACCTCTTCCTGCGCCAGCAGTTTGTCGGCCTTTGCGCTCAGCACGGTTTCTTGCGCGATCTGCTCCTGCTTTTGCAGCAGGTAATGACCGAAATTGCCAGGGTAAGACATCAACCGCCCGCGATCAAGTTCGACGATCCGGGTTGCCACGCGGTCAAGAAAAACCCTGTCATGGGTGATGGTGACAATGCTACCCTTGAACTCGATCAGCAAGTTCTCAAGCCATTCAATGGACTCCAGATCGAGGTGATTGGTAGGCTCATCAAGCAAAAGGACTTCCGGTTGTGCGACCAGCGCCTGGGCTAGAGCGACCCGTTTCCTTGTGCCGCCGGACAAGGTACTGACGCGTGTCGCCTGGTCCAGATGTAGACGGTCTAGTGTCTCTTGCACTCTTTGCTCCCAGTTCCAGCCGTTCTGGGCCTCAATCGCATCCTGCAGCGCATCCAGATCCCCGTCTCCGACGCAGTATGCGTCGATCAGAGAAATGGCTTCTTTCACGCCAACGCTCACGACTTCAAAAACCGTGGCCGTCAGGTCAAGCTCCGGCTCCTGAGCGACAAACGCCATACGCAGGTTTTGCTGCAACTGCAGCGTACCGTCGTCAGCGCTCTCACGTCCCGCGAGAATTTTTAGCAGCGAGGATTTACCGGTGCCGTTGCGACCAATCAACCCGACACGCTCACCAGATTCAAGGGCGAAACTCGTGTGGTCAAGCAGCGCAACATGTCCGAATGCTAGCTGCGCATTGATTAAAGTGATGAGAGCCATATCCGGACGATTATCCGGTGTGGTTCAACCGTGGCAAGGCGTGCGAAGGAGGTGGGAAAGCAATGGTCCGAAGCCGGAATGCCTCAGCTTGGTTTGGGGCAAACAGTTTCGCGATGTTGCTTCGCCACTGGAGCATCGGCCAGAACTTTGCAACTCCTTGGCCTCTCGGGCAGCCTCAAGCCCAAGAAAATAGAACAAGTTCAGGCTATGGTCCAAATCCTCGCAATCCGGTATATGATGCAAGGCTAATTTGAAAAGGCAAGTACTGCGTCATTGCCTAGTGAAAAGCGAATTCAGGACAGATTAAAAAAAGCTCAAATTTTTTCGGGCAGTCGAAAAACTCGGTATATAATTCGAGGCTCGGCTAGGCGCTGCCAATGACTGGTTTGAGTGATCAAAAGCAGCAAAAAGTAAGCGATCCGGTAGCCAAGAGTAACCATACAGTTTGACAGGTTACTAAAAGGCGGGTGATAATAGAAAGCTACGCTGATCTCAGTGGGCTGGTAAGGGAAAGTGAAAACTATCTCGTTGGATCATTAAAAATATACAGCCGATAAGCGTGGGCGTTTGAAGGCAATTGCCAAGTTCTTCGGAACCAAGTCTTAGCTGACTTGCAAATGCTCATGAGAATAGAAGTGAAGTTCACTTCAATTCCGTTTTTATGAGTTGCTCGAAAGAGCGAAAAATTCAAGATCGAACTATAGAGTTTGATCCTGGCTCAGATTGAACGCTGGCGGCATGCCTTACACATGCAAGTCGA
>JANLPN010000395.1:0-12472 GCA_031367285.1 Betaproteobacteria bacterium | reverse complement strand
CATCGTGAAGCTGAACAACAGGTACAGCGTGCCGATGTCCTTGTGGTTGGTGGCAAACACCCAGCGCCGCCACCCCGTAGGTGCGTGGTCGTGGTGGTCCAGTACTGCACTCATCCTGATTTCCTTCTCAATGCTCTAATTTCGTTGCGGCGGCACCCGGCAAAGGCACTGCCAGCTTATTTGCGCGCGACCTTGACCTCGGCTGGCTGGACCAGCTGCCCGGTCTTGTTAGACCAGTTGTTCTTGGTGAACGTGATCACAGCCGCAATATCGGTATCGCTGAGGGCTTTCCAGGACGGCATGGCACCGTTGTTCTGACCGTTGAGCAATACCGCAATCTGTTTGCCGTGGTCGGCATCCAGCACCACCGCCGCGCCATCAAGCGGCTTGATCGGACCAGCACCCTTGCCATTGGCCTGGTGGCAAGCCACACAGTTGGCTGCATAGACCTTTTCACCGCGCTTGGTAATTTCTTCGGCGGTCCAAACCTTGGACGGATCATCTGCCTTGGCGGCCAGCTTCTTCATCTCACCATCCACCCATTTGGAGTAGTCCTGCGCAGACACCACTTTGACGTGGATCGGCATATAGGCGTGTTCCTTGCCACACAGCTCGGCGCATTGGCCGTAATAGTCACCGATCTTTTCAGCCCGGAACCAGGTATCCCGCACAAAACCAGGTATCGCATCCTGCTTGATGCCAAAAGAGGGAACCATAAACGCATGGATCACATCGGTTGCGGTGGTGATCACGCGCACTTTTTTATCCACCGGGACCACCAGCGGGTTGTCGACCAGCAACAGGTAGTTGTCGACCACCTGCCCCGCCTTGGGGCCGCCAGCGTCGGACATGGCCCGCTGGCCGCTGTCGAGTGTCGAGACAAAACCGATGCCCTCACCCTCGCCCTTGATGTAGTCGTAACCCCACTTCCACTGCATACCGGTGGCCTTGATGGTCAGATCGGCGTTGGTCGTGTCTTTCATTGCAACAATCACCTTGGTGGCCGGCAGGGCCATCAGAATCACGATGATGAAGGGAACAATGGTCCAGACGATTTCTACCGTCACCGACTCATGGAAGGAAGCCGCCTTGTGCCCGACCGATTTGCGGTGTTTCCAGATGGAATAAAACATCACACCGAACACCGCCAGGAAGATGACGGTGCACACAATCATCATGAACCAATGCAGCCATGCCTGGTCGTGGGCGATTCGGGTGACCGCCGGATGCAAATTGAGCTGGTTCACTGCCGGGCCGCCTGGCAAGTCGTTGGTTGCCCTTGCCGCTGTGAATGCCACGGTGCCGGCCCATGCGCAGGCCACCAGCACAGTGTTCGCCAACTTTCCCAAAATGCTCTTCATCATGTTCGCTTCTTCTTTGCCTAAATTTGCCGAATGCTTTGCCAACTATCCACCGATACTAGTCCGACTGCGCTACGCCGCGCGCTCACGCGGACCGCAATGCCATCCTGATTTCACGCGCCAGCACAGGCCGCAGTTCCGGCCGCACAAAACGCCCGATCTGCACTGTCTTGCCCTGCGCCGACAGCTCTATCAAAGAGCTGTCCGCAGCGCCCGGCTCCACCCTGACCCACTCGCGCCGGAACTCGGAACGTTGCAACTTGCCACCGTTCTCAAGCTCGACCACTAGCTGGGTGCCCGCGAGATGAATCGTCTCGCCATCGGTTGCATGCCTTGCGTACACCGCAAATGCCGCGCCGACGGCGATCAGTTCCGCCCAGGCAAAAGGCAGCACCAGCTTGGCGCCCTGCAGCCAGAACACCGTGCCGATAGCCAGCGAAACCACGCACAACGACAGGTACAGCCAACCCAATTGCCGGGGCGTCACCGAGCAATTACGCCGTAAAAACCATTGAATGTTTTGACCCTGCACCGTTGCGAAGCGAAAAACCAGATTCGTCACGCGTTTTTCCACCAAAGCGCCACGCCAAACTTGTTTGGCGCGGCAAGAACACCGGGAAAATGCCCTTGGTCCAACTGCGACTTATTGTAGCCCACAGACCTGGAGGCTCGGCGCGCGCGGGGTCATCAAGTCCGGCCTGCGGCTGCACTTTTGCCCTGCCGCAACACCCTTCGCATTTCGTCCAGAGAGAGCGTGGTTTCACTCTGTACGGACCAGCGCGGCCGGGCTTTGAGCGCATGACCATAAATGATCTCGAAGGTAAGCGCCAACGACCGTGGCGGGCTTGTGGCGACCTGCCGTGCCGCAAGCGAACGCAGCAGGTGGTCGCGCCACCCTCTGCCGCGCAGCGCCGCGAACCGCCCCGCATGCAGGTTGCGACCCAGTTGGCGCAGTTCCGCCAGCAACCTGTCACCGGTTTCGAAGGTCAGCGTAATGCGCTCCATGTCCATAACCGGTTCGGCAAAACCTGCATTGACCAACATGTCACCCCAGTCATGCATGTCGGTAAACTCGTGCGCTGGCGGCGGCCAGCCGAGCGACTGGTACAGATGGCGCAGTTCGCCCAGCGTGTCGGGCCCCAGGCAGGAAAACATCAGAAACCCTTCGGGCGCCAGCAAGCGATTCCATTGGCCTATCAGCGCCTGCGGGTCGGCCGCCATGTGCAGGGCCATATTCGCCCACACCATCTGAACGGCTGCGGCGCCAGGCATCTCAAAACACGGCGGAGGCGCCATCCAGCGCGACGCGGTCCACCAGGGCTTGCGAATCGCCTGCCGCGCGACCGCCGCGCGGCGCGCATTCGGCTCGACCACAAAACACCGGGCCTTGGGATAACGTTGCGCCACCGCTGTATGCGCGGCAAGACCACCCCGCACCGGCTCCCAGTCGGCCCAGGCTTGCGGCTGCATTTTTATCCATTGCAGGCGTTCCGCCATGCGCCGGCCAACTTCTTCATGCAGCCAGGGCGCGGCATTTTGCGGCGCGTCGGCCCAATGCAACGCCGCAGCCGGATCTATCGTGGGGGGGCGCTCGGTGGACATAAATCAATCGACAACGGAGCCGCGAGTATATTGATTCGATGTTCCGCGCACTGCTCAAAGGCATATCCGCACAGTTGCCCAGCCAGTGCGCCGTGTGTCGCGCCTGGCCGGCGCACCCGGTGTGCGAAGCCTGTGTAGTGCAGTTCGCCCAGCCGCAAGCGCGCTGCCGTACCTGCGCGTTACCTCTGAACAGCGGTACCAGCCAATGCGGAGCCTGCATCAGCCAACCCCCACCGCTGGACGCCTGCGTGGCGGCGCTGGCCTATGAATACCCCTGGTCGCGTTTGATTGTCGAGTTCAAATTCCGTGCGCGGCCGGGCTGGGCAGCGAGTTTTGCGACGCTGCTGCGCAGTGTGCCCTGGGTGGAGCCCGCTCTGGAAAACGCCGCGCTGGTACTACCCATGCCTTTGTCAATGCAACGCCTGCGCGAGCGCGGCTTCAACCAGGCGCTGGAGCTGGCGCGGCAACTGGCTCCCGGCAAGACCGACCATGGGCTGTTGTTGCGCGTCCAGGACACGCCGCCGCAAAGCGCGCTAAAACGCGAGCAACGCCTGCGCAACGTGCAGCACGCGTTTGCCGTTGAGCCGATGCGGATCGCCGCGCTGGCAGGAGCCAAGGTGGTGCTGGTCGACGACGTGATGACCAGTGGTGCATCCCTGTATGCCGCGGCGTCGGCACTGCGTGCAGCCGGTGCGGTACACATTACCGGCATCGTGCTGGCACGCGCCGAGTTCGCCAAAATCGGTGACCTTTGAGACACTGCGGGTTTGTGCCTCGCCGTGCATGCCGCGCACAATATGGCGGAAACCACCTGCCGTGCGGGACAATTCACTCCATGTTCAACATAGTGCTCGTCGAGCCTGAAATCCCACCCAACACCGGCAATGTAATCCGGCTGGCAGCCAACACAGGCTGTACGCTGCATCTGGTGGAGCCGCTCGGCTTCTCATTGAGCGATGCGCGCCTTCGCCGCGCCGGTCTGGACTACCACGAATATGCGCCGCTGCGCCGGCACGCCGGCTGGACCGACTTCCTGCAGAACGAGTGCCCTGCCCCGGAACGCATGTTTGCGCTCACCACGCGTGGCGCTCGAAACGCCTTTGACGCGGTGTTCCAGCCTGGCGACTGGCTGGTGTTCGGGTCCGAAACCAGAGGCCTGCCAGAGCCGGTGCGCGAGACCTTCCCGGCCCAACAATGCATCCGGCTGCCTATGCAGGCCGGTCAGCGCAGCCTCAATCTTTCCAACGCGGTGGCAGTCGCGGTATTCGAAGCCTGGCGCCAGAATGCCTTCGCAAAGCCGCCAGCGTAGTTTTGCAATCCCGGCCAATATTCACGGGACGTCGGGTTCGTGTTTTTAGGTTCGTCGCGTTTTGCCAATGCGCTGGCGGCTCCTAACGCACGGAATCGACAGATGAAGCCGCAAAAGCAGCATGTATACCATCGGGCACACCTGGAGACGCGACGGAAGCAGCCTCGGCGCCGGAGCGAGACGCCACGATGACCCCCTGGGTCAATATGACCCACCAGTTAATTGATTCGTGGAGTATCTTGCCGTGTACCGATATCTGATTTCTGACTTCTTCGAAGCCTAGCGGCCGCTCGTCCGGGAAACTCCAGACCCCGATCCATTCCAGCAGTTTTCTGGTCCCGCAATAAAGCCAGGTCGGGGTCGGAAATGTGATCAGTACCAAGCCATTGTTTTTTGTGACTTCAAAATGCCGGGTAATTGCCTTTGCAGTACCCACGGCATCAAAATGCTCAATCAAACCGACGCTGAACGTAATGTCGTGGAAGGGAGCGACATTCAGCGGGTGTTCGACATCGGCATTTATCAAGGTGACGTTGCGCGCATCGGGAAATGTTTTCTTGAATGCCGCCAAACCGAAATCATTATTGTCAATGACGGTGTAGCAACCATCCGGAAAAGTCTCGCGTATAGCCGGAAAAAAGCAACTCCTGGCGCCGCCGAGTTCCGCGATGGAAGGATTCTGGATGGTGGCGTACTTGCGAAAATATTTGAGTATTAACCTTTCCGTGAACTTGCGTGTGATTTTTGCGGTCGGCGCAGGTCTGCGGTAATACGCGTCCCAATCCGTTTTTCTGGGCTGCGGCTCTTCGGCTTCCCGGAATACCAGCAGACGCATGGCGAGGAAACTGACCGAAAACATAATTCCCTCGGTAACTAACTTGGATGCCAAAACGCTCCAGCCCAGAGAATGACTGAGCAGATTGATCCCGCCAAACGAGAGCATGGTCACCACCGCCACCGTAAGCACGTAGGCCGGCAATTCCAGCCCGGTACGTTTGCGGGAATGGAAAACCCAGTTTCTTGCCAGCAAGAAATTGAAGGAGCCGGCAAAAAATCTCGCAGCGACCAATGAAACAAGGATATTGCCGGTAAACCAGTGAAAACCAATGAAAACAATATAGTCGATCAGGGCTGTCGCCATCGACGCTGACAGGAATCTCGCAAAGACATAATAAATCTTCAGTGAATCCAGCAGCGGATTAAAGTGGGAGTGTTCGTTGTTTCCGAAATAGACGGTCTTGATCGAAACTTCCCCGATCGCCCGTTTCTGCGCTATGGCACGAAAAAGCATTTCCAGCTCAAACTCATAACCATTGGATCCAATTTTCAGACAGTCTTCCAGAAATGGCCGGGGCAGATACCTCAGACCGGTCTGGGTGTCCGACAGCTTCCTGCCGGCCAGCAGGCCGAATATATTGCGTGTGAGCACGTTGCCCAGACGGCTGCGCAAGGGGACCGGATGTGCCGAATCGAATTGCCGCGCTCCGATCAACAGCTTGTCCGGCCTTTCATTTGCCCGGTCAGCGACGCGCAGGATATCTTCGGGCAGATGTTGCCCGTCGGCATCGGCCGTGATCAAGCCCGGTACCCCGTTGGCTGCATTAAGCAGAAAAAAATTGATGCCCGTCTTCAGGGCCGCGCCCTTGCCCATGTTTACCGCATGGTGCAGGACAGTAATTTTTTCGTTGCCTGCCAGATTTTTAAAAATGGGTGTACAACTCGCTGCGGAACCATCATTGACGATCAGAATCCTGTCAAATCCGCCCGCGATCAAGGCTGAGACAACGTCCTCCAGAACCACCGACGGTTGGTATGCCGGAATCAATACCCAGGCGCGATCCGCGAGTTCTGCAGCGTTGTTCATGGGGTATTCGCTGACCGGGCCAGATAAAGGGAGTAGTCTTTCTTGTTATCACTCTGAAGGTGCAGCAAAGAACCTGCCTGATCCATACGGCTTATCTGCAGCCTGACATCCTCCGAGATTAATCTGTTTCTCGTAATCACATACGCTGGCCTGGCCTCCGAGACCAGTGTGGAAAAGTAAGTTGCGTTATCAGGATGCGGGGTAATCGGTACAAAAGTGATTTTGTCCTTTTGCCCTTGTATTCCCAGTGCATAGGGAAGCAGATCGTAATTGGTAAGAATTTTACCGACGCCATATTTTTTAAACGCATCGGATAAAGCAAGCATAACTTCCGCCTTGGCCGCCTTGCGTTGCTGCGCTTGCTGCAATCTGGTCAGCAGACTGTCGGGTACCAAAGCCGATGCCACCAGCACCAGGCAACAGACTACTAGAAGCCCCCGGATAGAAATGGCCCTGTCCACAAATCCAGCCGGGACGGGGATCTTTGGAATTCTTTGGGCCACTGAAATCCATGCAGCACCCGAGGCCAGGGCAAGGAACGGAATCCCCATCGCGAAGTTGCGCCTGTCATAACTGAAAAACAAGGCCCAGACCGTGAGGAAAACAAGACCAGCCAAAGCAGCCCAGCGATAATTTTTTTCACGAAGTGCGGGCAAGGCCAGTGCAGCCATTACAAAAAACTGCGGCCAGTTGGAAAATGCGTAGGCCAGTCTCGCTCCATAACCCCTGCCCTGGTGGATGCCTTGTGTGAGCCAGGCGATTTCCGAGCCGCCAAGACCAAGGCGGATGTTGTAGTTGGCCTGAAAGTACCATAAACCGTAAATAATCACATGGGTGGACAGCAATCCTGCCCAAAACAGAATCCTGTGAAAATTCAGCACGTCTGCATTTTTCCGCATCCAGACGCCAATTCCAATAAGGTTCAGCACCGCGAAAAATACACCGGCCTGTTTGGTGGCCGCGGCACCCGCTGCGACGATGCTGCTCAGAAATATCAGGCTGGCAGCTTGTGCCGGTTTTTGGCGGGTGCGAACCCATCCCTGAACGAAAAGGCAAATCGAGAACACTGCCATACATGCGACCGGCACGTCTGCGTAACCCGCAGCAGCCTGCCCGATAAAAATAATATAGAAGAGAAAAAAGACATTTGCCAAATGTATTCGCGGGTCATCGATTCTCCGGGCGAGGTTGTAAAGGGCAAAACACGCCAACGGCAGAAAAAACAGGGTGATGGCGAAAGCGAAGAACTGAATACCGGGCATGCCGGTCATGACATAACTGATTGAATAATTGGCAGGCAGCAGTTGGGGATAATAATAGGTATCGACAGGAATTCGATTCTGACCCCAGACCGAAGCCCACCGGTTCCACGACAGAACCGCATCACTTTGGGTAAATACCTGTCCCACCCTGAAAAGAACAACCAAGAACGCAAGGACTACCGCCATAAGGCTTAAAGCTGATACTGCAGACAGCGGTGAGATTGTTTTTCCCAGGGGTACGCCGTTAACCTTGCGGTGATTGGCCAGCACATACAACAAAGCGGATGTTTCCAGGACAAACAGAAACCAGAAGTAATAGGTGCTGAACACCCCCAATTTCACCGCGAGAAATACAGTGATCCAGTTGACCACGAGGCTCAGCGCAAAGGCGGCCGGAAGCAATTCCCGCACCCTTGTTTCTCTCACCAGCAGGATGGACAGAATCGCTCCGGGTATGAAACAGGTCTGCACCAGCGCCAAGAGTCCCGTGAGCAGGGTCATTCGGTTTTCCTGGGCTGCGGTACGCGCCGCCGGTTGCTGGCTTCGGCCCGCATGGTTGCGCGGCTTAAGGATAACGGCGGCTGATCGACTCTGCCACACACACCGGCTTGGCCGTGCCTTCTTTTTCCACCGACACCGCCCAGGTCATTTGCATGCCCTGGTTGTCAATCGGTTCGCAACGGAGCAAGGTCAGGCTGGCACGCAGGCGGCTACCCACGGGCACCGGTGCGGTAAAACGTACCTTGTTCAGCCCGTAGTTGACACCCATGCGCGACTGCACAACCTCCAGCGACGACTCGAAAAATCGCGGAATCAAGGACAAGGTGAGAAAACCGTGGGCAATCGGCGCGCCAAAAGGCCCGGCCTTGGCCCGCTCCACGTCAACATGGATCCACTGGTGGTCGCCGGTAGCCTGCGCAAACTGGTTGACCTGTTCCTGGGTGATGGTGATCCAGTCGCTCACCGCAACCTGCTGGCCCACCTGGGCGGCCAGCTCGGAGAGGGTTTGGAATGTTTTCATGGGGGATAGTCGTTACTACAGGTTGTACCGCGAACCGCCGCGCCTATTTGTCCAGCCAGCGGCAAATTGCCTGCCACTGTTCCAGGTCTTTCTCAACCCGCCCCGGTGCCACGTCAAACAAGGTCAGGCCACGCGCCGCAAGATGCACGTAATTCTGGGTGTCACGCAGGTAGCCCAGCACCGGCAGCCCGAGCGAATCCACGAATTCATGCAGCTTGTCGGCCGCAATGGTGCGCCCGTCCACCCGCATGCCCACCAGGCCTACCTGCGCCCTGCCCGCGTATTTGCCTTTGGCCAGTTCATCCAGAAAGGGCCGTGTGGCAAAAATGTCGAACACGCTGGGCTGCAGCGGCACAATGACTTTGTCCGCCATTTTTATGACGTCGTTAAAGCGCCAGCCATGCAACCCGGCCGGTGTATCCAGCACCACGTGGGTGGTACCTTTGGGCGGCCGCGCGATCATGTCGGCGTTGATGTCCCAGGTGCCTATGGGTCGCACCCCTGCCGGGCGCAGGCTCAGCCACAGGCGCGACGACTGCTGGCGGTCGGCGTCTCCCAGTATGACGGCATGCCCTTTGGAGGCGAAATAACCTGCGATATTGGTGGCCAGCGTGGACTTGCCCACGCCGCCTTTTGGATTGGCAACAACAACCACTGGCATGACGGTCTCCTCCCGGTTGGACTTTGCGCTATGTTAGCGGCATGGATGAACAAAACCAAACCCAGGTCGCAGCGCCCACCGCCGAAGCCCGGAGCGCCGGGATTTATGTATTGGCGGCCCACCCCAACTGGCGCGACTCCCGTGTCAACCGCCGCGCGCGTGATGCGGCACACGCCTTGACCGGCGTACTGGTGTGTGATCTGTACGACCGTTATCCCGACTATTGCGTCGATGTCGCTGCCGAGCAGGCCAAACTGGCCGCCGCCTCGCTGGTGGTGCTGATGCACCCTATCCAGTGGTATTCGATGCCGGCACTGCAAAAACTCTGGATCGACGATGTGTTGACCTACGGCTGGGCCTACGGCGAAGAAGGAACCGCCTTGCGCGGCAAGGATTTGTGGCTGGTGGCTACCACCGGCGGGCCGGAGTCTTCGTACCACCCGCAAAGCTACAACCGCTATTTTTTTGACGCCTTCCTGCCCCCGTACGAGCAGACTGCTGCCCTGTGCGGCATGCGTTTCCTGCCGCCGCTGATCCTGCACGCCGCCCACAGCGCACCCGAGGCCGACATCGCGGCCCACATCAACACCTTGCGCGAGCGCCTGACCAGTTACCCCGAATGGCCGGAGATCGAGGCCCTGGGCGAATGCCCAACCTGCGAGGTACCGACCGCCGACCGCCCGCACGAAGAGCAAACGGAAGCGGAAAAGGCCTGAGATGGAACACACCCCCACCTGGCTGATCAACGGCTTTATCTATCTCAGTGCGGCCGTCATCGCCGTGCCCGTAAGCAAGGCACTGGGCCTGGGCTCCATCATTGGTTACCTGGCCGCCGGCATCACCATCGGCCCCTGGGGGCTGGGCGTGGTGACCAATGTGGAGGACATCCTGCACTTTGCCGAATTCGGCGTGGTGCTGATGCTGTTCCTGGTCGGCCTGGAACTGGAGCCGCAGCGGCTCTGGAGTTTGCGCCGGCCGATTTTTGGCTGGGGCAGCGCCCAGGTGCTGGGCTGTTCGCTGGCCCTGACAGCGCTGGCGATGATCTGCGGCGTGGGCTGGAAAACGGCGCTGGTGGCCGGCCTGGGCCTGGCGCTCTCCAGCACGGCGATAGCGTTGCAGGTGATGGGTGAGCGCAACCTCATGCCTACCTCCAGCGGCCAGGCGGCGTTCTCCATCCTGCTGTTCCAGGACGTGGCCGCCATCCCCATCCTGGCCTTGCTGCCTTTGCTGGGTGTAGCTTCCGCACCCGAGTTTGCGGTGGCTGACGCCAACCCGGCGCTGGAGGCGGCCAAGATCATAGGCGTGATTGCCGGCATCATCCTCGGCGGCCGGCTGCTGTTGCGCCCCTTGTTCCGCTGGATTGCGCGCTCCAACACACCCGAAATATTCACCGCCGCTTCGCTGCTGCTGGTGGTGGGTATCGCCGGCCTGATGCAACTGGTCGGCCTGTCGATGGCGCTCGGTGCGTTTCTGGCCGGCGTGCTGCTGGCGGAGAGTGAATACCGGCGCGAACTGGAGACCGACATCGAACCCTTCAAGGGTTTGCTGCTGGGCCTGTTTTTTATCGCGGTGGGCATGAGCATAGATTTTGGCGTGCTCGCCGCCTCGCCCTGGCGGATGGCGGCCATCGTATTCGGCTTTCTGGCGCTCAAGGCTGTCGTCATCTATGTGCTGGCGCGCCAGATGGGGCTGCCGTTCCAGGACCGGCCCGTCTTCACCCTGCTGCTGGCCCAGGGCGGCGAATTCGCCTTCGTGGTTTTCCAGACCGCCAGCGGCGCCCACGTGTTCGAGCCGGCCACTGCGTCGCTGCTGATTGGCGCGGTGGCGGTGTCGATGCTGGTCTCGCCGCTGCTGCTGGTGGCAATCGACAAGTGGCTGCTGCCGCGGTATGCGCTGATGGGTACGGTAAAGATGGAAGAAATCTCGGAGCAGCAGGACGCGCCCATCGTGATCGCCGGTTTCGGGCGCTACGGCCAGATCGTGGCCCGGCTGATGCTGGCCCAGGGCATACCCTGCACCGTGCTGGACCATGACGCCGAAATGATCGAGGCCGCGCGCAATCTGGGTTACCGCGTGTTCTACGGCGACGCCTCGCGGCTCGACCTGCTGCGCACGGCCGGAGCAGCCAGCGCAAAAATACTGGTGCTGGCCGTGGACGACGTCGATCAGTCGCTGGAGATCGTGGACCTGGTGCACGAACATTTCCCGCAGCTGCAAATCGTTGCGCGGGCCCGCGACGTGACACATTGGAACCGGCTGCGCGAACGCGGCGTTTTGCGCGTGGAGCGCGAACTGTTCGAGTCCAGCCTGCGCAGCGGGCGCAGCGTGCTGGAAATACTCGGCTACGGTGCCCACGAAGCGCGCCAGCACGCCATGCGTTTTCGCGCCCACAACCTGGCCCTGTTCGAGAAACTGCACCCGCATTACAAGGACCGCACCAAACTCATCGCCGTCATCAAGCAGGGGCGCCTGCAGCTGGAGGAACAGATGGCGCAGGAACGTGCGGAGCGCGCTGCCCGCCGGCCGCAGGGCTGGGACAAACACGACGACTGAGCTCCGCGCTATCCCACGGGCGGCTACCATGAGCACGCAATACACCTTGTGCCCCAAATGCGGCCACACGCCTTTGCCGGCCAGCCAGGATTTTCCTGCGGCATGCCCAGGCTGCGGCGTAATCTTCGCCAAGATCGGGCAGCCCGTGCCGCGCAAGGTGGTGTCGCTCGATTCGGATGCGGTGCCGGCATGGACCGAAGCACTGCACCATGTTCCGCAACGGGTGGACGCGACGGGCTTCTGGCTGCGCGTAGCACTGCTGGCCGGCTTGGCGCTCTGGGGCGTGGTGCTGGTCCGGCTCGACTACCACGTTGGCGAGTTTGCCGAAGCCTTTCTGCACCGGCCGCTGCTGGTCTTCCACGAAGCCGGGCACGTGGTGTTCCGGCCCTTCGGCGAATGGCTCACCGTGCTGGGCGGCACGCTGGGCCAGTTGCTGATGCCGCTGGTGCTGGCCGGCGCCCTGCTGCTGCGCAACCGCGACCCGTTTGGTGCGGCCATTGGCCTGTGGTTCTTCGGCGTGTCGCTGCTGGACGTGGCGCCTTACATGTACGACGCCCTGCATCCGCAACTCATGTTGCTGTCCGGCAGAACCGGCGAGGAAGGCGGCCACGACTGGATCTACCTGTTCAGCAGCATGGGCCTGCTGCCCAAGGCCCAATTGATTGGCGGCCTCACCCATAAACTCGGCACTGCCGTGCTGCTGTTGTCCCTGGCCTGGGGCGCCTGGGTGCTGCGGTTGCAGTACCCGCGGCTGAGCGGGGATGTGTTGCACGAGGAATAACAGGGCAGCGTGCTTGAGCCCACAGGCGCGCTTCTTTGGACGTGCGGGTCAGGCCTGG
>JANLPN010000372.1:0-1843 GCA_031367285.1 Betaproteobacteria bacterium | reverse complement strand
GCAAGACGTACTGTTCTGGCCACGGCGCTGGCGCTTGCCGCCATGGCGCAGCTTGCACCCCTGCCGGCGCAGGCGCAGGCGCTCAAGGGCGGGCGTCTGCGGGTGGCGATCCTGGCCGACATCGTCAATTTCGATCCGGCGCAATTCTCGTCGCAGAACTTTCCCCTGATCAAGAGCCTGTACGACAGTCTGATCGAATACACGCCGGAGGGGCAGGCCGTACCGAGCCTGGCGTCGGCCTGGACGGTGGGCGCAGGCAATAACTCGGTGACATTGACACTGCGCCGTGACGTGACCTTCCACAGCGGCGCCCCGCTGAATGCGGAGGCGGTTTCCGCCACCCTGAAGAAAGCCGCCGACCCCAAGATCGGCAAGAACCTGTTTGCCACCATGGCCGTGGTGAAGGACTGGACGGTGCTGGACCCGTTCTCGATCAGGCTCAACTTCACCGGCCCGGTACCCGACAAGCAGATCACCGACCTGTTGCAGTTCATCTCGCCCATCGAGCCCGCGGGCATCGAGACGGTCGAAACCAAGCCGGCCGGCACCGGGCCCTTCATGCTGGCGGAGCGGGTATTGGGGCAGCGCGTGCGCATGGTGGCGAACCCAAAATACTGGCGGGCGGAGAAGCCCCTGCTCGGCGAAGTGGTGCTGACGTTTTTCAGCGACAACGATGCCGCCAGTGCGGCGCTCGAATCCGGCGCGGTGGACATGATTTATGGCGGCGACTCGCGCTCTGCGCTGCGCCTGCGCGCGGCCGGATACCAGTTGGTCCAGGGGCCCGGCCCGCTGGTACAGGTATTCCGTATCAACACGACGCAGGGGCCGTTTCGCAACGAGAAATTCCGCCAGGCGTTCAATTACCTGATGGATCGCCGCGCCATACTGCAGGTGGGTTATGCCGGTCTGGGCGAGATCACCGCCTTGCCGTGGGTGCCGGCCAGCCCGGCGGCCGACAAGTCCTATGACACGCGGTATGCCTTTGACCTGGACAAAGGGCGCGCCTTGCTCAAGGAGTCGGGCCTGTCGCAGGCGGAAATGAATGGCTGGAAGATCCTGGTCAACGGTGGCGACCAGGCGGGAGTCGCCATCAGCCAGGTGTTGCAGAGTACCCTTGCCAAGGTGGGCGTCAATGTCGAGCTCGAAGTGATGGGCACCCCGGAATTCACCACGGCGCTTCTGGCCGGCAAGTTCTCGGGCCTGTTCGGTGGCATCGGCAATATCCAGAAGTTTCCCACGCGCGTGGCCACCAACAGTATCTACCGCACGGCCAAGAACCCGGTGCTGGGCGACCCGCATCCGCATCCGGCCTATGTGGCGGCGATTGACAGGGTGAACACTACCTTTGGGTCCGGGGCCGAAGTCAAGGCGGCTTACGACAACCTGAACAAGGTGTTGGTGGAGTCGGCCTTCGCCATCCCGACCAATACCTACGACGTAGGCCTGATCGTGGCGGCCAAAAATGTGGGCGGTATCGTCCGCGAAATCGACAACATGCCGGTGTTCCGCACCATAGGGTTCCGTTGACGCTCCGTGTCCGTGGACTGACGGTCACATTTGTCGGGTCCGGCCGCCCGGTGCCGGCGGTCCGGGGCATTGACTTCGACGTCAGTGCCAACGAAGTGCTGGGCATTGTGGGCGAATCCGGCTCGGGCAAGAGTGTCACCTCGCTGGCCATCAGCGGGCTTCTGCCGCCTGCGGCGCAAGTCACCGGCTCGATCCAGCTCGAAGGCGTGGAAGTCACCACGCTGGATGCCGGGGCCTTGCGCCGGATGCGCGGCCGCGACGTGGGCATGGTGTTCCAGGACCCGACCACCACCCTCAACCCGGTTTTGCCTGTCGG
>JANLPN010000365.1:0-6394 GCA_031367285.1 Betaproteobacteria bacterium | reverse complement strand
TTGGCCCGTGCCACGATCATCGGCCCGCCGGTGGCCAGTTGCGACAGTGGTGCAAAGTCTTTCAGCGCATCGTAAGGCAGCTTGGCTTGCAGGATGGCGTTGTTCACATGGGTCAGCGGCAATGTGAACATCACGGTGTGGCCGTCTGGTGGCGCCTTGGCCACAAAGTCGGCGGCGATGATGCCGCTGGCGCCCGGCTTGGCTTCCACAATGACCGACTGGCCCCAGCGCTGCTGCAGCTTCTCGGCGTATACGCGGGCAATCACGTCAATCGGGCCACCTGCGGTACCAAAGGGCACAATACGAATTACCTTGCTGGGGAAGGCGGGCGTCTGGGCCCACGAGGTCCTGCCCACCAGCCCTGCCAGGCCGATGCCCAGCGTTGCGACGACTTCTCTTCTGCGCTGCTGCATAGTGTGTCTCCAGTGTTTATGAAAATCCGTGGCCAAGGCGGGCCGGCAGTGACAGCGGCATCCAGTGGCTGAAGGGAGAGATTCCGCGCATCGCCGGCTGAAAGCCGCCTCAACCGTTGCGGCTCAACTCCCGCATACGTTCCTCAAAATAGCTGCCCACGGTGTAGCGGTCGGACAGCACCACCTCGCGCCGGGGGTGCAAAAACAGAGGCAGGGAAATACGCGATTTCTTGGCTGCCGCGCCGCTGGGATTCAGTACCCGGTGCACGGTGGACGGATAGAAGTGCCCGGATGCCTCTTGCAGCATGTCACCGATGTTGACGATCAGCAGGCCAAAGTCACACGGCACGTCGTGCCACGCGCCATTCTTGCCCATCACCTGCAGGCCGGGCTCGGTTGCCGCAGGCAGCAGGGTCAGCAAATTTATGTCGCCATGGGCTGCCGCGCGCACGGCACCGGGCTCCTCGTCACCGGTGAGCGGCGGGTAGTGCAAGACCCGCAACAAGGTTTCCTGGCAGCCGGCGATCATGTCGGGCAAGGGCAGGGAATACCGCGCCTTGACCTCTGGCGGCGAATACTGCTCAACCCAGCGCAGCAACTCGGCCGCCAGGGCGCTGCCCGCAGCGTAGTAACGCCGCGCTGCGTCCGATACCTCGTCCGGGTAGCGGCCCCAGGGGTAGAGGTGAAAAAACTCCTTCAGATCGCGTTTGGTGTTGCCTTTGGCAGTCTCGGAAACCTTGGGCGAAAAGTAACCGTCCAGCCTGACCGGGTCGTGCGCATATTTGTGTTTGGCGTCCGTCCCGAAAAATGCTAGCCACTCGGCGTAGATGCCTTCAACCAGCGTTCGGTCCAGCGGATGGTTGGCCAGCACCCCGAAGCCGGTTTCCTTCAGGCTGGCGCAGAAATCGCGGGCGGCGCTCTCGCTACGGTAATCGACGATGGGCAGGTTCATGGCGGTTTCAAGGAGCGAGCCAGTCGCTCATGAGTGTGTCTTCAAACAGCCTGTGGCAGGCCGGCGCGTCCACCTGCATGCACACCTGGGTCAGCGGCTTGTCCTGTTCCCAGCCGGCTTGCGGGTAGTCCACGAAGCCGCGCCGGTTCATGATGGTCTGGCCCTGCGCCAGACCGCTGGTAGCGACCCGCACCGAGCGGGATTGCACCGTGAACAACTGCGGGCTGACCAGGTAGATAAAAGCCAGCAGGTCATGCGCAAAACAGCCCGGCGTCGCGGCGATGTCCGGATACAGACCGGTATAGAAACCCGAGTAGAACTCCACCGCCTGGTGCAGCGTGTCGGTGGCCAGGTGGCGCTGTTTCTCGGCGATTTTCTTGAACAGCGACACCAGCACCACCACGCGGTGCGTCACGTCCAGCCCCACCATGGTGAGCTTCCAGCCGGCGCTGAACACACGGTCCGCGGCATGCGGGTCGTTCCAGATATTGGCTTCGGCGACCGGCGATACGTTGCCGGGCTCCAGCACCGTGCCACCCATGAGGATTACCTCGCGCAGCAACCGCGGCAGCTTCGGCTCCAGCATCAGCGCCAGGCTCAGGTTGCCGAGCGGGCCAACCGCCACCAGCGTGATTTCGCCGGGATGGGCGCGCGCCATGTCCACAATGAATTGGGCCGATGAGCGGGGATCCACCTTGCCATCCACCGGCCGGCGTGTGGCCAGGTTGCCCAATCCGTCCGCGCCATGGATGTGTGCCGGTGGTGCCTCCGGTGGTTTGCACCAGGGCACGGCAACACCCTTGGTAACGGGTACCGCCGGCCGTCCGGCAATGGCTGTCAGGTACAGCGCATTGGTAGCCGCCTGCTCGACACTTACATTGCCGAACGTGGTGGTGATGCCGACCAGTTCGATGGCCGGGTGCGCCAGCGCGAAATACAGCGCCATGGCGTCGTCCACGCCGGGGTCGGTGTCGTAAATTACCTTGTGCCTGGATTGTTGCGTCATGCGTTGGAGATGGAGTTTATTCAGAGGGGAGGCAGGCCGCAGTAGGCGCGTAGCGCTGCCTCTTGTTCGGGGGTGGTTGCGCTGTGTCCGTGTAAAAACACGGCAACCGCGTCGCGCGTGGGTATGCTGGACTGCGCGCCGCTTTGGGTGCAGGCCAATGCGCCAGCCGCAGCCGCCCGGCGCATGGCTGCCGCCATGCCATTGCCCTCGCTCAGGGCCGCCACCAGCACACCACAATAGGTGTCGCCGGCACCCGTAGTGTCTATGGGGGTCACCGGGAACGACGGCTGCAGGAGATAGTCTTTGCCGACCTTTGCACAGCAGCCGTGTGCCCCCAGCGTCACCACCACGGTCGGCACCTCCACCCGTTCCAGGCCCTGAACGACGGTGCCGATATGGTTGGCAATGCTGGCAAGCTCGCCCTCGTTGATTACCAGCACGTCCAGCAGTGCAAGCAATTCCGGGTCCAGCGGCTGGGCCGGCGCGGCATTGAGCACCACCTGGATGCCCTGGGCGCGTGCCACACGGGCATACGCCGTGACCGTGTCCAGCGGCGTTTCAAGCTGCATCAGCAGGTGGCTAAAGCCGCCCAATGCCGGCAGATGTTCTGCCCGCAGCGCACGGTTGGCGCCGGGTGCTACGGTGATTGCATTTTCCGCGTCGTCGGACACGCAGATAAATGCCGTGCCGGTCGGAACGCCCGGCGTGCGCACAATATGCATCTGCACACCGGCAGAGGCGAGTGAGGCCTCCAGCGGCGCGGCATGGGCGTCGTCGCCCAGCGCCAGCAGCATATGCGTAGCAGCGCCGCCGGCCCGCGCGCCGGCAACCGCCTGGTTGGCCCCCTTGCCGCCAGGATAGGTCTGAAACGCATGCCCCAGCACGGTTTCGCCGGGAGCCGGGATATGCGACGCCCGCACAACAAAGTCAAGATTGGCCGAGCCCGCAACAAGAATCATGGTTAAATCAATCGATTGGCCTTGATCACATCCGGCTACGCGCGCGAATTTGACCTTTTGGTAAAAAGCCCCGCTTAATTATGGGCTACAAAGCAGGCGTGACACGCCAGTCGTACTGGTTTTCCCGATTGCTGACGGGTTCAATCAGGGAAAACACTAGGCGCTAAAAGAACATTGAAGGAACATTGAGAAAAATGGGAACCACGGTATTTGTAAAGGTGGTGGGCTTTCGCGATGTGGAGCGCCATGCGCTCAATACAGTGTTCCGGCTGTCGATGGAACGGTCCACCTGTTACGCCCTGTGGACCCCTGATGCGCCAGTGATGCCCCATGTGGCCTTGATCGATGTCGAGAGCTACGAGGCCAGTATGGCGCTGGCTTCGCCCGGCCTCAACCCCAACCTGAAACTTATCTGCGTCGGCGCCGGCGCTCCGGCCCAGGCCTACCGGATTTTTGCGCGTCCGCTGAACTGGACCGCGGTATTGCATGCCCTGGACCAGTTGTTCGCTTCGGCCGGGGTGGACATCGACATTGATCTGGACGGCGAAGCCAGCAATACCGTGATACCGCCCGGTGTTCGCGTTACCTTGCTGGTGGACCCTTCGCGCGACGAACGGCTGTACCTGCGCGCGCGCCTGTCGCTGGCCGGCCTGATCGAAGTGGACGAGGCTGAATCGGTGGCGCAGGCGCAGGTCATGGCCAGGGAACGCCATTACGACCTGGCGATCATCGATGTTGATACCGCTGACGACCCGTGGAGCCTGGTTGAGCGGCTGGTGGCCCAGCAGCCGCCGGTGGGCAGTGTGGTGGTCACAACCGTAAATACCTCCTGGCAAATGCATGAACGGGCCGAACTGGCAGGCTGCCGAGCCGTGCTCGACAAGCCCTACGACCCCGGTCACGTGTTCCGCGTTCTCCAGATGGTCTGAACCTGCGATACCAGCTTCTAGCTTCTGTTAAGCAGGTCGCAGCAGTCCGCGCCGTGTGGCATTGATCAGCTTGTACAGGCTGGCTTCCACCGGCAGGGGCTCGCCGCCAAGACGGGCGGCCAGCAATTCAGCGCACAACACCGCATAGGTCAGCCCGCGCGAACCCATGCCGGTGCTCACCCACAGGCTGGGCCGGGGCCCGTCCTGTAACGGTCCTACTGCGGGCAGGCGGTCGGTGGTGGTACAGCGTATTCCCCGCCAATCCCTCACCTTCCGATTCGCAAAACGCACGCTCAAGGTGCTGGCCGCGAGCGGCAGCAATTGTGCCAGGCGGCCCAGGTTGTCAGCATGGCCGGCGGCAATGTCCGCGCCTGTTGCGGGCTCGTAACTGGCACCGGTAAACCACGCGCGCGCACCCTCCATGGGCACATGCGACACAAAGCTGCCGTGGCCGTTGACCGGAAATGCAGGAAACAGGTCCGCGTCCCCCGCATGTTGCAAGGCCCAGGAGACCTGGCCGCCCACAGTGCCCATGGCGGCCAGCCGGTGAATGGCAGGCTCTGCAGCCGGCGAATGACTGGCCGCCGCGTCGAGCAGGCGAACCGAGTCGCCAGCCGCGGCCAGCATCACGTGCGGGGCGCGTGCCAGCACCTTGCCCGACTTGTCCAGCAGGGTCCACAGCGTGTCTTCGCTGCGGATTGAGAACACGTTGCTGCCACCCGCAAACCGTACGCCGCACGTGGCCAGGCAGGCCTGCACCAGACGTGCCGGCTTGACCCATCCTCCCGCCGCGTGCCAGATCGCCGGCCGTATGCCATCGTGGTTCTGGCCAACCGCTGCCCAGTCATGCATTTGGCCGTGGCCGGACCATTGCCGTCCCGCGTCGGGCCAGTGCCCGGGCAACGCGGGCGTGCCGTCAAATTGCAGTTCCATCACGCCCGAGAGTTCCCAGTCCTGCCCACGTTGCAACAGCGCACGGCACAGCTGCAACGTTTGCCGAACTCCGGCGCGCGACAGGCGCGAGCGGGTGTTGTCGTCGCGTGAAGCTTGTGGCGCCAGCAGACCCACCGGCAGGCCCGAAGCGCCGGCCGCCGGCCGTGTCGCACCATCCAGCACCGTAACCTGCCAGCCCCTGCGCGCCAATGCCGACGCCAGCGTGGCGCCGGCAAGGCCGGCGCCAACCACCACACACGAGGACAGGGGTGCGGGAACGGTGCGCCAGCCATGCCTGCTGTACCCGGGCTCCCACTGCGGTTGGTAGTGCCCGCCCAGGCCAGGACAGTCTTGCACCTCTGTATTCACTACACCCGAGGACAAGGCGCCGGGCACCCATTCCAGCAGCAAAAAGCCCGCCTGCGTGAGCTGTGTACGCAGCGCCGATGGAGCGACAGGCCACGTCGCCACCGCAGTGCCGCGCCGGCACAAGCGCGCCAGCGCCTTGATACACCACGGGTCCCAGCGCGTGGCGGGTGAATGCTCCGCTGGTACGGGCAGGTACACGGCGTCCGCCAGGAACTGCTGCTCGCGCAACATGGTTTGCAGCGGGCCGATACACAGGGTAAGCAGCACACTCCCCTGGTCCAGCGTGAGCCGGTGGAAACCGGGCAACAGGCCAAACCATTGCTGCCGCAGGCTTGCGGCGTGTCGCGCAAGCGCCGGCCGGTTTGATAAGGTGTGCAAAAGTGCATCGCACCCTGGCGCCGCCGAGGTGATGGCCACGTAATGCAGCAGGTGGGGACGCCTGGCGTCCTCGATCCAGGCCTGCCAGGTGGCGAAAAAAGCGCTGCCATCGCCGAAACCGGTGTCCAGCACACGCCAGGCCGGGCTCTCTTGCCAGGCTTGCGGCAGGCCACAGGCTGGCAGCAGAAATTGCGCGGTGAATTGCTCGGGTAAGGGGGCCATGCCCGAAGGGTGAACGGGCGCCGGGCCGGCCTTAGGCGCTTGGGGGCACGTAACCCTGTGCTGCGTCCGCACCACCGCCGAAGAAGTGTGCCTCCATCTGCCGCGCCAGGTATTGGCGGGCCCGCGCATCTGCCAGGTTGAGCCGGTTCTCGTTGACCAGCATGGTCTGGTGCTTGAGCCAGGCGGCCCAGGCTTCCTTGCTGACGCTTTCCCACAGGCGTTTGCCGAGCTCG
>JANLPN010000345.1:0-21011 GCA_031367285.1 Betaproteobacteria bacterium | reverse complement strand
CCGTCCTTCTGGATATTGGCGTGGCTGCGTTCGTTGATAAAGCGGCTTTGCGGATCGTCTTTGGCCTCCTTGGGCCAGCTCGAAATCAGATAGTAGTTGACAGCCGGGCGGCAGCTTGCACAGCCGTTGGGAGTACGCCAGGCCAGGGTCTGGTACACGTCGGCGATGGTCAGCAGCTTGTTCGCGACTATCGCGTCGCGCACCGCCTGGTGCCCCTTGTCGGTGCAGCCGCACATGGCCTTGGTTTTGGGGGTGGCGGAATAGTCGCCACCGGCCGTGAACATCAGTATCTGCTCCACCAGGCCGGTGCAGGACCCGCAGGAGGCGCTGGCCTTGGTGTGTTTACGCACCTCGTCCAGCGTGAACAGGCCCTTGTCCTTGATGGCCTTGCAGATCGCTCCCTTGTTCACGCCATTGCAGCCGCAGACTTCGGCGCTGTCGGGCATGGTGGCGGCGCTGCTGTGGCCTTCATGGCCGACGTCGCCGATATTGGATTCGCCAAACATCAGCCGGTCGCGGATGTCGGCCACGCTGCGGCCGTTGCGCAGCAGCTTGAAATACCAGCTGCCATCGACCGTGTCGCCATACAGGCAGGCACCCACCAACTTGTCGTCCTGGATCACCAGCTTCTTGTAGACGCCGCCAAACGGATCGCTCATGACGATTTCTTCCATGCCTTCGCCGCCCATGAAGTTACCGGCGGAGAACAGGTCAATTCCGGTGACCTTGAGTTTGGTCGAGGTCAGTGAGCCCATGTAGCGTCCGATGCCGAATTGGGCCAGATGGTTGGCGGCCACCTTGGCCTGCTCGAACAGTGGCGCCACCAGCCCATAGGCAATGCCACGGTGCGCCGCGCATTCGCCGACCGAATAGATGCGCGCGTCGGTTACGGTCTGCATGGTGTCGTTGACCACGATGCCGCGGTTGCAATGCAGGCGCATGGATTCGGCCAGTGTCGTGTTAGGGCGTATGCCAACGGCCATCACCACCAGGTCGGCCGGGACCTCGTTGCCGTCCTTGAACTTCACGCCTCGGACTCTTCCATCCGCGTCCCCAACCAGTTCCTGCGTCTGCGCATTGAGCCGGAACTGCAGACCGCGCTCCTCCAGCGACTTGCGCAGCAGGCCACCTGCCACGTCGTCGAGCTGGCGCTCCATGAGCCAGCCGGCCACGTGTACCACGGTGACCTGCATGCCGCGCAACATCAAACCGTTGGCCGCCTCCAGGCCCAGCAGGCCACCGCCGATGACAACCGCGTGCTTGTGCGTTTTGGCGGTCTCAATCATCGTGGTCGTGTCGGCGATATCGCGGTAGGCGATAACACCTTTGAGATCTTTGCCCGGCAGAGGCAGGATGAACGGGTTGGAGCCGGTGCACAGCAGCAGCCGGTCATAGGGCGCCTCCGTGAAGGTGCCCTCGGAGTCCACAGCGCGCACGATGCGTTTGACGCGGTCCACCACCGTCACGGTCGTGCCGGCGTGCAAGGTGATGTGGTTTTCTTCGTACCATTCCCACGAGTTCAGGATGATCTGGTCGATGGTCTGCTCGCCGGCCAGCACGGGCGAGAGCAGGATACGGTTGTAGTTGGGGTGTGGCTCGGCGCCAAACACCGTGATGTCGTAGAGGTCGGGGCTGAGCTTGAGCAGTTCCTCCACGGTGCGCATGCCGGCCATGCCGTTGCCCACCATCACGAGTTTCATCCTCTTCATCACCATGTCTTGTCTCATGTTCATGCCAGGTTTTCCCTTCCTTCAATGCTTGAGCCGCCAGACAACGCAAGCCGGGGCATCAGAAATGCAAGGCCATGACGGCGGTGACACGGCCCCGCGGGGCGACCGGGATGGCGATCATTGGTTCTGCCACCGACGGCCTGCCGCTGGTGAAGGCCTGGTCCAGCGGACCCGAAGCCTCACCCCCGACAGCGACCGTTTCCGGTTCGTCGAGTAATCCTTCTTCCTCTGAAAAACCGAAGCGGCGATGCAGACGCGTGCCGCTTGTATCGGGTTCCCAGATTTCGACGCGGCGAGCGATCGGCGTGGCCAACGCACTGAGGAAAGCCATCACGAAATTGCTGCCGTCCAGCGTGGAGCATGGAATCGCGAAACCCCGGTTGATGCCGACCTTGAGCGCGCCGTCCGCCCGCAGAAAGCCCGAACCCTTGCCCAGATCGGGCAGGAACACCGGGGTCTGCCGCTCCCAGGCCAGGCCGGGCAGGCCGTTGCCGCGCCGGAAACTGGTGGAGCGGGAAATGAATTCAAAGGTGTCGCCGGTAGTGCCGTAGTAGCCATCGACCAGGTTCATGTCTGTCGACTCGGCCGGGTCGTTGCCCCACAACTCGATGGCTCCGGCATGTTCGGCGTCGTCGCCGCAGAAGATGACGAGCACCGCGCTTAGTGCTTCGCCCTTGAAAATCGGCACTGCAATGCCGCAAGTCAGCCCCTCCGCTTTTGCGGCAGCCGCGCGGCGGAAGTACGAGCCTTCCAACTGCTTGAGCACAATCGGGTGCCCGGCCTCCCATGCCTGGCCGGGCAGACCCTCGCCGCGGCCAAAGCAGAGATCACGGCTGGCAGCCGCAAAACGCGTGGCGGGGCCGAACAGGCCGCCGCCAAATTCCAGCAGGCTGCCGTCGTCGCCAGGCACCCAGTATTCGATCACACGGATAAAAGTTTTCAAGCTGTGCTCTCCGGGTTGAGGGCCGGGTTCAGGCGGCTTTCTCTACATGCGCCTGGCGCGTGTAAAGAAAGTCGATTACGGCTTTGCGGTATTGCACATAGTGCCGGTCTTCGGCCAGTTCGACGCGCTTGCGTGGGCGCGCCAGATTGATGCGCAGGATTTCGCCTATCGTTGCTGCCGGCCCGTTGGTCATCATGATGATGCGGTCAGACAGCAACACTGCCTCGTCCACATCGTGGGTCACCATCACTACCGTGCTTTGCGTCTTTTGCACGATGGCCAGCAACTCGTCCTGCAAGCGGGCTCGTGTCAGGGCATCCAGTGCGCCAAAGGGTTCGTCCATCAACAGGACCTTGGGCTCCATGGCCAGCGCTCGCGCGATACCCACGCGTTGTTTCATGCCGCCCGATATCTCGCCCGGCCGCTTTTGCGCGGCAGGTGTCAGGCCGACCAGGGCGAGTGCGGCGTCTGTGCGAGCCTTGAGCTGGGCCTTGCTCTCCGCGCGTATGCCGGGCTCGCGGGTCTGGCCAAATACGCGCTCCACACCCAGGTACACATTCTCAAAACAGGTCAACCAGGGCAGTAGCGAGTGGTTCTGGAACACCACCGCGCGCTCGGGTCCAGGGCCGTTGATCTCCCGGTTGGCGCAAATCAGGCTGCCTTGCGTGGGCGTGGTCAGGCCAGCGATCAGGTTGAGCAGTGTGGATTTGCCGCAGCCCGAATGGCCGATCAGCGCCACGAATTCGCCCTTGGCCACCGTCAGGTTGATGTCGCGCAGCGCCGGGAACACGCCCTTTTGCGTCTTGAAGGTCTGCTCGACGTTCTGGATCTCGATGAACTTGGTGGTGAGGTTATCGCTCATTCGGAAACCTCCATGCTGCGCATTGCGGTGTTATGCGCCTTGGGAGCGGCCCGGCGGCTCATTCGAAACACCTCCATGCTGCGCATTGCGGTGTTATGCGCCTTGGGAACGGCCCGGCGGCTCATGATTTGACCTCTTCGAAGGTAAAAGCGGTGGCCAGCTTGATCAGCGCAAACTCAAGCACCAGGCCGACGATGCCAATCACGAAGATCGCGATGATGATGTTCTTGACGTTCAGGTTGTTCCACTCGTCCCAGACCCAGAAGCCGATGCCTACGCCACCGGTCAGCATTTCGGCGGCGACGATTACCAGCCAGGCCGTCCCCACCGCCAGGCGCACGCCGGTCAGCATATAGGGCAGCACGGCAGGAAACAGTATCTTGGTGATGACCTTCCACTCCGACAGGTTGAGCACGCGCGCCACGTTCATGTAGTCGCTCGGTACGCGCTGCACCCCCACCGCGGTATTGATGATCATCGGCCAGATCGAGCAGATGAAGATGGTCCAGATGGCGGCCGGATTCGCGCCTTTGAATACCAGCAGGCCGATAGGCAACCAGGCCAGCGGCGAGACCGGCCGCAGCAGGCTGATCAGCGGGTTGAACATGCGACTCAGAAAGCTGAAGCGGCCGATCATGAAGCCGGCCGGTATGCCCACCACCGCAGCCAGCCCGAAACCGAGCGCAACCCGCTGCAGCGAGGCCAGGATGTTCCACCCCACCCCCTGGTCGTTGGGGCCCTTGCGGTAGAACGGGTCGCTGAAGATGGTTACCGCCTGTTTGAAGGTCTCCCACGGAGAGGGAATCTGGCTTGCGGTCGTGATGGACACCAGCGCCCATACCGCCACCAGCAACAACAGGCCAAACACCGGCGGCAACACCACCAGCCACAGGCCGTGCCAGTCAAAAGGCAGACGGTCGGATCGCACGGGCGGGCTGGCGGCGGAAGTTCCAGCCACGGCGTGGACCGGGCGCGGAGCGGTGGCTTCGGTCCGTCCTGCTTCGGTGCGGACCGTGGCGGGCTCGGCTCCAGCCGCCAAAGGGGAATGGAATACGGCGCTGACCATGGCGTGCTCCTCAGGCGTGGATCTTGAAACCGTCGGCGTATTTCCGGGGGTCCTTGCCGTCCCAGACCACGCCGTCAATCAGCTTGCTGGTACGGGTCTCCACTTTGGGTACGCTGACTTTCGCGGCAGCAGCGGCTTGTTTGTAGATGTCGATCTGGTTGATCTGTTTGGCAACCGCCAGATAGTCGGGATGCTCCTTGAGCAGTCCCCAGCGCTTGTGCTGCGTGAGGAACCACATGCCGTCCGACAAATACGGAAAGGTCACTGCGCCGTCGTTGAAGAACTTCATGTAGTTGGGGTCATCCCAGGTCTTGCCCATGCCATTCTGGTAGCGGCCCAGAATGCGCTGGTTGATCGCGTCTACGCTGGTGTTGACATACGATTTGTCGGCAATGGTCTCGGCCATCTTGTTCTTGTTTTGCAGCCCCGCGTCGATCCACTTGCCGGCCTCGATAATGGCCGCGGTCACGGCACGCGCCGTGTTGGGATTCCTCTTGACGAATTCGCCCGTAGTGCCGAGTACTTTTTCGGGGTGGTCTTTCCAGATGTCCTGCGTGGTGACGGCGGTAACCCCAATGCCGTCAATGATGGCACGATGGTTCCAGGGCTCGCCCACACAATAGCCATCCATGTTGCCGACGCGCATATTGGCCACCATTTGCGGCGGCGGTACGGTAATGACCTTGGCGTCTTTCATCGGATCAATGCCGTTGGCGGCCAGCCAGTAGTAGAGCCACATCGCGTGGGTACCGGTGGGGAAGGTCTGGGCGAAGGTGTATTCGCGTTTGTCAGCTGCCATCAGCTTGGCCAGGCCGGCACCATCCACGGCGCCCTTGTCCGCCAGCTTCTTGGACAGAGTGATGGCCTGGCCGTTGTTGTTGAGCGTCATCAACACGGCCATGTCTTTCTTGGGGCCGCTCACGCCCAGGTGCACGCCGTAGACCAGGCCGTACAGGACGTGGGCGAAGTCCAGCTCACCGCTGACCAGTTTGTCGCGCACGCCGGCCCAACTGGCCTCCTTGCTCGGGATAATCTTGACACCGTATTTCTGGTCAATGCCCAGTACCGAAGCCATCACCACGCTGGCGCAGTCGGTGAGCGGAATGAAACCAATCTTCACTTCCTTCTTCTCCGGCGCGTCCGAGCCCTGCGCATACACCGTGGCACGCAAAGCCGGGCTGATACCGATAGCGCCTACCGCGGCAGACTGCAATACGGCGCGGCGACTGAGACTGGTGGTCAAAAATGAGGTCAAGGTAATGCTCCCGGAAAAACACAACAAAAAAAGCGTCCGCACCGCGCGGCTGCGCAACCATGGGTCATACAGCCTGAGAGTGGGGACGCCTTTGTCCTACTACGAAGCGCACTGTCCGCCATTGGGTGGTGCACTTGCCGACCATCGTTGGTCTTACAGACAGAAGAGCAATTGCCGTGCCAAGGTCATGAATGGCCTGGCGCTCTCAAAAAAGGAGCAATTTGCCAATGCTGGGCTTGCCAGCCTTGCAGTCCGGAAAATTCAAACGAAGCTTCAGCACTTGCACCAGTCTTGTGCGCTGCACCATTTCAGCCCAGCAGGTCAGCCACGTCGAGCATGCGCTGGGCTACATCGGCGAGCCGCAGGTTCTTGTCCATTGCACCCTTGCGCAGTTTTTCGTAGGCTTCCTGCTCGGAAAGACCCTGGCGCTGCATCAACAGGCCTTTGGCCCGGTCTATCACTTTGCGCTCGTGCAGTTGCTGCTTGCGCTCGTTCAGCTCGCTCCGGGTGTCGGCCAACTGCTGACGCAAGTCCTGTTCGTGCTCGAAACGTGCCATCGCCACTTCGAGAATCGGACGAATCCGGTGGGAAGACAAGCCGGCGACAACATAAGCTGATACACCGGCGGCGACAAAGTCCTTCACGTGGGAGGTGTCGTTGTCGTTGGTAAACATCACGATGGGCCGACGCTCATCACGGGTCGCCATCACCACGTGCTCCAGAGCGTCGCGTGCATCGCTTTCCGCGTCTACGATGATCATGTCGGGCTGGAGCTGCGCCAGCCTTTGGTGCAGGAACGAGTCGCCGGGCAATACGGCAATCAGGTTGAAGCCGCTCTCAAGCAAGCCGATACGCAGGCTGCGCGAGCGTTCGACCTGGCTGACGGCATAGTCGTCGGTCGGGTCAACCACCGACAGGTCGGGGGCGACGACGACAATACGCAGTGCGTTCTCCATGGCATGCAGGACGCAAGAATTGCGCCACGCGCACTGGCTGGCACTTGCCTGCAGCCGGAGACGGGCATATCCTGAACTTCACGACGGACACACCTGCAGATGACGCAAACATTGGTAATGGGCATTGAGTCTTCGTGCGACGAAACCGGCGTCGCGCTGGTACGGGGAACCGGTGTCGGGGTACCGGTTCTGCTGGCGCACGCACTGCATAGCCAGATTGACATGCACCAGGCGTATGGCGGTGTTGTGCCGGAGCTCGCGAGCCGTGACCACATTCGGCAGGTACTTCCGCTGGCCCGGCAGGTGTTGCTGCAAGCCCGGTGTTCGCTGGCACAAATCGACGTGGTGGCTTATACGCGCGGCCCCGGCCTGGCCGGGGCCTTGCTGGTGGGTGCCGGTGTGGCCTGCGCCCTGGGCGCGGCATTGGGCAAGCCGGTGTTAGGCGTGCACCATCTGGAGGGGCATTTGTTATCGCCTTTCCTGAGCGCCGACCCGCCCGTATTCCCGTTTGTGGCTTTGCTGGTATCGGGTGGTCACACCCAATTGATGCGGGTAGACGGGGTGGGCCGTTACGTCTTGCTGGGCGAAACGATAGACGATGCCGCTGGCGAGGCGTTTGACAAGTCGGCCAAACTGATGGGCCTGGCTTACCCCGGCGGACCCGCCTTGTCGCGCCTGGCGCAGCAGGGTGATCCGGCGGCTTTCAAGCTGCCACGCCCACTGCTGCATAGTGGCGACCTTGATTTTTCATTTGCCGGCTTGAAGACTGCTGTGATGGTGCAGGCGAAGAAGTTGCTGGCGGCACACGCTGGCCCCGTGGCTGCGGTGCGACCCGTGCTGTTTGCTGAATTGCCGCACAAGCTGCAGGCAGACCTGGCGGCATCGACCGAGGCAGCCATCGTGGAGGTGCTGGTAAAAAAATCGTTGGCCGCCTTGCGGCAAACCGGATTGCAGCGCCTGGTGGTGGCTGGTGGCGTAGGCGCCAATCGCCTGTTGCGCGCGCGACTCGACGCGGCCTGCGCGCGCAGTGGCGTGCGAGTGCATTACCCAGAGCTGGACCTGTGCACCGATAACGGCGCGATGATCGCCCTGGCCGCCGCGATGCGGCTGCAGTCGGGCGAGCAGCAAGCCAGCACGGTGTACGCCTTCGACGTCAAACCGCGCTGGCCGCTAGACCAGCTCGCTCACTAGAAAACGCCAGGCCGTCCCAAGTTTTCTTCCACCCCCTCGGGGGGGCCAGACGCGTTGCGGATGGGCCGGGGGCGCTCTTAGTTGATGGCGAGTTCGGTGACTTTGCTGACCGGCACAAGCTTGCCCAGCTTCAACGTCAACACGCCATTTTCGAGTTTGGCTTCGCTGGTGCCGGCGTCAATGTCGCTTGCCAGCTCGTAGGCGGCCTTGTACTGGCGCAAAGCACCTTCCTTGGTCTGGATCCGCACAACATTGCCTTCCACGCCAATGCTGAGCTGCTCCCTGGTGATGCCGGGCACATCGAAAGTCAGCGTGACGGCCTTGTCGTCTTGCGCAACCTGGGCGGCGGGACTGCCGCTGCTTTGCAGGGATTCGCTCAGGAAACGCTCGAGTGAGCGGCCCGCAGGCGTGTAGACGTGGCGACGTGCGAGGCTGGGGGCGGTAGCAGCAAAAAACATGGGGTGACTCCTAGTACACTGCGCGGCGCTCACCGTGATTGCCGCATGCACAGCATCTGCTGCTTGCCGCAGCGGTTTCAAGTGAAATTGCTCCATGTTTATTCTTCGCTCCCGGGTCTTGAAATTGCTGTGGCTGTTGTTATGTGTTCCTGCCTGGGTGTCGGCACAGACTCCAGCGGCGCCGATCCGGATTGCCATGATCGAAGGCCTGAGCGGACCGTTTGCCAATACCGGGGAAGCGGTATTGCGCAACCTGGTCTGGGCCGTGAAGCGCGTCAACGCACGTGGCGGCGCAGCTGGAAAACGCGTCCGTCACTTTGCAGGGGCAGACCGGCACCATGCGCGCGGCCGACCACCAGTTCCAGCAGCAGTTGTTGGCAGGCGTGATGGACAGGCAGGGCAGCGCAGGCGTAAAGTTTGATGTCGAAGGTTCCGGTTACGGGTTTCGTGTGGTCAAGACCATCGCCGCATCCGCCTCCGAACAGGCGACCACCTGCCTTATGCAACGATCGGGCTGACGCGTTCGCCTGCACCCCCATCGCCCAGAAAGAATTCATGCGCACCACCATCCTCAATCTGCAAGAGTCGAAAATCCGCGAAGTGGCCAACGCCGGCATGGGCCGCGCGGACGTGCTGCCTTTCTGGTTCGGGGAAAGCGACGAAGTCACGCCCGATTTCATACGCCAGGCAGCCATCGACTCCTTGCAACAGGGTGAGACCTTCTACACCCACAATCTGGGCCTGCCGGAGTTGCGCGACGCCCTATCCGCCTACATGGGTGAACTGCACGGCACGATCACTGCCGATCGTCTTGTGGTGACCTCGGGCGGTGTGAACGCCTTGATGCTGGCGGTGCAGGCCCTGGTGGAGGCGGGTGACGACGTGGTGGCCGTAACACCGGTATGGCCCAACCTGACGGCGCAGCCGGCGATCATGGGCGCTAATGTTCGCTGTGTATCCCTGCAGCCGGTTGACGGGGCCTGGATGCTGGACCTGAATACCTTGCTGCAGGCGGTGACGCCGCTTACCAAGCTGCTGATCATCAATGCGCCAAACAACCCGACGGGCTGGACTTTGACGCGTGCCGAGCAGGAGCGGATCGTCGCGCATTGCCGCGTCACCGGCACCTGGATACTTGCTGACGAAGTGTATGAACGGCTGTACTACGAGCCGAGCGCCAAGGCCTGCGCCCCGAGTTTTCTGGAGGTCACCCATCCTGAAGACCGCCTGGTGGTCGTGCACAGCTTTTCCAAGAGTTTTCTGATGACGGGTTGGCGCCTGGGCTGGATGGTGGTGCCACCGGGCATGGCACAGCAGATCGGGAAACTGGTGGAGTTCAACACCTCCTGTGCCCCGGTGTTTGTGCAGCGCGCCGCCATGGTTGCGTTGCAGCGTACGCTGGAAGTGACTCCGCGTGTTGTTGCCCATTTGAAGCAGTGCCGCGACACGCTGGTGCCCCTGCTGCAGGCCTTGCCGGGTGTGCAAGTGGCGGCGGCCAGCGGCGGCATGTACGCATTTTTCCGGCTGTCCGGGCACCGGGATTCATTGGCCACCGCCAAGCGGCTGGTGCTGGAGGCCGGGCTGGGTTTGGCGCCCGGCGCGGCGTTTGATGCAAGTGCCGGGGCGCCGGCCGGCAGCTGGCTGCGCTGGTGTTTTGCGTCCAAAGACCCGCAGCGGCTGACCCTGGGTGTGGAACGGCTGAGGGCCTGGCTTGATCGCTGAGCCAGCGGGCCAGGTTCCGGTGCGACCGGGCGGGTTATAATTTCAAGGCTTTGCATATCGCACAAGCGCACGTCGGGGGCAGTTCCAGCGCCCGGCGCAAGTTGTCGTAACGGAGCACCAGCAAATTGCTGCGCTGCTCCACCCACAGGAAATCACATGATTGCTTCAAGTATCAAGGCCGCTGTCGTCAAGGACAATGCGCGCCAGGCCGGTGACACCGGTAGCCCGGAAGTGCAAGTCGCACTGTTGACCGCCCGCATCAACGAACTCACGCCCCATTTCAAGACGCATGCCAAGGACCACCATGGCCGCCGCGGCTTGTTGCGCATGGTGAGCCGGCGCCGCAAGCTGCTGGACTACTTGCGGTCCAAGGATGCCGACCGTTACAGCGCGCTGATTACCAAGCTTGGTCTGCGCAAGTAAACGGCTACACACACGACAAGCGTCTGAGTTGGTTGACTGGCTCAGGCGCTTTTGTGCTTCTAAATCGGGGGTGGCAGAGGCAGAGCGAAGCTGTGTCATTCCAGGGGGATTTGGGCCCACGCGCCGAATTTCGCTGGAATGGCATCGTGTTCTGCCATGTTGACTCCGGGCTTCGGCGAGGTGGCCCACACCTTCCATATTTGACCAGGAGATAAATGCCATGAGCATGTTCAACAAGATCACGAAAACCTTCCAATGGGGTTCCAACACCGTCACCATGGAAACCGGCGAAATCGCGCGCCAGTCGGGCGGCGCGGTATTGCTGGACATGGACGGCACCGTGGTGCTGGCCACCGTGGTTGCCAAGACCGAAGGCAAAGCCGGCCAGGACTTCTTCCCGCTGACCGTGGACTATCTGGAAAAGACCTACGCCGCCGGCAAGATCCCGGGCAGCTTCTTCAAACGTGAAGGCCGCCCCAGCGAATTTGAGACCCTCACCAGCCGCCTGATCGACCGCCCGATCCGCCCGCTGTTTCCGGAAGGTTTTTTCAACGAAGTGCATGTGGTGGTCCACACCCTGTCCCTGAATCCGGAAGTGGACGCCGACATTGCCGCCCTGATCGCAACCAGTGCCGCCTTGTCCGTTAGCGGTGTGCCATTTAGCGGCCCGATAGGCGCGGCCAGAGTGGGTTACGTCAATGGCGCGTATGTGCTCAACCCCGGTCAGACCGCACGCAAGGACTCCAGCCTGGACCTCGTGGTGGCCGGTACCGAAGCGGCGGTGTTGATGGTCGAGTCCGAAGCCAAGCAGCTCTCCGAAGAGATCATGCTGGGCGCCGTGGTGTTCGGCCATGAGCAGGGCAATATCGCAATCAACGCCATCCATGAGCTGGTGCGCGACGCCGGCAAGCCGGTGTGGGACTGGAAGGCGCCGGCCAAGGACGAAGCCCTGATCGCCAAGGTCGGCGCGCTGGCCAAGGACAAGCTGGCTGCCGCTTACCAGATTCGCAACAAACAAGCCCGTACACAAGCTTGCCGCGCGGCATATGCCGAAGTCATGTCGGCTTTGAAAGCAGACGGCGCTCCGTTTGATGCGGTCAAGGTCGAAGGCATGTTGTTCGACATCGAAGCCGGTCTGGTGCGCAGCCAGATCCTGGCCGGTGAGCCGCGTATCGACGGCCGCGATACACGCACCGTGCGCGCCATCGAAATCCGCCACGGCGTATTGCCGCGTACCCATGGTTCGGCACTGTTCACGCGTGGTGAAACCCAGGCGCTGGTCGTCACCACGCTCGGCACCGAACGCGACGCGCAACGTATCGACGCATTGGCCGGCGATTACGAGGACCGATTCATGCTGCACTACAACATGCCTCCCTTCGCCACCGGCGAAACCGGTCGCGTGGGTACGCCGAAACGGCGCGAAATCGGCCACGGCCGCCTCGCCAAGCGCGCGCTGATCGCGGTGCTGCCGACCAAGGAAGAGTTCCCCTACACCATGCGTGTGGTGAGCGAAATCACCGAATCCAACGGCTCGTCGTCGATGGCTTCGGTCTGCGGCGGCTGCCTGAGCCTGATGGATGCCGGTGTGCCCATGAAAGCCCACGTGGCCGGCATTGCCATGGGCCTGATCAAGGACGGCAACCGCTTTGCGGTGTTGACCGACATCCTGGGCGATGAGGATCACCTGGGCGACATGGACTTCAAGGTGGCGGGCACCACCAACGGCATTACGGCCCTGCAGATGGACATCAAGATCCAGGGCATTACGAAAGAGATCATGCAGGTTGCGCTGGCGCAGGCCAAGGAAGCGCGCATGCACATCCTGGGCAAGATGCAGGAAGCCATGTCCGAGGCCAAGACCGAGGTGTCCAACTTTGCACCGCGCCTGTTCACCATGAAGATCAACCCGGACAAAATCCGCGACGTGATCGGCAAGGGTGGCTCGGTGATCCGTGCGCTGACTGAAGAAACAGGTACCCAGATCAATATCGACGAAGACGGCACCATCACCATCGCGTCCACCGACCCGGCCAAGGCGGAAGAAGCCAAGCGGCGCATCCAGCAGATCACGGCGGAAGTGGAAATCGGTAAGGTCTACGAAGGCCCGATCACCAAGATCCTGGACTTTGGTGCGCTGGTCAACCTGCTACCCGGTAAGGACGGCTTGCTGCATATCAGCCAGATTGCGCACGAACGGGTCGAGAAGGTCACTGACTACCTGAGCGAAGGCCAGATCGTCAAGGTCAAGGTGCTGGAGACGGATGAGAAGGGTCGCGTCAAGCTGTCCATGAAGGCTTTGCTGGACCGCCCGATGCAGCCCTCCAACCACCATGGTGCCGAGCAGAACTGAGTAGCCCGATGCGCTCGCGCGCCGCCCACTGCCCGCGGAGTTGGGGGCGGTGCGGGTGTGAAAGGAAATGACCATGAAGGTGATTGAGATCGCGTCCTACGGCGGCCCGGAAGTCCTCCGGCCGGCTGAGCGCCCCATGCCCGTGCCCGGCCCCGGCGAGTTGCGTATCCGGGTCTCGGCCAGTGGCGTAAACAGGCCGGACGTGCTCCAGCGGACCGGCAACTACCCGGTGCCGCCCGGTGCCTCGGACATACCCGGGCTTGAAGTGGCGGGCGTCATCGAACAAGGCGATGCGCAGGAACTGTCGCAAGCCGGATTCACGCTGGGTGACCATGTGTGCGCACTGGTCGCGGGTGGTGGCTACGCTGAATACTGCGTTGCGCCGATCGGTCAGTGTTTGCCGGTGCCGCGAGGTCTGACGGATCTGGAGGCCGCGTCCTTGCCCGAGACCTTCTTTACCGTCTGGAGCAATGTATTTGACCGGGCCCGCCTGCAAAAGGGCGAAACCCTGCTGGTACAGGGTGGCTCCAGCGGTATTGGCGTAACGGCGATACAGCTGGCCAAGGCAATGGGTTGCGTGGTCATCGCCACTGCGGGCAGCGATCAAAAATGTGCCGCCTGTGTTGCGCTGGGCGCGGACCATGTCATCAACTACAGAACGCAGGACTTCGCTCAGGAAGTAAAACGACTGACGGATGGCCGCGGCGCCAACGTGGTGCTGGACTTGGTTGCCGGCGACTACGTGGCCCGAGAGCTCGATTGCCTGGCCGAGGATGGCCGCCTGGTGATCATCGCCGTACAAGGCGGCACAAGGAGTGAAATAAACGCCGGTGTGCTGTTGCGCCGCCGCCTGACGGTGACCGGCTCCACCCTGCGCCCCAGGCCGGTGGCGTTCAAGCAGGCGATAGCACAGTCCTGCCTGAAGAACGTCTGGCCGCTGATCGAGGCCGGCAGCATCAAGCCCGTGATTCACAGCAGGTTCTCTGCACTGCGCGTCGATGCCAATGGCAGGAGCGGCGCGGCGCTTGCGCATGCGCTGATGGAATCGAACCAGCATGTGGGCAAGATTGTTCTTGATTGGGAGGCCGTATGACGGGCAAACTGATTGCGGGCAACTGGAAAATGAACGGCGGCCTGGCCGCGAACGAGGCGCTGGTCAAAGCCCTGCTTTCTGGCTGGACCGCACCGGCTTGCGAGGTCGCGTTATGCGTGCCTGCGGCCTATCTGGCGCAAGTGCAGGGCCTGCTTGCGGGTACACCGGTCGCGCTTGGCGCGCAGGATATATCGGGTCATGGGGCCGGGGCATTCACGGGTGAAATTTCGGCCGCCATGTTGCGCGAGTTTGGCGTGCGCTACGTGATTGTTGGCCATTCCGAGCGGCGCCAGTACCACGGTGAAACTGATGCGGTGGTGGCGGAGAAGGCGAAACAGGCCCTGGCTGCGGGGATCACGCCTGTCGTGTGCGTGGGCGAGACGCTGGCGCAGCGCGAAGCCGGTAGCACTGATGAGGTGGTGAAGCGCCAACTGGCCGCGGTAATCCACACCAACGGCCACTGCATCAGCGAAATTGTGGTGGCTTACGAACCGGTATGGGCCATCGGTACCGGCAAGACGGCGAGCCCTGAGCAGGCACAGCAAGTACATGCCGTGTTGCGCGCCCAGCTTAAGGCGGCAACCGCGCAGCCGGCACGGATCAAGATTCTTTATGGCGGCAGCATGAATACCGCCAACGCAGTCCAGTTGCTGGCCCAGCCAGACGTTGATGGTGGCCTGATAGGCGGCGCGTCGCTCAACGCGGTCGACTTTTTGACAATTATTGCCGCGGCGAAATGAGCGCCCGCGTGCCTTGCTACATATTTAGGAGTGGACAATGAATATCGTGTTAACCATCGTGCTGGCGCTGCAAATGTTGTCGGCGCTGGCGATGATTGGCCTTATCCTGGTGCAACACGGCAAGGGTGCCGACATGGGCGCGGCCTTCGGTAGCGGGAGCTCGGGCAGCCTGTTCGGTGCCAGCGGCAGCGCGAATTTTCTTTCGCGCACCACGGCCGTGCTGGCCACGGTGTTTTTTGTTTGCACCCTGGCCCTGGCCTATTTTGGCAATTCACGCCCAGTAAGCAGTGGTGGCAGCGTGCTGGAAGGCGCGGCAGGCGCTCCAGCGGCCTCTGCGAGCGCGCCTGCGGTCCCTGCGGTAGCAGCCTCCGGCGCAGCGCTGATTCCGGCCAAATGAACTCGCCTGAAAATGCGTTGCTGCCCTCGGGCCGCTCACAAAATAAGGGTAAACTCTAGGCTGTCTGGAAAGCAAAGCCACGAGGCGCCTCACGCAATCCAGGCATCTGAAAGCCGCCGTCGTGGTGAAATTGGTAGACACGCTATCTTGAGGGGGTAGTGGCGAAAGCTGTGCGAGTTCGAGTCTCGCCGACGGCACCAACGCAAGAATACCGTTTGTGGCTAAGAACAAGTTTTAGGCCAAACGGTCACAAAAGCTGATCAGAATCTCTCGATGAACCTCGATCAATATTTGCCCGTACTGCTGTTCATATTGGTCGGTATTGGTGTCGGTGTAGTGCCGCAGGTTCTGGGCTACATCCTGGGGCCGAATCGGCCCGATGCACAGAAAAACTCACCCTACGAGTGCGGTTTCGAAGCCTTCGAAGACGCGCGCATGAAGTTTGACGTTCGTTACTACCTGGTGGCGATCCTGTTCATCCTGTTTGACCTGGAAATTGCATTTCTTTTCCCGTGGGCCGTGGCTCTCAAGGAGATTGGTGCGGTCGGTTTCTGGTCCATGATGGTTTTCCTCGCGATACTCGTGGTCGGTTTTGCCTACGAGTGGAAGAAAGGTGCCCTGGATTGGGAGTAGCGCAATGATTGAAGGCGTTTTCAAGGAAGGTTTTGCGACCACGAGTTACGACTCGGTGGTCAACTGGGCCAAGACCGGTTCGTTGTGGCCCATGACGTTTGGGCTGGCCTGCTGCGCAGTGGAGATGATGCACGCCGGTGCCGCGCGCTACGACCTGGAGCGCTTCAGCATGCTGTTTCGTCCCAGCCCGCGCCAGTCTGACCTGATGATTGTGGCCGGCACCCTGTGCAACAAGATGGCGCCGGCGCTGCGCAAGGTGTACGACCAGATGAGCGAGCCGCGCTGGGTGTTGTCCATGGGCTCCTGTGCCAATGGTGGCGGCTACTACCACTACAGCTATTCGGTGGTGCGTGGCTGTGACCGCATTGTTCCGGTAGACGTTTATGTGCCGGGTTGCCCGCCCACGGCGGAGGCCCTGTTGTACGGCATCATCCAGCTGCAGCAGAAGATCCGCCGTACCAACACCATCGCTCGCGCCTGAAAGGACCCCGGTGACCAATTTTGCTGTGAGTTCCGAGGCGCTGAAGGACGCGGTGTCTGGCGCACTGGGAGACAAGGCGAGGTACGTCGCGGTGCGGCACGGCGAGCTGACCGTGGTGGTTGGCGCCGAAGACTACCTGGATGCGGCGATCCTGCTGCGCGATGCCCCGGCCTGCCGCTTTGAGCAATTGATCGATTTGTGCGGGGTGGACTATTCCGAGTATGACGGCGGGACGCCCGACGGTGCGCGTTATTGTGTGGTGTCACACCTGTTGTCGGTCAGCCTGAACCAGCGTGTGCGGCTGAAGGTATTTGCCGTGGACGACGATGTGCCCGTGGTGTCCTCGGTCACCAGCGTATGGAACTCGGCCAACTGGTTCGAGCGCGAGGCCTTCGACCTGTTTGGCATCGTGTTTGAAGGCCACAACGACCTGCGCCGCATCCTGACCGACTACGGCTTTATCGGCCATCCGTTTCGCAAGGATTTCCCGACTACCGGCCATGTGGAAATGCGCTACGACGCCGAGCAAAAACGCGTGATCTACCAAAGCGTCACCATCGAGCCGCGTGAAATTACGCCACGCATCATCCGCGAAGACAACTATGGAGGCCTGCATTGAGCTTCCTGGAATCGTTGGGTAATAGGGTCTTGCACCATGGCTGAGATAAAAAACTACACACTCAATTTTGGGCCCCAGCATCCGGCGGCGCATGGTGTGTTGCGCCTGGTGCTGGAGCTTGACGGCGAGGTGGTCCAGCGCGCCGACCCGCACATAGGCCTGCTGCACCGCGCCACTGAAAAGCTGGCCGAGAGCAAGACCTACATCCAGTCGCTGCCCTACATGGACCGGCTCGACTATGTATCGATGATGACCAATGAACAGGCCTATTGCCTCGCCATCGAGAAGCTGCTGCAGATCGACGTGCCGCTGCGGGCGCAGTACATCCGCGTCATGTTTGCCGAGATCACGCGGCTGCTCAACCACCTGATGTGGCTGGGTGCCCACGGCTTTGACTGTGGCGCGATGAACATCCTGATCTACTGCTTTCGCGAGCGCGAGGCGCTGTTCGACATGTACGAAGCCGTCTCTGGTGCGCGCATGCATGCGGCTTATTTCCGCCCGGGCGGTGTCTACCGCGACCTGCCCGACACCATGCCGCAGTACCAGGTGAGCAAGATCAAGAATGCGCGGGCCATTGCCCAGCTCAACGAGAACCGCCAGGGTTCGCTCCTTGATTTTGTCGATGACTTCTGCAAGAACTTCCCCGGCCAGGTGGACGAATACGAAACCCTGTTGACCGAAAACCGGATCTGGAAGCAGCGCACCGTGGGTATCGGCGTGGTGACGCCGGAGCGGGCCCTGAACATGGGTTTTACCGGTGCCATGCTGCGCGGCTCCGGAGTGGAGTGGGACCTGCGCAAGAAGCAGCCCTACGACGCCTACAGCCTGGTCGATTTTGACATCCCGGTCGGCAAGACAGGCGACTGCTACGACCGCTATCTGGTGCGCGTGGCCGAGATGCGCCAGTCCAACCGGATCATCAAGCAGTGCGTGGACTGGCTGCGTGCCAATCCGGGGCCGGTGATCACCGACAACCACAAGGTGGCCGCGCCTTCACGCGAATCCATGAAGTCCAACATGGAAGAGCTGATCCACCACTTCAAGCTGTTCACCGAAGGTTTTCACGTGCCGGCCGGTGAAGCGTATGCGGCGGTGGAACACCCCAAGGGCGAGTTCGGCATCTACATCGTCAGTGACGGCGCCAACAAACCGTACCGCCTGAAAATCCGAGCACCGGGTTTCGCGCATCTTGCAGGCATGGACGAGATGGCGCGCGGCCACATGATCGCTGACGCTGTGGCCATCATCGGCACCATGGATATTGTGTTTGGGGAGATTGATCGATGAGCGCCGCGCCGGGCCGCCCCAAGCAAGCTCGCACCGCAATGCGCAGCATGGAGGTTTCTTTATTTGCCGCGCCGTGCCGCCCGAGACTAGCTCGCACCGCAATGCGCAGCACGGAGGTTTCCTTATGATCCCGGAAGCAGCGTTTGCGCGCTTTGCCAAAGAAGTTGCCAAATACCCGGCCGACCAGAAGCAGTCTGCCGTCATGGCATGCTTGGCCATCGTGCAGCAGGAACTAGGGTTTGTGAGCGTGGAGAGTGAGAGGGTGGTGGCCGACTACCTGGGCATGGCTCCGATAGCGGTGCATGAAGTGACCACCTTCTACAACATGTACAACCAGCACCGCGTGGGCAAATACAAGCTCAACGTGTGTACCAATCTGCCATGCCAGTTGCGTGATGGCGCGGCGGCGCTGCAGCACCTGGAAAAAAAGCTCGGAATCCACATGGGCGAAACCAGTGCGGACGGCATGTTCACTTTGCAGCAAAGCGAATGTCTGGGAGCGTGCGCCGATTCGCCGGTGCTGCTGGTCAATGACCGAACCATGTGCAGCTTCATGAACAACGACAAGTTGGACCAGTTGGTCGATGGTCTCAGAGCGGCGGAAAAAATATGAACCCCCAAGCTCACATTCGTTCGCGGCCCCCAGAGGGGGCGCATGCCTCCTTTGAGGCGGCTCGGCAGGAGGCCAAGTGATGAATGCCGATCAGGTGCTCGCGCAGTTCCAGGCCAGCGGCCTTGAGACCTGTTTCCACAACCGCCATATCAACCCGCAGATTTACCTTGATCTCGATGGCACCAACTGGCGCCTGAAGGACTACGAGGCGCGCGGCGGCTACCAGGCCTTGCGCAAGATTCTGGGTGCGGATGGCGGCGAGGGTTTGACGCCCGACCAGGTCATCGCAACAGTCAAGGAGTCCGCCTTGCGCGGCCGCGGCGGCGCCGGTTTTCCCACCGGCCTCAAGTGGAGCTTCATGCCGCGTTCCTTTCCGGGGCAGAAGTATCTGGTGTGCAACTCGGACGAAGGCGAGCCGGGCACCTGCAAGGACCGCGACATCCTGCAGTTCAATCCGCACATCGTGATCGAAGGCATGGTGATTGCCGCCTATGCCATGGGTATTTCCGTCGGCTACAACTACATCCACGGCGAAATTTTCAAGAGCTACGACCGCTTCGAAGAAGCGCTGGAAGAGGCGCGTGTCGCCGGGCTGTTGGGCAACCAGATCCTGGGCAGCAAGTACAGCTTCCAGCTGCATGCGGCCCATGGGTTTGGCGCCTACATCTGCGGTGAAGAAACGGCTTTGCTGGAGTCGCTCGAAGGCAAGAAAGGCCAGCCCCGTTTCAAGCCACCGTTCCCGGCCAGCTTCGGCATGTACGGCAAACCCACTACGATCAACAACACGGAAACCTTCGCTGCGGTGCCGTGGATCATGCGTAACGGTGGCCCGGCCTATCTGGCCTGTGGCAAGCCCAACAATGGCGGCACCAAGATTTATTCGATCAGCGGAGACGTGGAGTTGCCCGGCAACTATGAAATTCCGATGGGCACGCCGTTCGCCAAATTGCTTGAAATCGCCGGAGGCATGCGTGGCGGGCGCAAACTCAAGGCGGTCATTCCTGGCGGCTCGTCGGCGCCCATCCTGCCCGGAGCAGTGATGATGGAGTGCACCATGGACTACGACTCCATCGCCAAGGCCGGTTCCATGCTGGGCTCGGGCGCGGTGATTGTGCTCGACGACAGCCGTTGCATGGTCAAGTCCTTGCAGCGCCTGAGTTATTTCTACATGCACGAATCCTGCGGCCAGTGCACGCCGTGCCGTGAAGGCACAGGCTGGTTGTCGCGCATGGTGGACCGGGTCGAGAACGGCCAAGGCCGGCCCAGCGACATGGACCTGCTCAACTCGGTGGCCGACAACATCCAGGGCCGGACCATTTGCGCCCTGGGCGACGCGGCGGCGATGCCGGTGCGCGCAATGATCAAACACTTCCGGCCTGAATTTGAATACCACGTAGAGCACAAGACCTGCATGGTCCCGGCTTATGTCTGAACTAAGCGAACGCGTCGAACCGGTAACAAGCACATGGTAGAAATCGAACTCGACGGCAAGAAGGTGGATATCGTTGAAGGCAGCATGATCATGCATGCGGCCGACAAGGCAGGTACCTACATACCGCATTTCTGCTACCACAAGAAACTCAGCATCGCGGCCAACTGCCGCATGTGCCTGGTGGACGTGGAGAAAATGCCCAAGCCCATGCCGGCCTGCGCCACGCCGGTCACGCAGGGCATGATTGTGCGTACCAAGAGCGACAAAGCCATTAAGGCGCAGCAGTCGGTGATGGAATTTCTGCTCATCAACCACCCGCTGGACTGCCCGATTTGTGACCAGGGTGGTGAATGCCAACTGCAGGATCTGGCCGTCGGTTATGGCGGATCCGCATCGCGTTACGAAGAAGAAAAACGCGTCGTATTCCACAAGGACGTGGGCCCGCTGATCTCCATGGAAGAAATGAGCCGCTGCATCCACTGCACCCGCTGCGTGCGTTTTGGGCAGGAAGTAGCCGGTGTGATGGAGCTCGGCATGTCGCACCGCGGCGAACATGCCGAGATAGAAACCTTTGTCGGGCAGTCGGTGGACTCGGAGCTGTCGGGCAATATGATCGATATCTGCCCGGTCGGCGCACTTACCAGCAAGCCGTTTCGCTACAGCGCACGTACCTGGGAGCTCTCGCGGCGCAAATCGGTCAGCCCGCACGACTCCACCGGCGCGAACCTGGTGGTGCAGGTCAAGAACAACAAGG
>JANLPN010000286.1:0-2631 GCA_031367285.1 Betaproteobacteria bacterium | reverse complement strand
ACCAACCAATCAACCCGACACAAACCCCGTCGGATGCTGGCCCACCAAGCAACCCAAAAATCCTTTGCTACACTCAAGCCCATGTTCATTCACCGCATCAGCATCACGGGTTGTAGCGACCGGGGAGCCTGGCCCTGGCGTACGACGACTGTTTTGCCTGCCCGCGCGGCACGCCGGTTCGCCTGAACCGGACCTGCTACCAGCTGCGGGTCCGCGATGCCGACTGGCACGGGCCTCCCACCCGATTCTCCATCGCTCCTTGTGCCTTGTTTCCACAGGCATGTTGACATGAATGCGAACGCTGCCTCGAGCCTTGTGCCGCGGCGTTGAATCGAAAGGCCTGCCCCGTGATTACCGAACTTGAATTCAAAAGCCTGACCGCGCAAGGCTTTAACCGCATACCGCTCATGGTGGAGGCATTTGCGGATCTCGAAACCCCCTTGTCCCTGTACCTCAAGCTGGCCTTCTCCAAGGGCGGAGGCAAATATAGCTTCCTGCTGGAGTCAGTGGTGGGCGGCGAGCGTTTTGGCCGCTACAGCTTTATCGGCCTGCCGGCGCGCACCCTGCTGCGTTCCCATGGCTTCGGACCCGACGTTGTTACTGAGGTGCTGACTGACGGCGTGGTTACCGAAACCAGCAACCACAACCCGCTCGATTTCATCGCCGCTTACCAGAAACGCTTCAAGGTGGCGTTGCGCCCCGGCTTGCCGCGGTTCTGCGGCGGACTGGCGGGGTATTTTGGCTATGACACGGTGCGCTACATCGAGAAAAAACTGGTAGCATCCTGCCCGCCCGATACGCTAGGTTGCCCGGACATCCTGCTGCTGCAATGCGAAGAACTGGCCGTGATCGACAACCTGTCGGGCAAGCTGTACCTGATCGTGTACGCCGACCCGGGCCAGCCCGAAGCCTACAGCAACGCCAAGAAGCGGCTGCGCGATTTGAAGGAGCAGCTCAAGTATTCGGTCAGCGCGCCGATCGTCAAACCCACCCAGGGTTACCCGGCGGAACGTGAGTTCGCCAAGGCGGATTACATCGCCGCCGTCCTGCGCGCCAAAGGCATGATCGAAGCCGGCGACTTCATGCAGGTGCAGGTGGGCCAGCGCATCAAGAAGCGTTACACGGAGTCGCCGCTGTCGCTGTACCGGGCGCTGCGCTCGCTCAACCCCAGCCCCTACATGTATTACTACCACTTCGGGGATTTCCATGTGGTGGGCGCCAGCCCGGAGATCCTGGTGCGCCAGGAGCAAACCGGCGACGGGCAGAAGATCACCATCCGCCCGCTCGCCGGCACCCGGCCACGTGCCGCGACGCCCGAGCTCGACAAGGCGGCCGAGGTCGAGCTGGTGGGCGACCCCAAGGAGCGTGCCGAACACGTGATGCTGATCGACCTGGCGCGCAACGACATCGGGCGCATCGCCAAGACCGGTTCCGTCAAGGTGACCGAGGCTTTTGCGGTGGAGCGCTACAGCCACGTGATGCACATCGTGAGCAATGTGGAAGGCATACTGAACGACGGCATGACCAGCATGGACGTACTCAAGGCCACCTTCCCGGCCGGCACTTTGACCGGTGCGCCAAAGGTGCACGCGATGGAAGTGATAGACCAGCTGGAGCCGACCAAACGCGGCCTGTACGGCGGTGCCTGCGGCTACCTGAGTTACGCCGGCGACATGGACGTGGCGATTGCCATACGCACCGGCATCATCAAGGACGGCATGCTCTACGTGCAGGCCGCGGCCGGTGTTGTGGCCGACTCGGTGCCCGAGCTGGAATGGAAGGAAACCGAAGCCAAGGCGCGCGCGCTGCTGCGCGCGTCCGAGCTGGTCGAGGAGGGGCTGGAATGAACTGCGCCGCGCAGAACCGCTTCAAGCAAGCGGGCGCCCTCTCGGGGGGCCGTGCAGTACACCAAGTGACAAACGTGGGGGCTCCATGAAAACCATCAAAGTCTTGATGATCGACAACTACGACAGCTTCACCTACAACATCGTCCAGTATTTTGGCGAACTGGGGGCGCAGGTCGAGGTGTTTCGCAACGACGAAATCACGCTGCAGGAAATCGCCGCGCGCCAGCCGGACCGGCTGGTAGTGTCGCCCGGCCCGTGTTCACCGGCGCAGGCCGGCATCTCGGTAGTGGCCATCCAGCACTTCATGGGCAAGCTGCCCATCTTGGGAGTGTGCCTGGGCCACCAGAGCATAGGCGCGGCGCTGGGTGGCACCATAGTGCGGGCCAAGGAGCTGATGCACGGCAAGACCTCGGTCATCACCACCGCGCAAACCGGTGTGTTCGCCGGCCTGCCCGAGAAATTCACCGTCAACCGCTACCACTCACTGGCCATAGAAGGCGCGACTTGCCCGCCCGATCTGGAGGTAACCGCCTGGACCGACGACGGTGAAATCATGGGCGTGCGCCACCGGCGCCTGCCGCAGGAATTACGCATGGAGGGCGTGCAGTTTCACCCGGAATCCATCCTGACCGAACACGGGCATGCGATGCTGAAGAATTTCTTGTCATGAATCACAAGATTGGCCGAAACGACTCCTGCCCCTGTGGAAGTGGCAAGAAGCACAAACATTGCTGCGGCAGGCCGGCGGCAACTGCCCCGACCGTGCAAGACTCGCACGAGGGTG
>JANLPN010000261.1:0-17915 GCA_031367285.1 Betaproteobacteria bacterium | reverse complement strand
CCGGAAAAAACTCGCGAGTTTTTTCCGGTCGGGCTAAAATTTCCCGGTGACTGAACCCGAAACTCCAGACTTTGCCGTTACACCGCCGGCCCGGCGTTACCTGCGTCCGACGGTGGAAGCGGACCTGGCACGCAAGATGGTTTTCATCGGCGGGCCGCGCCAGGTAGGCAAGACCTCGCTGGCCCGGTCATTGCTGCCGCGGCCCGACTGCGAACTCAATTACGACATCGCGGCACACCGGCAGGCAATCCTGAAGCACGAACTGCCGCCGGGTGATTTCTGGTTTTTCGACGAAATACACAAGTTCCGCGGCTGGCGCAACTTTCTTAAAGGCCTGTTCGATGAACACGGCAAGGAAAAACGCATCCTGGTCACGGTCTCGGCTCGGCTGGATCTTTACCGCCATGGAGGCGATTCGCTGCAAGGGCGCTATTTTCACCTGCGGCTGCATCCATTTTCCGTGGCCGAGCTCGGTGGACATGCGGACACTTTGCCCGCCTTGCTGGCTCTGGGAGGTTTTCCGGAACCGTTCTTGTCAGGCAGCGAGCGTTTCGCGCGCCGGTGGACCCTGGGTTACCGCGAGCGGTTGATCCGCGAAGAAATCACCAGTCTCGAATCGATCAGCGACCTTGGAAAACTCGAACTGCTGGCACTGAGTCTGCCGGACCGTGTCGGTAGCCCCTTGTCGCTCAATTCACTGCGCGAAGACCTGCAGGTGTCGCACCAGACGGTAACGCGCTGGACCGACATACTGGAACGCGTCTACGGCATCTTTCGTATCGCGCCTTTCGGCGCGCCCAAACTGCGCGCGGTGAAAAAGGAGCGCAAACACTACCACTACGACTGGTCCGTGGTTGCCAAACCCGGCGCGCGGTTCGAGAACCTGGTAGCCAGCCATTTGCTGAAATGGGTTGAGTTCCAGATAGACACCGAGGGCCGCCCATTGGAACTCCGTTACTTCCGCGACACCGATGGACGGGAGGTTGACTTTGTTGTTACGGAAAACGCCAAGGCCATCGCGCTGGTCGAATGCAAACTCGGTGACGACGCCGTTTCTCCCGGACTGAGATACATGAAAACGCGCTTCCCCGAGGCGCAGGCCTGGCAGGTCAGCGCCTTGGGCACACGCGACTTCGTCAACCAGGAGGGAATCCGGGTAGCTCCGGCAGTGACCCTGCTACGCCAGCTTGTGTGAGGCCCCAGCCGCGCGCCGCCACCAGGGCATCGTAGCGGCTGCCTACACCCAGCTTGGCGAAGATGTTTTTCATGTTCCACTTCACCGTCTCCAGCGTCAGCGAGAGCGTAAGTGCAATGCGTTTGTTCGACATGGACTGCGCGAGCAGCCCCAGAATCTCGCGTTCGCGGGCGGTCAGCCGGGGCGCGACGGAAAGCGCCTTGGGCGAACGTGCGGGCTGGTCCGGTACCGTGACGCGGTCCCGCTGCGCCAGGTAGGCGCGCAACCGGCTTACCGGGTCAGCGAGCGGGTCCGCAAATGCCGAAGGATCAAGCAGGTCCATCAGCATGCGTGTGGCGTGCGGGGCTTCATCCAGCCATAACCTGCGCCATCCGCGTGCCGCGGCGGCCACGGTGAGCGGCCCGAGCCGCGCTCGCGCCTGGGCAACGCGGCCGATCTGGAACAGCGCCAATACACAAAGCAGCTCGGCATGCGCCTGCACCCGCATGCGGCCGCAATCCACGGCAAACCGACCCATCAGCGCCAGCGCCGCCAGGGCGCCCGCGCCGTCGCCGGCCGCGAGGCGAAGCCGGCCTCGCGACAAGGCGGCGTAGGCAACTATCTCCGCCCTGAAACCGGTCGCACCGGCATGTTTGCCCGCGAGTGCATCCAGCTCGCGTTGTGCCGCCGCGCATTCGGGCGACGCAGTGCTGCGCAGCCGCAGCGCGATCTGCTCGGCCAACACGGCGGCTATACCGCGGTCGAGCTGCAGCCGGTGGAAATGCCGGTACGCCTCGTCCAGCGCCGACATACCCTGCTCCGCCGATTCCCGCAGTGCCTCGATGCGTGCGTGGCAAAGCGCGGCGCGCAGCATGGCTTCCGGAGTGGAAACCCGCAGCATGTCGAGCCGATTGGCCAACAGTTCGCGTGCATCGTCGATCCGGTCCAGTTCGTAGCAGGCGTCGGCCACCAGCGATGCACACAAGTTCGCCGCGATAGACCGGCGGCCATACCAGCGCTCCACGCGCCGCAGCAAGGCCGTACCAAGCTTCGCGGTGCCGTCCACGTCGCCTTGCAGCAGGTCCACCAGCGTGGTGGCGCTTACCTCGGCCACGCATTCGTGATCACGCGGCACGCCCGGGCCCTGCAGCGCTGCCGTTTTTATGCCGAGCGCGCGCGCGTCGGCGAAACGCCCGTGTGCCGCGAAGCTGGTTGCCCCGGCGATCACGTAGGCGCTGTGAAAAAATGGAACATCGGTGACCGCTACCGGGTGCGCATCCAGCAACACCTGCGCCTGCGCAGTGTCGTCGGCCTGCAGGGCAATCGCCGCGCGGGCCAAAGCCTTGTGCGCGGCCGGCACGTCGTCACCCAGCCGGGCCAGCCACTCGCCGGCCTGCGCCGGCTGCGCGGTCAGGGCATAGGCCAGGCAACCCAGCGTGTTGAGCTCGCCACCGGCTTCCAGGCCGTGCGCCGGCAGCCGGTCCAGCCAGCGCAGCAAGGGCCCCAGGTCGGTCAGGTTCCAGCGTCCGGGGCTGGTGCGTGTGATCAGGTCGCGCCCCATGCGTTCGTCCCCTGCCTGGTCGGCATGCCGCAGTGCCTCGGCCAGCAAACCGCGCTGGGCAAAACAGGTGCTCGCGCGCCGGTGCAGTTCACGCAGCGCCTCGGGGTCGCGGCGCGCCAGACGCACGCCCAGAAACTCCGCGAACAGCGGGTGGAAGCGGTACCACCCGCTGCCCTCGTTGAGTTCCACCGGATAGATGAAAAGGTTCTCGGCCACCAGCCGCTCTATCCAGGCCGTGCTCGCGCTGTCGCCGGTAAGCGCCCCGGCCACGGCGGCATCGAAGCGCCGGCAAATCGACACGGATTCGGCGAACGCCGCCAGCGCCGGCGGCAGGTGGGCCACAACCTCGTCCTGGAGATAGGCGTGCAGGTCGCCGGTCTTGCCCACCAGCCGGCTCAGCCCGGCGCGCTCTTCCGGGCGCCGGCGCAGCGCGATACAGAGCAGCTGGAGACTCGCAGGCCAACCGCCCGACAGGTCGAAGATGGTGCGCAACTCGACCGGCGACAGGCGCGGCAGCACCGCGTCATCCAGAAATACACGCGCCTCGGCCGGATCGAACGGCAAGCCCAGACTGTCTACCTCGGTCAACTGGCCGGTGACGCGCAGGCGGCTGAGCGCGAGAGCGGGCAAGCAACGCGACGCCAGGCGCAGCTGCAGATTGGGCGGCGCATGGTCCAGCAGACGCTGCAACAGGCGGTGCGCGCGCGGGTCGACCACGTGGTGGTAATCGTCGATAAACAGATGCAGGGGCTGCGTCCGGCGTGCGATGCCGTTGACCAGGGCAAGCGCGAGGCTGTCGGCCGAGACCGTGTTCTCGCCGTCGAGCAGCAACAAGGCATCGTTTTCGAGTTCGACCCCGAGGCGGCGCAAGACCTCGAACAAATAGGTCGCGAACGCGGGCAAGGCGCCGTCGTCCGGAGACAGCGACAACCATCCCACTTCGGCACCGCCAACCAGCAGCTCCTGGCGGCACTGCGCCAACAGCGTGGTCTTGCCGAATCCGGCGCCCGCCACTACCAGCGTCAGCGTACACGGCCCGGCCTGCGCCATCAGTGCCAGCAGGCGCGCGCGTCGCACCGCGTTAGCCCGGATGCGCGGCGGAGCCAGCTTGGTGGAAATTAGGAAACGGTCTGAACCCATGAAGCGGCGTCCGCGGTAAACGCCTGGCGCCCCCCTGACGGGAGGGGTGCCAAAGCGGGAGGCACGGGTTATGGTACTGCAACAAAAAAAGGAAGCCGCAGATGCCGGAACCGCTGGACGGTGTGTATGTACTCGAACTGGCGGGAATAGGCCCGGCGCCGATGGCATGTATGCTGCTTGCCGATCTGGGCGCACAAGTGCTGCGCATAGAACGCCCGGATGGGCCGCGCAGGTGTCGCGGCCCCCGCCCGAGCCGCTCCATCACACCCGGCCGGAAACTTTCAACGGCGCTGCTTGCATGGGGCATCGCCGCCGCTGAGCAGGCATCCCCTGCCGCGGCCGGTGTTCTCGACATGGCCGATCCGGTTGCGTCAACCCAACTTTGAGAAAACCCCGATGACCCTGGAACCCGACCCACGCACCAGCGCACTCGCGCAACGCCTGGCGCTGCCCATCATCTGCGCGCCGATGTTCATCGTGTCCTATCCGGCCTTGGTGCTGGCCCAATGCAAGGCCGGCGTCGTCGGCTCGTTCCCGGCACTCAACGCCAGGCCGAAGGAACTGCTGGAGGAGTGGCTGGTGGACATGGGCAGCGAACTGGACCAATACCGGCGGGCGCATCCCGAGCGCCGCGTTGCGCCGTTCGCGGTCAACCAGATCGTGCATCCTACCAATGACCGGCTGGCGCACGATTTCGCGCTGTGCGTGAAACACCGCGTGGAGATCGTCATCACCAGCGGCCTGCCGGCCGCCGAACTGGTGCAGGAGGTACATGCTTATGGCGGCCTGGTGATACACGCGGTCACCAACCTGCGGCACGCCGAACGCGCATTGCGCGAAGGCGTTGATGGGCTCTCCCTGGTCGCCGTCGGCGCGGGCGGCCATGCCGGTACGCTGAGCCCGTTCGCGCTGGTCAGCGAAGCACGGCGCCTGTGCGCCGGACCGCTGGCCCTGGCCGGCGCCATTTCCGATGGAGCCCAGGTTCTGGCGGCACTCGCGGCCGGCGCCGACTTCGCTTACGTGGGCACGCGTTTTATCGCCACGACGGAGGCCAATGCCACGCAGGAGTACAAGCGCATGGTGCTGGCCAGCAGCGGCGGCGAGATCGTCTACACGCCGTTCTTCACCGGGCTCCCAGGCAACTACCTGGGGCGCCGGATTGCCGAGCTGGGCCTGGACCCGGAGCAGCTGGGGCAGACGGACAGGACCCGGCTCAACGTCAAGGCCTGGAAGGATGTGTGGACAGCCGGCCATGGCGTGGGCGCGATCACCGACCTGCCCAGTGTGGCGGACTTGGTCGGACGCATGGCGGCCGACTATGCCCGGGCCGCCGGCCGCGTCGCGGTGCTGGCGCGTGGTTTGCCTGCCGCACATACCGTGGCGGCCCCCGAAGATGCCTTTCCCCCTCCACGCGAGGGGGTAGCTAGCCACGACGCCGGCCCACAATCACAGCCAGCTCCCTCAGCACCCAATCCATGCACATGATTCAGCAGCAAACCCAGGGCCCGGTGGGCTGGCTGCGGCTGCAGCGCCCCGAGGCCATGAACAGCCTGACGCCGGCCATGCTTGATCAACTGCAGGAGCACTTCGATCTGTGGCGCGAGGACCGCGCCGTGCGTGTTGTGGTGCTGACAGGTTGCGGCCGCGCGTTTTGCGCCGGCGCCGATCTGAAAGCCGCGCTGGAGCGGGAAGACGCCGCGGCCGGACAAGCCGAAATGCTGGGCGTGGCGGCCCGGCTGTGCGCCACCATCCGCAGCTATCCCAAACCCGTCATCGCCGCGGTCAACGGCGTGGCCATGGCCGGCGGCATGGAGTTGGTGATCGCCTGCGACCTGGTGCTGGCGGCCAGCAGCGCCCGGCTGGGCGACGCACACGCCAATTTCGGCGTATTCCCCGGTGCCGGCGCCGCGGCGCTGCTGACCCGGCGCGTTCCGACCAACGTTGCCAAGTGGCTGCTCTTTTCCGGTGAGCTGATGTCGGCCGCGGAGTTGCACGGCGCCGGGCTCGTCAACGAAGTCGTACCCGATGCCGACTTGGAGCGCACGGTGCAGGCACGTGCCGAACAGGTTGCCGAAAAGAGTTCCATGCTGCTGGCGCGCATGAAACGCGTGGCCAACGCCGCCCTCGACAAGGCGACGGACGACGCGCTGCGCGAGGAACTGGCCGAACTGCACGAACACCTGCGTTCGCCCGATTTCCGGGAAGGCCTGCGCGCGTTCGCCGAAAAACGCAAACCCCGGTTCAACACCGCCTGATCTTTGGAGAGCCCACCATGCGTATCTCGGACTATTTCGATGGCGCCGCCGCCCGCAACCCCCGGGCGCCCGCCCTGCTGGAAGGAGAACGCCAGTACGACTTTGGCACCGCGCAGGTACACGCGCACGCGATTGCCCACGCCTTGCAGCAGGAGCCCGGACTGGCGGCCGGCGCGCATATCGCGCTGCTGAGCGCCAACGATGCGCGGGTCGTGTTGCTGCAGCTCGGCATCAACCGCGCCGACATGGCCTGGGTATCGCTGCACCCGATGAATTCGGTCGCCACCAATTCGCAGGTGCTGGACTACACCGACGCGAAACTGCTGTTCTTCCACAGCCGTTTCGAGCCGGCCGTCGCCGCCATGAAAGCAGCCGCGCCGCAACTGCTGCGTGCCGTGTGTATAGACCGCGAATCCGAACACGGGCCGAGTCTGGACGCCTGGACCGCGGCCATGCCGGCCACACGTGTCGTCGGCACACGCGCCGACCCGGCCGCCACCACCATGCTGGCGCTCACCGGAGGCACGACCGGGCCGTCGAAGGCCGCCATCCACACGGTCGGCTCTTTCGGCTCGGCCGTGGCCGCCATGGTGCATGGCTTCGATCTTGACCGGCACACCCGCCACCTGGCCGTGGCACCGCTGACACACGCCGCCGGTTTCCTGGGGCTGGCGGTTGCGGCGGCCGGCGGGCTCACGGTGGTGGCACCCGGATTTGCCCCGGAAGGCGTGTTGAGCGCCATCGAGCGCGACCGGATCACCCACGTGATCCTGCCGCCGACCGCGGTCTACGCGCTGCTGGTCCACCCGAAAAGCCGCGACACCGACTTCTCTTCACTGCGTTGCATCATCGTCGGTTCGGCGCCGATCGCTCCCGAAAAAACCAAGGAGGCGGTACGCCTGTTCGGGCCGGTGATCCACGAGGTTTTCGGGCAGGCGGAATCGGGCATGCCCATACTGCACAAACCGCCGGCCGACTTCATGAGTGCCGGGGGTGTTTTCGACGAAGCCGCCCTGCGCAGCGCCGGCAAGTCGTCGATGTTTTCACGGGTCGAGGTGATGAACGACGAAGGCCGGTTGCTGGAGCCGGGCAACCATGGCGAGATCGTGCTGCAGTCACCCATGCTGATGGCCGGCTACTACAAGCGGCCGGAGGCGACCAGCGAGGCGGCGGCCTTCGGCTGGCACCATACCGGCGACGTGGGCGTGATGGACGAGCGCGGCTTCGTGACCATCGTGGACCGCAAGAAGGACATGATCGTCAGCGGCGGCTACAACATCTACTCGTCCGAGGTCGAGGCGGCCGTCATGGCGCACCCGGGCGTGCTGGAATGCGCGGTCATCGGCGTGCCGGACGACAAGTGGGGCGAAGCGGTCAAGGCGGTGCTGCAGACCAAACCCGGCTGCAGCGTCACCGAAGAGGAGATCATTACCTTGTGCAAGAAGACGCTGGGCAGCGTCAAGGCGCCCAAAACCGTCGAAGTGCGTGAAACGCTGCCGCGCAGCGAAATGGGCAAGGTACTCAAGCGTGAAATCCGCCGCCCTTACTGGGAAGGCCACTGGCGCGCGGTGTGAGCATGGCGGATTCGGACATCTATATTGCGGGCGTCGGCATGACGCCTTTTGGCCGGCACCCGGGCTTGAGCGTCAAGGCGCTGACCGCGTGGGCCGTGCGCGATGCGCTGGAGGACGCGGGTTGCGAGGCGGGTGCGGTTGGCACGGTTTTCTTCGGCAATACGGCGCAGGGCTTCTTCGAAGGCCAGCATGTCATTCGCGGCCAGGTGGCATTGTTGCCGCTGGGCCTGACCGGTATTCCGATTCACAACGTCGAGAGTGCCTGCGCCACCGGAAGCACGGCGTTTCACCTGGCCGTGCAGACCCTGCGCGCGGGTGCGGCGGAAATCGTGCTCGCCGTTGGCGCGGAAAAGCTGCACATACCCGACAAGGCGAGGATGCTGGCGCTGTTCGAGGGTGGCTGGGACGTGGCGACGGCGCGGGAGAATGCCGCCCGGCTCACGGCCCTCGGCCAGGGGGTCGAGCTGCCGCCGGGCGTAGTAGCTACGGCGGCCCACAGCCGCTTCATGGACGTCTACGCCGCGTTCGGCCGCCAGTTGATGCGCCGCCACGGCTTGACGGCGCGGCAGATCGCCTGTGTTGCCGCGAAAAACCATACCCACTCCGTGCACAACGAACGTGCGCAGTACCGCCATGCGATGGGCACCGACGAGGTGCTGGCCGCGCCCGGCGTAGTCTGGCCGCTCACCTTGCCGATGTGTTCGCCGATATCGGACGGCGCCGCGGCCGTGCTGTTGTGCACCGGCGCGGCGCTGGCCCGCATGCGCCGGCACGCGGCTCCTGTGCGGGTGCGGGCCAGCGTGATGCGCTCGGCGTCGGCGCGGGACAGCGAAGCGCTGGAACACCATGTGACGCGCCTGGCCGCGCAGGCTGCTTATGAGGCGGCCGGCGTGGCGCCGGGCGACATCGATGTGGCCGAAGTGCATGACGCCACCGCCGTGGGCGAGATCATCCAGTCGGAGAACCTGGGGTTTTGCGAACCCGGCGCGGGCGGGCGTTTCGCCGAAAGCGGTGCGTCGAGCCTGGGCGGAACACTGCCCGTCAATCCCTCGGGCGGCCTGGAGTCGAAAGGGCATCCGATTGCGGCCACCGGACTGGGACAGATTTTCGAGCTGGTGCAGCAGCTGCGCCACGCCTGCGGCGCGCGCCAGGTAGCGGCGGCGCGGCTCGCCATGCAGGAAAACGGCGGCGGCCTGTGGGGTGTGGAAGAAGCGGCCGCGCATGTCGGCATATTTGAACGGGTCTAAGAAAGCAAACCATGCAGTTGTCCGGGCAAGTCGTTGTGGTCAGCGGAGCCGCCTCGGGTCTGGGGCGCCGCACGGCGGAAGTCTTTGCCCGCGCGCACGGTGCCCGTGTCGCCGGGCTGGATATCGCCGACGCGCCCGCCGATGGCTGGATGGCGGAACACGGGCCGGAACACGCCATGTACCTGCCGGTGGACGTCACCGACGACACAGCGGTGGGTGTGGCCGTCCTGCGCGTGCTGGAGGCGTTTGGCAGGATCGATGTCTGCATCAACTGCGCCGGTATCCCCGGCCCGCTGCGCATCGTGGACCGCGGCGGCGAAGCGCTGGGCTGCGCGACATTTCGCCGGGTCGTGGCCGTCAACCTGCTCGGCACTTTCAATGTCATGTCGCATTGCGCGGCGGCGATGCTGAAAAACACGCCGTCCGCGGATGGCGAGCGCGGTGTGGTCATCAATACGTCGTCGGGTGCGGCCTTCGAAGGCCAGGCCGGGCAGACCGCCTACGCCGCCAGCAAGGCGGGGATCGTAGGCCTCACGCTGCCGGCGGCGCGCGAACTGTCGCGCCACGGCATCCGGGTAAATGCCATCGCGCCGGGGCTGTTCGACACACCGATGGCGCAGGGCGCGCCCGAGTTGCTGCAATCGCTGACCGCCATGATCGAATTCCCCAAACGTCTGGGCGACAGCGCGGAGTTTGCGAGCCTGTGCGCCTATATCTGCGGCAACCAGTATCTGAACGGTGAGTGCATACGGCTGGACGCCGCCACACGTTTGCGCGCGCGTTAGCCGGTATCCGCCGCGCCCGGCTCGTCCAGACCTTCCAGCCGCGTGGCGATGTTCATGCCGTCGCGGCACACGGTACCGTAGGCCTTTTCGATCACCTCGCCCAAGTTCAAAGCCGGCAATATGCGAAGGGTTTCCGGCAATCCCGGGTACCCCATTTCTAAATACGCACACGTAATGAAATCGATGCGTTTCGGGTCAGGGCAAGGCGATCAGGCCGCTTCCTTGATGGTGATGCGCCACAGGGTTCGCGGGTCGTGGATTTCGGTCAGCGGCGCGGCGTGCAGCAGCTGGGCGTTGTCCCACACGATGACGTCGCCGGCACAATAATTGTGGACGGTCTGGTAACACGCCTGCGTGGCGTGGGCCTTCAGTTCATCCAGCAGGGTAATGGCCTCGTCCTGGTCCATGCCTTCGATACCGAACGAGCTGCCCGATACGGCGTAAAGCGCCTTCACTCCGGTGTGCGGATGCGGCCGCACCAGCCGGTGCCGGACCCAATCGACCTTTTTCTTCTGGCTTTCGGTCAGCACCGACGCCACCGTACGCGACGATTCGTCCAGGTCGTCGCGATTGCCGTAGTGGTGCCGTACCACCAGGCCCTCGATGCGGTCCCTGGTTGCCTGGGACAAGTCTGTGTAGGCCCGCGTCTGGTTGGCAAACCGGGTTCCGCCATGCCCGTTCGGCACCTGCAGTGCGTAAAGCATGGTGCAGCGCGCCGGAACGGCAAGGTAGGAGTAGTCGGTATGGAAATACGTGCCGGCATCACGCAGCCCAAGCGGCTTTCCATCCTCCAGTACGTTCGACAGGATAAGGATGTTGGGATCGTCGGGATGGTGAAAACTGTCTATCACATGCGGCTCGGCTCGGCCCCAGTTGCGCGAAAACGCCGCGAACTGCACTGCAGAGAGCGTCTGACCAGGGATAACCACGAAACAGTGTTGGTGCAGCGCTGTTTCAATCTGCGTGAACTGTGCGACCGTCAAGGCTTGTGACAGATCCAGTCCGGGGATGCGGGCACCGGCAACGCCCGACAGCGGCTCGACTTGTACCATGGCCATCCTCTGCGCCCAGTGTGTTGATGGCGTGTGCGCCCTTCTATTTCACCAGTTCGGGCGAGATCAACTTGGGCAGGAACAAGGCAATCTCAGGCCAAATAATCAGGGCGAGGAGAACCACCAACATCGGAATCAGCATGATCAGAGTGTCCTTGAGCGCATAACGCAGGCGCACCTTGGCGACCGCGCAGGCAATCATCAGGCACAGGCCGTAGGGGGGAGTGACCAGGCCAAAGGCGAGCGCGACGATGCCGATGATGGCGAACTGGATCGGGTGCATGTTGACCGAATGCGCCAGCGGCTCCAGCGTGGTGCCGACGATGATGATGGCGGGAATGGCGTCAAGAAAACAACCCACGACAAGAAAACAGAACGCGATAAACAAACCCACGCCGGTAATGCCCAGGCCCCAGGACGTGACGTTGGACAACAAGGCCTGCGGAATCTGGTAATACGCCAGCAGCCAGCCGAACGCGGAAGCGGTTCCGACGCAAAACAGCGCTATTGCCGATAACTTGCCCGTTTCCGACAGCGCGGTGACCAGGCGTGCGCGGTCCATCTCGCGGTACACAAATATCGACAGCAGCGAGGCATAGATCACCGCAATGGCGGCCGACTCGGTGGGCGTGAACCAGCCCGCCAGAATGCCGCCGACGATGATGAAGGGCGTCATCAGCGCCGGGACGGACTCCAGCACCGACGTAAAAAATTCCCTGGCGGTGGCGCGCGGATAAACCGGGTACTTGCGGCGCACCGCATAGATGTGCACGGTCACCATCTGGGCACCAGCGATCAGCAGGCCGGGAATGATGCCGGCCAGGTAGAGCGCGCCGATGGACGTGGAAATGACGCCACCCCAGACCACCATCAAGATCGATGGCGGAATAATCACCGCCAATACCGCTGACACCGCGGTAATGGCAATCGAAAACGACAGGTCGTAGCCCTCCTTGGTCTGGGCGTCTATGAAGATCTTGCTCTGGCTGGCGGCATCCGCCGTGGAAGAGCCTGATATACCGGCAAAAAACACCGACAGCACGACGTTGATTTGTGCCAGCGCGCCCGGCATGCTGCCCACCATGGTGCGCGAAAGTTTGACCAGCCGGTCGGTGATGCCGCCTGTGCCCATCAGGTTGGCGGTCAGCAGGAAAAACGGCACGGAAAGCAGGATGAACGAGTTGTAGGCCTTGAAGGTTTCGTTGAACAGCACCATGGGCGACAAGCGCTGCTCGAACAGCAGCGAAGGAAGGCAGGCCAGGCCAAGTGCGAAGGCCACCGGCACACGCGCCACCAACAGTGCAAAAAATGCGCCAAACAGCAACAAGGCTGCCATCGTGGGCGTGAGGGCGGCTTGGGTCATGGTGCAGGCCTTGAAGAAAGTATGCGGAAGTCAGCCAGGAAAGCTTCACCAAGAAACAGCGCCCAGGTCAGCCCCGCGACCGGCCAGGCGAAAAATATGAATGGCATCGGCAACTCGGCCAGCTCGGATTCCTGGCGCCAGCCGAAACGCACGAACTGGAAACCCCAGTACACAAATACCAGCGCGAACAGGAGCACGAACAGGTTCGAGAAGATGCGCAGCCTGGCAGCGCCGCGCACCGAGAGCTCCGGCCACACATCGACCTCAAAATGCGTCCCATCGCGCACGGCGATCATGGCACCGAGCATCACCATCCAGATGAACATGAAGCGCGACAGCTCTTCGGTCCAGATGTAGGAGGGAATTAGCCCCGTAAAGCGCGACACGATTTGCATACTGACCGGGACAATAAGAATCGCAACCGTAGCCACCAGCAGCCAGCTCAAAAGCTTGTGGTAAAAATCGATCAGTGTTTTCATCGCAGGCAAAAAAAGCGCCTCTCGGGGCAGACCGGAGAGGCGCGGGGGTGGAGCAGGTTATTTGATGGCGAGAATCTTGGCGTGGATCGTCTCGGCGCCGATTTCCTTGGCGTAGGCTGCCATCACGGGATCCACCAGGGCCTGCATCTTGGCCCGTTCGGTGAACGCGATACGCTTGAGTTTGCCGCCCTTTTCCAGGGCATCGAGTTTCGCGCTGTCTTCCGAGGATTCAATCTGCCTGCCGTACGCGCCGGCTTCCTTGCCGGCCCGGAGAATCGCCGCCTGTAGGTCGGGCGGCAGCTTGGCAAAGGTCTTGCCGGAGAAACACAGCGGCCGGATCGTGATGGCATGTTCCGTCACGTTCAGGTTGGGGCCGACCTCGAAGAATTTCATCTGTTCCACACCCGCGGCTTCGTTTTCGCCGGCCGCGATGACGCCGTTCTGGATCGCGTTATAGACCTCGTTGTAGGCAATTACCGTGGGCGCCATGCCGACTGCCGCAAAGGTCTTGCTCCAGATCGGCGCACCTTGCACCCGCACTTTGAGGCCCTTCATGTCGGCCAGATTGTGGATCGGCTTGTTGGCGAAAATATTGCGCGTCCCGCCGCCGGCGTAACCGATCAGCATGACCTCGGCCTTTTGCGCAACTTCATCGGCAATGGGCTTGAGCAGATCGGCGTCCAGCACCTTGTTCCAGTGCGCGATGTCGCGGAACAGGAACGGGGCGTCGATGAAGGGCGCCGCCTTGGAAAAGGTGGACATGTGGGCCGGCGACACGATGCCGTAGTCGACCGAGATACCCTGGTTCATGTAGGCGAAATAGTCTTTCTCCAGCCCCAACTCGCTGTTGCGGTGCAACACGAAATTGATCGGCTTGCCGTAGTATTTCTTGACCAGTTCCTCGAACTTCAGCAAGGACTTGTTGAACGCGTGGTCGTCGTTGAACTGCACCGCACCGTGCAGCGTAATAGTCTGCTGCGCCGCTGCCGGAAGGCTGAGCGCCACCAGCGCAACGGACGCGAAAAAGGCACGCAGGCCCGCCGCAAATGTGAATCTGCCCATGTTGTCTCCTGTGATGACTCGGGGTCATCGTTTTGGTTTAACGGGTCCGTGGACCAGTGCTTCTTCGCGGGTCCAATATAGGAGCATGGCGGCTCCGTGTCAAATGGTCATTTCAAATGATGATTGGGCCAGCGCGCCCGCAGTGGAGCCCGAACCCTCCGACAATGGCCGTCTGTCCCACTGCATGAAATCCTCCCAATGCCGCGTTCCTCCGTTCCGCGCCGTGCCATCCTGCTGCTGATCGCGCTGACCCTGGTCTGGGGCACCAACTGGCCGCTGTTTCCGTATGCGGTGCGCGAGGTGTCGGTGTGGACATTCCGAAGCATTTCCATGGTGGCGGCCGGTGTGCTGCTGCTGGTGATCGCCAGGGCGCGCGGCGAGTCGCTGCGGTTGCCGCGCAAGCACTGGGCAACGGTGGCCATGGGCACGTTTTGCTACCTGGTCGTGTGGAATATCGCCAGCACCTATTCGGCCGTGCTGATCCCGACCGGGCAGGCGGCCGTGCTGGGCTTCACGATGCCGCTCTGGTCGGCCCTGATTTCCTGGGCCGTGCTGGGCGAGCGCCTGGGCCCGCGTCTGTTGCTGGCTATTGCGCTGGGCGGCGGCGGCGTGGTACTGCTCATGGTGCCCAGTTTTTCGGCCTACGCGGCGGCACCCTGGGGGCTGGCGCTGGGCCTGCTCGCCGGCTTCAGCTGGGCGGTCGGCACGCTGATTCTCAAGCGAGGCAAGGTGCTGGTGCCGGTGCTGGTGCTGACCGGCTGGCAGTTGCTGCTGGGAGCCCTGCCCGTGGTCTGCGGCGCGCTGGTGCTGGGCGACGGCCACTGGTTCGTGCCGTCCTGGCAATCGGTGGCGGTAATTACCTACATCACGCTGATCCCGATGTGTATCGGCAACGTGTGCTGGTTTGCCATCGTAGGCCTTTTACCGACCAATATCGCCGGCCTGTCGGCAGTGATGGTGCCCATGGTTGCCATGGTGTCCGGCGCCGTGGTGCATGGGGAGCCGCTCGGACCGCTGCAATTGACATCCATGGCGTTGTGTGTAACCGGGCTGGTACTGGCGCTGGGCGGCAAGGCGAAATAAGATCAGGGCTTACCATGAATTTGCCCACCGTTCTCGTGCTCGCCTCCGGCCGCGGTGAACGGTTTATCGCCTCGGGCGGCGGCACCCACAAACTCAAGGCTCTGCTTTCGGGCAAACCCCTGCTGCAACACACGCTGGACGCGGTAAAGGCCAGCGGCCTGCCCTGGCACCTGGAAGACGCAGGCCACCCCGGCATGGGTGACTCGATAGCGGCGGCGGTGCGGGCCACACCGGCGGCGGCCGGCTGGATGGTTCTGCCTGGTGACCTGCCGTTGGTACAGGCGCGGACTCTGCGCGAGCTGGCCGCGGCCCGGCCCGGCTGTGATGTGCTGGTGCCGGTGTACCAGGGCCGTCGCGGTCACCCGGTGCGTTTTGCGGCGCGATTCGGCGCTGCTCTGATGGCCCTGAACGGCGAGCGGGGGGCCGCCGACATTGCCCGCGCGGCCGGGGTGACCGAGTTCGAAACTGGCGACGCCGGCTGCGTGACCGACATTGACACCGTGCAGGACCTGCAGCGTGCCGCCGCCGCCCTTTCCGCCTTGTGACACCATGCACTTCATAATTCTTGGCGCCGGCGCGATAGGCTGTTATGTGGGTGGCAGGCTGGCGGCGGGCGGGCGCCAGGTAACGCTGGTGGGGCGCCCGAAAACTGTCGCCGCGCTTGGCAACACGGGCCTCACCGTGAGCGACCTGGACGGTTTCAAAGCCTATGTACCGGCGCGCCAGCTGCACCTGGCCAGCTCGCTGGCGGCGGTCAACATGGCCGCGCCCAGCGTGATTCTGCTGTGTGTCAAAGGCGGCGCCACCGAATCGGCGGCGCTTGAAATAGCCGCCTGCTGCCCGGCCGGCACGCCCGTGGTCTCGATGCAAAACGGGGTCGACAACGTGGCCCGCATAACGGCTATTGCGCCGCACATGCAGGCGCTGGCCGGCATGGTGCCGTACAACGTGGTGATGCCCGCCACAGGCCATGTGCGCCGCGCGACCAGTGGCGAGTTGTACCTGGCGCGCTGCGCCCTGACCCAGGAAATGGCGCTGCTGCTGAACGCCTGCGGCCTCACGACCCGGCTGGCCCGCGACATGCGGCCGGTGCAATGGGGCAAGCTGCTGATCAACCTGAACAACCCGGTCAACGCCCTGTCCGACCTGCCGCTGCGCGCGCAGCTGATGGACCGCGACTACCGCCGGGTGCTCGCCGCTTTGCAGCTGGAGGCGCGGGCCGTGATGCAACATGCCGGCATCCGGCCGGCCAGGCTGGCCGCAGCGCCGCCGCGCGCCCTGCCCTATATCCTGCGCCTGCCCAACTGGTTGTTCAAAATGCTGGCGGCACGTATGCTGCGTATCGACGACTCGGCACGGTCGTCCATGTGGGACGACGTGCAACACGGCCGCACGACCGAAATCAACGACCTGTGCGGCGCCGTGGTCCGGCTGGCGCGGCAGCATGGCATGGAAGCACCACGTAATGCCGCCATGTGCAAGCTGGTAGCCGAACATCAAAAAGGCGCGCGGCTGAGCGGCCCCGAAATGCGCCGCACCGCCTTGCCATGAGCGTCAGGCCGTTAGCGCAGCCCTGACGCGCTCCTTCCTCCGCCTGCGCCAGCAGTTCCGTGGCCGGCCGGCAAAGCGCTACAGAAGCGGCCGTAGTTCGCCCGCCGCCTGCTGCAGTATGGATACCCACTGGTCAAGCGTGCGCGCGCGGTCGGTGCAGGCGCCGGGCAGCACCACGTTGAGGGCGGCCACCGCATGGCCTTGCATATTGCGCAGCGCCACCGCCACCGCGTGTACGCCGATCTCGTGTTCTTCGCTGGCCAGGCAGTGGTCGTCCGCGCGTGCCTGGTCGAACACGGCGCGCAGCTGCTTTTGCCCGGTGAGCGTGTGCACGGTCAGGCGCGGCATCAGCCGCCCCTTCATCCACAGGTTCAAAGCGGCCCTGGGTTTGGCCGCCAGCAATACGCGCCCGGTCGATGTGGCGTAGGCCGGCAAACGTGCACCCAGGTGCAGGCCATGGGCCAGCAGCCGGGTGGCCGCGCCCGGCCCCTGGTCAAACCCCCGCCCGCTGTTGGCCACGATGACCACCTCGTCGCCATCCAGCACCACGGCCGAAAACGCGCCACCGGTTTGCAGTGCCAGGCGGTTCAGCGTGGGCTGCAGTGCCCGCGGCAGCCGGGCAGAAGACAGGTAGCTGCCCGAGAACCGCAGCACCTTGGGCGACAGCCAGAAATGGCTGCCGTCGCTTTCCAGGTAACCCAGGTGCGCCAGCGTGAGCAAATGCCGGCGCGCCGCGGCACGGCTCAGGCCGGCGCGTTGCGCCGCCAGCGTGGCGTTGAGGCGCTGGCGCTCGGTGCCAAAACTCTCCAGCACCGCCATGCCCTTGGCCATGCCCGCTATCAGGTCGGGTTTGGCAATCGGCTGGTCCGTGAACATGGCGCTCTCCAAGAGTCTGGAATTTGTGCGTTTATCGCACAAGGGGCCTGATCATCGCACAAAGGCTGGCCAGGCCATCTGGCGCGTGCGCAGGCGCCGGCATAAGCTTGCGGCATTCCTTGAGGAGACAAATCCATGCGCACCCAGGTCGCGATTATTGGCGCCGGCCCTTCCGGCCTGCTGTTGGGCCAGCTGCTGTACAAGGCCGGCGTGGACACTGTCGTCATCGAACGCCAGAGCCCTGACTACGTGCTGGGCCGCATCCGCGCCGGTGTGCTGGAGCAGGTGACGGTGGATCTGCTGGACGCCGTGGGCGTGTCCGGGCGCATGCGCAAGGAAGGCCTGCCCCACGATGGCTTCGAGATGCTGTTCAAGGGCAAGCGGCACCGCATCGACATGCACGGCCTGACCGGCGGAAAACGCGTCATGGTTTACGGCCAGACCGAAGTGACACGCGACCTGATGGAGGCACGCGCCGCGGCCGGCCTGCCCAGCGTGTACAGCGCATTGAACGTCAGCGTGCACGATTTCGATGGCAACCATCCGGTGGTGCGTTACCAGACCGACGGGCCGAACGGCAAGCTGCAGCACGAACTGCAGTGCGACTTTATCGCCGGCTGCGATGGCTTCCATGGTGTTTGCCGTGCCAGCGTGCCGACCGGAGCCATCACCGAATACGAGAAGGTCTACCCGTTTGGCTGGCTCGGCATCCT
>JANLPN010000259.1:0-8887 GCA_031367285.1 Betaproteobacteria bacterium | reverse complement strand
CGGCTCGCTGGGCAGCAGCCTGGACCAGTTGCTGGAACTCGAAGCCGCCGGCCAGGGCATCGCCGGATCGAGCGCCTACGCCAAGGACGCGTTCCGGCGTTTTGCCGAAAAGCAGCCGGGCCTTTTCCAGTGGCCGGCAGCGGCGAAGTAGGAAGAAAGAGCAAGTATCCGTCCGGCCAAGGTGTTCTAGAATTCGAAACACTCGTAGAAGGATGTTTCGACTATGCCCAAGCCAAAGTTGCTGGTTACCAGCATCGCAAGCAGCGCCCTGGAAGCGGATTCAAAACGTGGCGACTGGTTCGCGACCACCCTGGCACGCGGCCTGTCGCTGGTGGAGGCCTTTGGCGCGGACGACCTCTGGCTGGGCAATGCCGAGCTGGCACGGCGCACCGGCCTGTCCAAACCCACGGTCTCCCGCCTGAGTTCCACGCTGATCGAACTGGGCTACCTGACCCGCAACGAAGACGGCACGTTCCGCCCCGGCGTGCGCCTGCTGGCGCTGGCCTACCCGGTGCTGCGCGGCTTCACCATCCGGCAGATCGCCCGGCCCCTGATGATGGACGTGGCGCAGCAAGTCCGCGGCGCGGTATCCATTGGTACGCTGGACCGCCTGAGCCTGATCTACATCGAGACCGCGCGCGGTACCGAGCCGCATCCGCTGTCTCCCGACGTGGGTAACAACGCGCCGCTGATCAAGTCCGCCATCGGCCGCGCCCTGCTGGCGCAGCTGGATGAGGCGACGCGCGGGAAGCTGCTGCAGCGTGCCCGCCTGGAGACACCCGAGTTGTGGAAGCAACAACAGGCCAAGACCACACAAGCCCTGCAGGACTGCGTACGCCGGGGTTTTTGCCTGTCGTTTGGCGACTTCAACGCGGGCATCCACGCAGTGGGCGTGCCGCTGCTGACCCTGAAAGACGGCACGGCACTGGCCCTGAACTGCGGCGTGCCGGCCTACCGCCTGGGCCAGGGGCAACTCGAAAACGACGTGGCCCCACGCGCACTGGCCCTCGCCGCCGGTATCCGCGCGCTCTGGAAGGAGTGACGGCGCCGGGCCAGCCGGTGCGCCGCGGTGCGACCCCGAATGAAATATTTGCGCCCAGGGCTTGACCGCTGCTAAATCATGGTTCAAAATAATGGAACACAATTAACTTTATGTTCCACAATGTCAAGCACCCTGCTTAGCGAGCGCCCCTCCTCCGGCGTACTGCTTCTGACCTTCAACCGGCCGGAACGCAAGAACGCGCTCGACAACGACACAACCCGCGCCTTTGTCGATGCCATCCTGGCCTCGAACAGCGACGAGCAGACCCGTGTGATCGTGGTCACCGGCGCCGCAGGCAACTATTCCAGCGGCGGCGACCTGGAGGCATTCCAGAACCTCGCGCAGCGCACACACCCGCCGGTTGGTCAACGCATGATGGAAGCGCTGAATGACGCCACCAAACCGGTCATCGCTGCCGTCGAGGGGCTGGCCCTGGGCGGCGCCACCACCATGCTGCTGCATTTCGACATGGTCTACGCGGCGCGCAGCGCAAGATTCCGGCTACCCTTCGTCAACCTGGGTACCTGCCCCGAAGGCGCCTCCAGCTACTACCTGCCTTTGCTGGCGGGCCACCGCAAAGCGGCCGAGCTGCTGATGCTGGGCGAATTTTTCACCGTGGATACGGCGCGCGAGATCGGCCTGGTAAACGAGGTTACGCCGGACGGCGAAGCGCTTGCGGCTGCGTTGGAAAGCGCACGCAAGATCGCGGCCAAATCCACCGAGTCACTGCGGCTGACCAAGATGCTGCTGCGCGAGGGCCAACGCGACATCGTCAAACGTGTGATCGCGCGTGAACACGGCCTGTTTACCGAACGCCTGTTTACGCCCGAAGTGCAGGCCACCCTGGCTGCCATGCGCGGCAGCCACAAGGACAAGACACCATGACCCTGCCCACCGCCCTGCGCGGCAAAATGCGCCTGCCGGTCATTGGCGCGCCGCTGTTTATCGTGTCCACGCCCGAACTGGTCATTGCGCAGTGCAAGGCCGGAATCGTCGGCTCCTTCCCCTCGCTCAACGCGCGCCCCAGGGAGATGCTGGGCGAGTGGCTGACCCAGATCGGGACCGCACTGGCCGAGCATGACCGTAAGCACCCGGACACACCGGCCGCGCCGTATGCGGTGAACCTGGTGGCCCACAAGAGTAATGGCCGGCTTGAACATGACCTGGCCCTGTGTGTGCGGCACAAGGTGCCGGTGGTAATTACCTCGCTGGGCGCGCGGTCCGAACTCAACGAAGCGGTACACGCCTACGGCGGGCTGGTGCTGCACGACGTCATCAGCAACCGCCACGCAAAAAGTGCCGTCAGCAAGGGCGCCGATGGCGTGATCGCCGTGGCAGCCGGGGCCGGCGGCCACGCCGGTGCCACGTCGCCGTTTGCGCTGGTGCAGGAAATCAGATCCTGGTTCTCCGGCCCGCTGGTTCTGGCCGGTGCCATCGCCAACGGGCAGGCCATCCTGGCCGCGCAGGTCATGGGTGCCGACCTGGCCTACCTGGGCAGCGCGTTTATTGCGACCCACGAGGCCAACGCCGTAGCCGAGTACAAACAGATGCTCACCGAATGCGGTGCCGAAGACATCATCTACACCAACTATTTCTCCGGTGTGCTGGGCAACTTCCTGCGCCCGTCCCTGGTGGCGTCCGGCCTGGACCCGGACCAGCTTGCGCCCAGGGACAAGACAGATATCACTTTTGCCGCCACCGATGAAAGTGATGCCCCGCGGCGCTGGAAAACCATCTGGGGCGCGGGCCACGGCATAGCGGCGATCCGGAACATCCCGCCTGCGGGTGAACTCGTGGCCCGGCTGGCGCGCGAATACGCCCACGCCTGCAGTACCAGCGCCGTCATCAGCGCGCACTGGGCAGGAAGCGTTGCCGCGCAACAGGCCTGGGCTGCCAACAACGCCACCCCACGTGTAGCCGAGGTGCTGTCATGAGACGCCGGGCCGCTCCCAAGGCTCATAGCACCGCAGCGCGAAGCGCGGAGGCCACCCAATGAGCGGCCCGCTGCAAGGACTGCGGGTGCTGGACATCGCCACCATCATTGCCGCACCCACCTGCGCCACCTTGCTCGCCGACTACGGAGCCGACGTGGTCAAGATGGAGTTGCCCGGCAAAGGTGACGGCGCGCGCGACTTCCCACCGTTCAAGGACGGCAAATCGCTGTGGTGGAAAGTCATCAACCGCAACAAGAAATTCATTACGCTCGATCTGCGGGTGCCCGAGGGCCTGGCGCTGTTCAAACGGCTGATTGCCGACTTCGACGTGCTGGTGGAGAACTTCCGGCCCGGCACACTGGACCGCTGGGGCCTCACGCGCGAGGTGTTATGGGCCATACAGCCGCGCCTGGTGATACTGCGCGCCACCGGTTTCGGCCAGACCGGGCCCTACCGCAACCGCCCTGGTTTTGCCAGGCTGTTCGAAGCCATGGGCGGGCTCACCTACATCACCGGCGAGCCGGACGGCGAACCCATGCACAGCGGCTACCCGGTGGGAGACGCCATCGGAGGGCTGTTCGGCGCCATTGGTGTGCTGACAGCGCTGTGCCGCCGCATCAAGGAACCCGACGCGCCGGGCGAAGAAATCGACCTGTCCATGACCGAAGCCATGTTCCGCTTGCTGGATTTCCTGGCCATAGAACACGACCAGCTCGGCACCATACGCGAACGTTCGGGCAACGCCAACCAGTATTCGGCGCCGGCCGCCGTGTACGCGAGCCGCGAAGGCCACTTTGTCTCGCTCTCCGGCAGCACCAACGGGCTGTTTGCCGCCAATGCACGCGCAATTGGCCGCGCCGACCTGATCCTCGACCCGCGTTTTGCGACCAACGCCGGCCGGGTACGCCACAGCGTCGAGGTCAACCTGGTTTTTGCGCAGTGGATGCGTGAACACGACCTGGAAGACATCCTGGCCGCGTTCGAACGCGAGGGCGGAACCATTGCGCCAGTGCACTCTATAGACCAGATATTCAAAGACCCGCAGATGGTGGCACGCGAGGCCATCGTCTCGGTGCCGGACGCCGACTTCGGATCGGTGCGCATGCAAAACGTGGTGCCGCGTTTTGTAGGCAATCCGGGCCAGGTGAGGTCCACCGCAGGGGCCCTGGGTGAACACAACCACGATTTCTACGTGACGCAACTGGGCTTGAGCGAGGCCGAGTTGCAGGGCCTGCGCGAGCAGGCAGTTGTCTGAGCCAATTACGGTCAACAAACAATCACCGGAGACTTTCAATGAAACATCCCATCCAACGGCCCTTGCTGGCCATGGCGGCCTTGCTGGCTGCTTTGGTTATGCCCGGCGCCGCGTCAGCACAGACGGCTTATCCCGCAAAACCGATTCGCGTGATTGTTCCCTACCCGGCCGGTGGGGTGCTCGACCAGTTTGCGCGTATCGTGACCGAGAACATCGCCAAACGCTGGCCGCAGCCTTTTATCGTCGATGCGCGCCCGGGGGCTTCCACCAACATCGGCACGCAGGCCGTCAAAGCCAGCGAACCCGACGGCTACACCTGGCTGTTTACGGCCGGGTCGGCGCTGGCGGCTAACCCCACCCTGTTCAAGAACGCAGGTTGGGACCCGGTGAAGGATTTTGCCGTGGTGGGCAATGTGTCGTACGCGTCCCTGATGCTGGTGGTAAACGAGAAAATGCCCGCGAAGTCGCTGCGTGAACTGGTTGATATGGCCAGGGCAAAACCCGACAGCGTGAGCGCGGGAACCATGTACGGTTCGTCGGCGCAGTTCAATCTGGAGGCGCTCAGCCAGGCAGCCGATATCAAGCTGGTGATGGTGCCCTACAAAGGCGCGCCTCCGGCCTTGCTGGACCTGGCTGGCGGCAGCCTGCAAATGGGCATGCTTCCACCCGTGATCGCTTTGCCCCAGATCCAGTCCGGCCGTATCCGGGCGGTGGCTTTTGCCGGCGTAAGACGTTCGTTGTTGTTCCCCGATGTGCCGACGTTTGCCGAGGCCGGTTTTGCCGACGGCGCCGTAGTGCCGTGGTACGGCTTTATGGTGCCACGTGCAACGCCGGCAGCCATCATCAAACTGATCAATGCGGAAATCAACGAGGCGCTCAGGTCGCCCGAGGTGCGTGACCGGCTGCAGAAGGCGGGCGGGGAAGTCCCGGCACCCATGACGCCGGAAGAACTCGACCGCCTGATGAAGGCAGACACCGTCAAATACACCGACCTGATAAAACGCGCCAACATCACGGTGGAGTAGGCACGGTGAACACCGATCTCAATACGGCGCTGTGCCGCCGTCTGGGTATCCGTTACCCGATCTTCGGCTTCTCGCACAGCGTAGACGTTACCGTGGCCCTGGCCAACGCTGGTTGTTATCCGGTGTACGGGGCCACACGCGACATGCCGGACCAGATCGTGCGCCACCTGGCAGAGATCCGCGAGCGCATCGGCGACGGCAAGTTCGGGGTCGATCTGCTGCTGCCGGCCGGTGTGGGCACGGAGACGGATCGCGCTGCGGTAGTGGCCAGTCTGCCGCTGGAGCACAAACAGTTCGTGGATTACCTGCGCGCCAAATACAAGGTGCCCGAGGCTACGCAGTCCACCTTCTTTTCCAGCCAGATCCGTTCCCAGCAATTGTTCACGGAACAGATCGACGCCGTGCTGGGCTCCGGCGCGGACGGTTTTGCGGCGGGCATCGGTTGCCCGCAAACCGTGATTGAGCGCGCCAGAAAATGCGGCAAATTCACCATGTCGCTGGTGGGTTCGGCCCGGCATGCGCAAAACGCCAGGGCGGCCGGCGTGGACCTGATCATCGCGCAGGGTGCCGACGCGGGGGGCCACACCGGGCCTATCGGCACCTACTCGCTGGTGCCCCAGGTGGTTGCGGTGGCCGGTGAGACACCGGTGCTGGCGGCTGGCGGCGTGGGCCACGGCAGCCATATTGCGGCGGCATTCGCGCTTGGCGCACAAGGCGTCTGGCTGGGCACGGCCTGGCTCACAAGTTTCGAGCATGCGTTCAACGAGGTCTTGCTGCGCCAGGTGCTGGCAGCCAAGGGTGAGGACACCATCATCTCCAAAGCCCACAGCGGCAAGCCGGCACGCCTGATCCGCTCCGGGTGGACCGACGAGTGGGACGCACCCAAGGCACCCAAACCCCTGCCCATGCCGTATCACCAGGTGCTGACCGGCGAGTTGCTCGCAGCGGTGGAGGAGCACGGCATCAAATCGCTCTCCTACACCGGCGCCGGACAAGGCGTGGGCTGGTTCAATGAACTCAAGACAGTGCAGGAAATCGTGGACCGGCTGGTGTCGGAGACACGAACCAGCTTGGACCAGATGGCTGGCCGCCTGCGGGCCGACTGACACCGCCCGGAGGAAACACACCATGGACTTTTCCGAATCGCCCAGGGCGCGTGACATACGCGAACGCTTCACGGCATTCTTCGATACCCAGGTGCTGCCAAGGCACCGCGAATGGCATGCCTCGGTGGTGGTCAAACGCGAGCGGGCCCCCTTTATGCCTGACTTGCGTGCCGCGGCACGGGAACAAGGCCTGTGGAATCTGGCGCTGCCCGCGTTGCGCGAGGACGAGCCCGGAACACGCTTGTCGAATGTGGAGTTCGCGCCTTTGTGCGAAATCATGGGCCGCCTGCCCTGGGGCTCCGAGGTGTTCAACTGCCACGCGCCCGACGTGCCCAATATGGCTTTGCTGCAACAGGTGGCGAATGCTGAGCAGAAACAGCGCTGGCTGCGGCCGCTGCTCGAAGGCGAGGCCAAATCGGCGTTTGCATTGACCGAGCCGGCCACGGCGTCATCGGACGCCACCAATATCGACACCCGTATCGAGCGCCGGGGCGAGCGTTACATCGTCAATGGCCGCAAGTGGTTCATCACCGGGGCCGCGCACCCGGATTGCAGATTCGTGGTGGTGGTCGGGCGCAGCAATCCAGAGGCCCAGCGCACGGCACAACATTCGATGCTGGTGGTGCCCATGGACAGCCCCGGCGTGCGCGTCGTGCGCTCGCAGCGTTTCATGGGCTGGGAAGACCATGTCGCACCGATCGGCGAGCTGGAGTTCGTTGATGTGGCGGTCCCGCTGGAGAACCGGCTGGGCGAAGAAGGCGCGGGTTTCAGCGGTGCCCAGACCCGGCTCGGGCCGGCTCGGGTACACCACTGCACGCGGCTGATAGGCCTGGCCGAAGTGCTGGTGCAGTTGATGATGGCACGCGCCAAAGAGCGGCATACCTTCGGCCGCGCCATCATCGACTACGACACGGTGCAGCGCTCCATCGCCCAGTCGCGCGTGGACATCGAGCTGGCCCGGATCATGGTGCAGCGCACCGCCTGGCTGATCGACCAGCAAGGCCACCGGGGTTCCTGGCGCGACGTCTCGATCTGCAAGGTCGCGGTGCCAAACATGCTGCAGCAGATCGCCGACCGTGCCACCCAGATATTCGGCGCCATGGGCGGCAGCGACCAGTTGCTGATCCACCACGCCACCGTCTACGCGCGCAGCCTGCGTATCGGCGACGGGCCCGACGAAGTGCACCTGCGCCAGATCTTCCGCACCGAACAAGCGCCCTCCTGGCGCATCGCCGATTCACCGTATGTGATTCCTTCTCCGTGATATCCCTCTCACGGCACGGCACGGCCTTGGGTGATACTGGCCGACTCCCTTCCGCAAGACCCTGATTCCATGCCCGTATTCGACTCCCACATCAACCCGCACGGCGAAGCCTTTGCCGCCAACCGCGACCACATGCTGCGCACGCTGGCCGAGGTGCGCGCGCTGGAGCAGGCCACCCGCGACCGCTCGGCCCAATCGAAACCGCTGTTCGACAAACGCGGGCAGTTGTTGCCGCGCGACCGCATTGCCCTGCTGCTTGACCCGGGCAGCTCCTTCCTGGAGTTGTCGGCGCTGGCGGGGTTTGGCCTGGACCATCCCGACCCCGCCAAATGCGTGGCCGGGGCGGGCGTGATCACCGGCATCGGCATGGTGGGCGGCACACGCTGCATCGTGGTGGCGTCGGACGCGGGTATAGAGGCCGGCTCCATCCGGGCCATGGGGCGCGAAAAAATGCTGCGTGCCCAGCACATCGCGCTGGAAAACAAATTGCCGTTTGTGTTTCTGGTGGAAAGCGCGGGTGCCAATCTGCTGCGTTACAAGGTCGATGGTTTTGTACTGGGCGGCGCCCTGTTCCGTAACCTGGCGCGCCTGTCGGCGGCCGGCCTGCCCGTGGTGACGGTGGTGCATGGCTCGTCCACCGCAGGGGGCGCCTATATGCCGGGCCTGTCGGACTATGTGGTCATGGTGCGTGGCCGGGCACGCGCCTTTCTGGCCGGGCCACCGCTGCTGCTGGCTGCCACCGGCGAGATTGCCACCGAAGAGGAACTGGGCGGCGCGGAGATGCACACCTCGGTGTCAGGCCTGGGCGAATACATGGCCGAGGACGACGCCGACGGTGTGCGGCTGGCGCGCGAGGTGGTGCAGCGGCTGCAATGGGGGCGCCACCTTGCCCCGGCAGCGCGGCAGGGCGCGCAGGACGCGTCCGCGCCACGCCTGGATGCCGAGGAACTGCTGGGCATCATGTCGGCCGACGGCCGCAAACCGGCCGATATGCGCGAGGTGATAACGCGTATTGTGGACGACTCGGATCTGCTGGAGTTCAAGGCCCTGTACGGCCCGGCCACCATCACCGGCCACGCGGCGCTACAGGGCCACCCGGTGGGCATCATCAGCAACAACGGGCCACTCGACCCGGACGGCGCCAACAAGGCCACACATTTCATCCAGGCCTGCTGCCAGAGCGGTACACCCATCATCTATCTGCAGAACACCACCGGCTACATGGTGGGAAAGGCGTATGAGCGCGCCGGCATGATCAAAC
>JANLPN010000185.1:0-12950 GCA_031367285.1 Betaproteobacteria bacterium | reverse complement strand
GCCCATCGGCGCGACCGGTGGGGTTGTCTTCGTCGCCCAGCTTGAAGGGCAACATACCTTCCGTCACACCGACCAGCATCACATGCGGCCACTCCAGGCCCTTGGCGGCGTGCAGGGTGGACAGGGTGACGACGTTCTGGTCGGTCTCGCGTTCGCTGATGGTGGACAGCAGCGAGATGGTCTGCGCCACTTCGAGCAGGTTCTTGACCTCTGAAGACGTGGACACACCCGCCACGTCGTCGATCTGCCCGCCACAGCGTGCCGCCATCCATTCGCAGAATTCCAGCACGTTGGTCCAGCGCGCGGCGGCGAGTTTTTCGCTGTCTTCGCCGTCATACAGGTGTTTCTCGTAGCCTGTCTCCACCAGCCAGTCTTTCAGAAAGCCTGCCGCGGCTTCCGCGCCCTGGGTGTGGCGGGCACGGAACTCCAGGTCGTTCACATACCGGCCAAATTCATGCAGGCTGCCCACGGCGCGCGCCGGCAACACACTGCCCAGACTGGGGCTGAACAGGGCTTCGAACAGGCTCAGTTTGTATTTGCCGGCGAACACCCCCAGGTGCTGCAGGCTCTGATGGCCTATGCCGCGTTTGGGCGTGGTGACGGCGCGCAGAAAAGCCGGGTCGTCATCGTTGTTGACCCACAGGCGAAACCAGGCGCACAGGTCCTTGATCTCGGCGCGGTCGAAGAAGCTTTGCCCGCCCGATACCTTGTACGGGATCTGCGCCCGGCGCAAAGCCTGCTCGAACACGCGGGCCTGGTGGTTGGCGCGGTACAACACGGCAAAGTCGCGAAACTCCCGGTGCTGGGTCTGTGCGCTGGCGCTGTCTGCCGTGCCCGCGCGCGTGCTCTGGATACGCGCCACGGCGCGCTCGGCCTCGTGTTCCTCATGGTCGGCGTCCACGATACGCACCGGTTCACCTTCGCCCAGGTCGCTCCACAGATTCTTGGGATACAGCTTGGGGTTGGGGCCGATCACGTTGTTGGCCGCGCGCAGTATGGCGGCGGTGGAGCGGTAGTTCTGCTCCAGCTTGACCACCTTGAGGGCCGGGAAATCGATCGGCAATTTTTTCAGGTTGTCGAGCGTGGCGCCGCGCCAGCCATAGATGGACTGGTCGTCGTCACCCACGGCGGTAAAACGCGCTGCCCTGGGGTCCACGCCGCCCACCAGCAGTTTCAGCACCTCGTACTGCGTGGCGTTGGTGTCCTGGTATTCGTCCACCAGCACGTGGCCGACAGTGGCCTGCCATTTTTGCCGCACCTGCGCGTGCTGTTGCAGCAGTTTCAAGGGCAGGCCAATCAGGTCGTCAAAGTCCACGCTCTGGTAGGCCGTCAGGCGTTCTTCGTAACGCGCCATGATGCGCGCGGTAACTCGCTGGTTGTCGTCCGCGGCCTGGCTTTCGGCCTGTGCGGCGTTCAGCCCCATGTTTTTCCAGCGGCTGATGGCCCATTGCCACTGGCGCGCCGTGGCCGCGTCGGTGCTGCCGCCGCAGTCTTTCAGGATGCTGGTCACGTCGTCACTGTCCAGGATGGAGAAATTGGGTTTAAGCCCCAGCACTTCACCGTCCTGGCGCAGCATGCGCACGCCCAGCGCGTGGAAGGTACAGATCAGCACGTCCCCGGCCGCCTTGCCGATCAGGCCTTTGGCGCGTTCACGCATTTCGGCCGCGGCCTTGTTGGTGAAGGTGATGGCGGCGATGCGTTGCGGCTCCATGCCAGCCTGGATCAGGCGGGCAATCTTGTGCGTGATTACACGCGTTTTGCCCGAGCCCGCGCCGGCCAGTACCAGGCAGGGGCCATGCAGGTAATTGACAGCTTCCTGTTGGGCAAGATTGAGGCCGGTGGAGGGGAGTTTGGAGGCGGGAGACGTGGCGGCTACGGACATTGATCCAATCATACCGGCGTGGTCCCCCGTGGCTTGATCGGGCCACGGGGAGAGTGTGGGCGAAAATGCCGGGGTGCTTCAAGTCCTGCTCGTCACCTTTCCCTTCTTTGCCCTGGTCCTGGCCGGTTATGTGGCCGCGCGGCGCGGCATGTTGCGGCTTGATGCGATACCGGGGCTCAACAGCTTTGTGCTGCATTTCGCGCTGCCTTGCTTGTTGTACCGTTTCGGCTCCACCACGCCCACCGCGCAGCTGCTGGATGCCAGTGTTTTTTTTACCTACCTGCTGTGCGCGCTGGTGATGGTCGGTTTTGTGGTGGCGGTGAGCATGAACCGGCGTATAGGCTGGAACGACGCCGCGTTTGGCGCCCTGGTGGCGGCGTTCCCCAATACCGGTTTCATGGGGGTTCCGCTGCTGGTGGCCTTGTTGGGTGCGGCCGCTGCCGGGCCGGCGATTGCCACGATTGTGGTGGACCTGGTGGTGACGTCTTCCCTGTGTGTTGCCTTGTCGCGCCTGGATGGCGCCGACCAGCACGGTTTTGCCAATGCCGGCCGGAATGCACTGAGGGGTGTGCTGGTCAATCCCATGCCCTGGGCCATACTGCTGGGCGCGGCGGCCTCCGCCGTCGGCCTGGAATTGCCCAAACCGGTGTTGCAGACGCTGGGCTTGCTGGCCGATGCGGCGTCTCCGGTGGCGCTGTTCACCATAGGCGCGGTGCTGGCGCGATCACAAATGCTGGCCCCGGCTGCCGGTGGCGCCGCGATGCCACTGCGCGACTTTGTGCCGGTGGCCGTGATCAAGCTGGTGCTGCATCCGGTGCTGGTGCTGGTGGTGGGGGTAGCGGCGATTCAGCTTGGCGTGCCGCTGGACCGGTTTGCGCTGACCGTCATGGTGCTGGTAGCAGCCTTGCCCAGCGCCAGCAACGTAACCTTGCTGGCGGAGAAATTTGGCGCTGACACCGGCCGAATTGCGCGCATCATTCTGGTGTCCACGGCTGCCGCATTTCTAACTTTCTCGGCGGCGGTGGCGCTGCTCGTGGACAAACCGTGAACAGGCACCAGTTCCACCCGGACATCCAGCGCGTGACGCCATCTGATCGCACCAACGGGCCCAGCCCCTGGCAACCACGCGTGGTGGCGGCCGTGGTGTTTGTGGTGTCCGTGGCTGTATCGGCCGGTCTGTTGTGGCGCGCCGACGTCGAGCGGCTGGTTACGCAGCGCGAGCAGGCATCGCGCCTGGCGCTGAGTCACTCCCAGATTCTGCAGCGCAACGTGGAGCGCATGTTGTCGAGCAATTACGCACTGGCCGCCATGGTGCGCCAGGGCAGCGGCACGATTGCCAATTTTGATGCGGCGGCCGGCCAGCTGCTGCAAACCAATCCGCGTCTGCTGGCTTTGTCGATCTCCCCGGCAGGCATAGTCCTGAGCGTGGCGCCGCGCAAAGGCAATGAGCGCCTGATTGGATTCGACCAGTTCAATGATCCCCGGCAAATGAAGGAGGCAATCTTTACGCGCGATACCGGCCGCCTTACGCTCGCCGGCCCGCTCAAACTCGCGCAAGGTGGCATTGGCGTGGTCAGCCGCCTCCCGGTCTATCTGAACGACCCCCAGGGCAAACCCGCCTTCTGGGGTTTTACCAATGCCACCATCCTGCTGGCCGACCTGCTGCAGGGTGTTGCACTGCCGGACCTTGCGGCCAGGGGTTACGACTACGAACTGTGGCGACTGCAGGCTGACAGCGGCACGAAGCAGGTCATCGCCTCTTCTTCCGGCGCGACGCTGGCGGAACCGGTGCGCCAGAGCCTGGAGGTGCCCAACGGGGCCTGGAACCTCGACATGGCGCCCATCAATGGCTGGCGCGACCCGCTGTGGCTGGGCACGCTGGGCGCATCCGCCCTGGTGGCCTGCCTGTTGCTGGCGTATCTGGCCAGCCTGCTGGTTTTGCAGAGGCAGAACAAGGCCGGTCTCGAAGCCCAGGTAGTGGAGCGCACGGCCGAAATCCTGGCCACCCAGAACCAGCTCAAGTCCACGCTCGATGCGATTCGCGACCCGATTTTCGAGCTCGGGCTGGATGGCCGCTACTACCGTTGCAGCGCGCCCATGGACGAGCTGCTGGTTGAGCCGGGCCACACGCTGATAGGCAGGACGGTGGCCGAGGTGTTGCCGGATGCGGCTGCCCAGGTGGTGATGGAAGCTTTGCGCACGGCCCATGAACAAGGCTACTCGCAGGGCCAGCAATATGCCCTGGAGCTTACGCAGGGCCTGTGCTGGTTCGAGCTCTCGGTGGCCCGCAAGGCGGTGGATGCCGGGCAGGAGCCGCGTTTTGTGGTGATGTCGCGCGACATCACCGAGCGCAAGCGTGCCGAGCAGGAGGTCCGGCGGCTGGCGTTCTACGACCCCCTGACCGAGTTGCCCAACCGCCGGCTGCTGCAGGACCGGCTGGAGCATGCATTGTCGGCCGCCGCGCGCAGCCACCACCAGGGCGCCCTGCTGCTGATCGACCTGGACAACTTCAAGGCGCTCAACGACACCGTGGGCCACGACAAGGGCGATCTCCTGCTGCAGCAGGTGGCAAAGCGCCTGTCCTCGTGTGTACGCGAATGCGATACGGTGGCGCGGCTGGGCGGTGATGAGTTCGTGGTGATGATCGATGACCTGGGCCCCAGCCGGGCCGAGGCAATTACCAACGCCAAGACCGTGGCCGAGAAAATCGTGTCGGTGCTCAGCCAGCCGTACGACATTGCCGGGCACGAGCACCGCAGCAGCAGCAGCATCGGGGTCTCCCTGTTTGGCGTCCATACCGGCACCGCCGAGGAGACCCTGAAGCGCTCGGATGTGGCGATGTACCAGGCCAAGGCCGCCGGGCGAAACACCTTGCGGTTTTTTGATCCCGAGATGCAGGTTGCGGTGGATGCCCGCGCGTTGCTGGAAACTGACATGCGCCAGGGCCTGCTGAATAACGAGTTTCATCTGCACTACCAGCCCCAGGTGGGTCCGGGAGGCCGCGTGGTTGGGGCTGAGGCCCTGCTGCGCTGGCAGCATCCGCGCCAAGGTCCGGTCTCGCCGGGTGAATTTATTCCGGTGGCCGAGCAGTCGGGGCTCATAGTGGAACTAGGGAGACGGGTGCTGGCGAGCGCCTGCGCCCAGCTTGCGTTATGGGCCACGCAGCCTCTTGCCGCCAGGCTGACGCTGGCCGTCAACGTGAGTGTGCACCAGTTCCGCCAACCCGATTTCGTGGACCAGGTGGTATCCGAACTGCAAGGCAGCGGCGCCAACGCGCGCCGGCTCAAGCTTGAAATTACCGAGAGCATGTTCGCCAACGATCTCGAGGACATCATCGCCAAGATGGCGCTGCTCAAGGAACACGGCGTGGGCTTCTCGCTCGACGACTTCGGCACCGGCTATTCGTCACTGAGTTACCTGAAGCGCCTGCCGCTGGACCAGCTCAAGATCGACCAGTCGTTTGTACGGGATGTGCTGACCGACCCCAACGACGCGGTGATCGCCCGTACCATTGTTGCTCTGGGTCAGAGCCTGGGCCTGGACGTGATCGCTGAAGGCGTTGAGACCGAAGGCCAGCGCGAATTTCTCGCCGCCAACGGGTGCAACTATTGCCAGGGCTACCTGTTCAGCCGCCCGCTGCCTCCGGCGGAATTCGAGGCCTTTTTGTTGAATCAGGCCGGCTGACCGAAACGCGCCTTGGCCTGGTGCCGGAATTCCTTCGGGGTCATGCCCTTGAGCTCCAGAAAACGCCGGTTGAAGTTGGCCACGTTGTTGAAGCCGGCGTCGTAACACACATTGGTGATGTAGCGGTCGGTCTCCATCAGCAGCAGGCAGGCCTTGTAGATGCGCAGCCGGTTCACGAAGTCGGTAAAGGTATTGCCGGTGGCGCGGCGGAAGTAGCGCGAAAAGCTGCTCTCGGTCATGCCTACGCGCTGGCACAACTCGGCCATCGAAAAAGCCTCGGTGTAGTGTTCGCTCAGGAAGTCGACGATGCCGCTGATCTTGGCCAGCGCCGCGTCGTCGTCGAAGCTCTGCATCTGCGCGCTGGACAGCAGCCGGTAGTCGGTGCAGCGCACCAGTTCACCGAGCAGGTCGATGAACTCGGAAAAACGCTGCAGGCCATGGACCTGCTTGATGCGCGCGCAGCGCTCGGCCACCCGCCCGCTCAGGCCGAAGAACTCAATGCCGTGGCGCGCGCGCTCCAGCAACGGCAGTAGCTCGGCCAGTTCGGGAATCCTGGCCGCGGCGTCCCGCAGCGGTGCGTCGGAGAACTGCAGCACCGTGTCGCGCAAGGCCACCCCTTCGGGCGGAACGTCGGTGGAGATCCAGTTGTGCGGCAAGCGCGGGCCGGTCAGTACCAGATGCCCGGGCTCGAAATGGCCGATGTAGTCGCCCACGAACACCTTGCCGCGTGTGGCGACTATCAGGTGCAACTCATATTCCTCGTGGTAGTGCCAGCGCACCAGCGGGTTGGGGAAACCGTGCTCCAGGCAACGCACGCAGCCATAGCTGCCGACCGGCTCGTAGCCGAGGTTGGGTGTGCGCCCGACGTCGTGCTCCAGTTCCGGGCCGCGTGCACGCAGGTTGTGGGTTGAATAACTCATGGACAAGTTCCCGCCTCAGGACATCACGTTGCCGCCGTCCACATTGAGCGTCTGCGCCGTGATATAGCCCGATTCTGCGCCCGCCAGAAACACCGCGGCACCGGCAATGTCTTGCGGCACGCCCATACGCCCCAGCGGCACGGCCTTGCCCACCGCGATTTTCTTCTCGCCCGGATGCAGGCCCTCGTAACGCGCGAACAAGGCGTCCACCTGGCCCCACATCGGTGTATCTATAACCCCCGGCGCGATGGCATTGACGCGTATGCCATGCGGCGCCATCGCCAGCGCGGCCGACTGGGTGTAGCTGATCACGGCGGCCTTGCTGGCGCAGTAGTGCGCTACCAGCGCCTCGCCGCGCCGGCCCGCCTGCGAGGCCAGGTTGACGATGCTGCCGGCCTGCCCCGCGGCCACCAGGCGCGCGAGCACCGCCTGCATCATGAAAAACATGCCTTTCACGTTTACATCGAACAGGCGCTGGTAACTCTGCTCGCTGGCGTCCAGCAACGGTGCCAGGTCGAAAATTGCCGCATTGTTGAACAACACGTCTACCACGCCGAAACGCAGCGCCGCCGCATCGACCAGCGGACCCAGCGTCTCGACCCTGGACACGTCGGCGGCCGCATAGGCGAGTTGTTCCGGATAACGTGCCAGCAAAGCCGTCAGACTTTCGCCGGGCGCGGCCTGCAGATCCACCGCGGTGCAACACGCGCCTTCAGCCAGAAAGGCCGCGGTCACGGCCAGGCCTATGCCACCACCGGCACCGGTCAACAAAACGTGTCGTCCCTGGAGGCGTTGAAGTGCAGACACAAGACTAGCCTTTCAAAAAAGCCTGAACGCGAACACCCGCCGCACGCAGGGCGGCCAGCAAGACATCATTGCCGGCCAGCGGCCCCCAGAGCAGTGGGTCGCGGCAGAACGCCGCCAGCGGGTCGGGAGCGCTGAAAAACGCATGGGCCGTCTGGGGGTCCATTACACCGTCCTGGTAGGGGGTGGCCAGCTCGCCGCGGTGCCAGCGCCCCAGAAAAGCAAAAAACAACGCCGGCAACATGGCGGTGCTGGAAAACGAGGCGTCACGTGCCATGCATTCGCGCAGCGTCGGCACGATAAAACCCGGGATCTTGGAGAAACCGTCCATGGCCACGCGCTGGTTGGTGTCGCGTACAAACGGGTTGCCGAAACGCTCCAGCACCAGGTCGCGATAACGCGCCAGATTGATAGGGCTGGGATGCTCGGGCCGGTCCAGGCAGGGAATCACGTCGTGGGTTACGTAGTCCCAGGCCAGCTGGCGGATGGCGGGGTCGGCCATGTCTTCGTGGATGAAGTCCAGGCCGCGCAAAGTGCCGGCCCAGGCCACGCAGCTGTGGGTAGCGTTGAGCACGCGGATCTTGGCTTCTTCATGGGCGTGCACCGAGTCCACCATTTCGGCGCCCACACGCTCCCAGTCCGGGCGGCCGGCCATGAAATTGTCCTCGATCACCCACTGGATAAAACTCTCGCCCATGACCGGCGCCCGGTCGTCCCAGCCGGTTGCGGCTTTCACGCGTGCCGCCACGTCGGGTGCCGGCCGCGGTGTGATGCGGTCCACCATATTGCAGGGGCAGGTGGTGTTCTCTTGCACCCAGGCATGCAGCGCCGTCTCGCCGCGGCGCGCTAGGAAGTCGAGCAAACCGGCGCGCAGGCGTGTGCCATTGCTGCGCAGGTTGTCGCAGTTGAGCAGGGTTACCGGAGCGCCACCGCGTTGCAGGCGGTGGACCAATATCGCCGCGAGTGCGCCGTAGATGGTGCCACGCGTGTGGCCATCCAGGTCGCTGCGCAAGTCGGCGTGTGTCGGGTCAAGCTGGTTTTTCGCATCCAGGTAATAACCTGCTTCGGTGACCGTGAAAGAAATAATGCGGGTAGCGGGGTCGGCGCCTAGAGCAATGAGCCGCGCCAGGCTGGCGTCAAACGGGACCACCTCGCGGATGGCGTTTATGCGTTCGTAGCGGCGCTCACCGGCCGGCGAAACGGTCTCCAGTGTGTAGGCGCCACTCTGCGCAACCAGTGCGGCCATGGTGTCGGGCAGGTCGTTGCGGATATTGCCGCCGACGATGGACCAGGAGGTGTCGCCCAGGTCGCGCAGGTGCTGCAGATAAACCGCCTGGTGCGCTCGGTGGAACGAACCCAGGCCGATATGCAGGATGGTGTTGCCCTTGAACGGGCCGGCTGCGTCCATGGACGGCTCGTCAGGCATGGGCCGCAACGGTGTGTCCCTGGCGGTCAAACAGGTGGAAGGACGCCGGTGTGATGTCCAGGCCGATCTTGTCGCCAGGGCGCAGCGCCGTGCGTTCGTTCTGGCGCGCCACCATCTGTACGCCCTTGCCGGCAACGCCGACCTGGGCATAGATGAGTGTGTCGGCACCGAGCGACTCGACCATTTCGACCTGGCCGGGCAGACGGCCCGAACCCGCCGGGCGCACCACCACGTTCTCCGGCCGCACGCCGATAAAACCATCGGGGGCGGTCAGCGCGCCCACCGCCTCGCGCATGGCCGGCAAGGCGGCCGTATCGATAACGTTCATGCGCGGCGTGCCTATGAATTGCGCCACGAACTGGTTGGCGGGCCGGTCGTACAGGTCCAGCGGCGAGCCTACCTGCTCGATGGCGCCGTCGCGCAACACCACGACGCGGTCGGCCAGCGTCATGGCCTCCACCTGGTCATGTGTCACATAAATCGTGGTGGCACCCAACTCACGGTGCAGCGTGGCGATTTCCACGCGTGTCTGGCCGCGCAGCGCAGCGTCCAGATTCGACAGCGGCTCGTCGAACAGGAACACCTTGGGCGCACGCACGATGGCGCGCCCGATGGCGACGCGCTGACGCTGGCCACCCGAGAGCTCCTTGGGTGTGCGCTGCAGGTACTGCGTGAGGTTGAGAATTTCGGCGGCGCGTTGCACCTTTTCCTGGATGATTGACTTTTCCACCTTGGCCAGGCGCAGCGCGAACGACATGTTGTCGAACACACTCATGTGCGGGTACAGCGCATAACTCTGGAACACCATCGCCAGGTCGCGTTTGCTGGACGCCAGCCGCGTGATGTCGCGCCCGTCCAGGTGCAGGCTGCCACCATCGATATCGGTCAGCCCGGCAATCATGCGCAGCAGCGTGGATTTGCCGCAGCCCGAAGGGCCCACGAAAACGACGAACTCGCCTTTTTCGATGGACAGATCCACGCCCTTGATGACCTGTACGGCGCCAAAGCGTTTTTCTACGCCCTTGAGTTGGAGGAAAGGCATGTTGGCTCCTGTACTTCCGTTGTGTTACTTGACGGCGCCAAAGGTCAAGCCCTGCACCAGCTGCTTCTGGCTGAACCAGCCCACCACCACGATAGGCGCGATGGCCATCAGCGAGGCGGCCGAGAGTTTGGCCCAGAACAGGCCTTCCGGGCTGGAATACGAGGCGATCAAGGTGGCCAGCGTGCCGGCCTTGGCCGAGCTCAGGTTAAGCGACCAGAAGGCCTCGTTCCAGCTCATCACCAGGCACAACAGGCCGGTGGAAGCGAGCGTGCCCATGGCCAGCGGCCGTATCACATGCACGAATTCGCCCCAAATGCTGGCGCCGTCCATACGCGCCGCTTCCAGGATGTCGGGCGGGATGTCCTTGAACCCGGAGTACAACATCCAGACCATGATGGGCAGGTTGGACAGCGTGAACACGATGATCAGCGCGGTGAGTGAATCCAGCAGCCCGCTGGACTGCGCCATCACGTAGACCGGCACCAGCGCACCCACCGCCGGCATCATCTTGGTGGACAACATCCACATCAGGATGTCGCGGGTTTTGCGCGTGCGGAAAAAAGCCATGGAGTAGGCCGCTGGGGCCGCGATCGCCAGCCCCAGCAAGGTCGAGACCACACTCGTGATGACCGAGTTCTTCGCATACAGCAGGTAGTCGCTGCGCAGATTTACCTCGGCAAAACTCTCCAGCGTGGGGGTAAAAAATAGCTGGGGCGGCACCGAGATCGCCTGCTGCTCGGTCTTGAACGCGGTCAGCACCAGCCAGATCAGCGGAAAAACGATAAGCAGCGTGACCGACCATGCGGCAACGGTTCGAATCGTTAATAGTAGATGTTTCATGCTGGTTTTCCCCGTCGGCCCCTCAATCGAGGTTCTTGCCAATCATGCGAATCAAAAAGACGGCCGCGATATTGGCCAGCACGACCGCGAACAGCGCGCCCGCCGAGGCCACGCCGACGTCGAAATTCATCAGCGCCTGCTTGAAGATCAGGAAGGCGACGTTGGTGCTTTCGTTGCCGGGGCCGCCGCCCGTGGTGGTGAAGATTTCGGCGAACACACTCATGAGGAAAATCATCTCGATCATCACCACCACGGAAATCGGCCGGCCCAGGTGCGGCAGCGTGAGGTACCAGAATTTCTGCAAGGCGTTGGCGCCGTCCATACCCGCCGCTTCCATCTGGTCGCGGTCCAGCGACTGCAGCGAGGTGATGAAAATCAGGCAGGCAAACGGCAGCCACTGCCAGGCCACCATGAGGATGACCGAGAACAGCGGATGCTCCGTGAGCCAGTCCACCGGCGTCTGGCCGAAGAAGATCGCCACCTGCGCCAGCACGCCGTAGACCGGGTTCATCATCATGTGTTTCCACAGCAGCGCATTGGCCGTGGGCATCACGAAAAACGGCGAGATCAGGAGCACACGCACAATCCCGCGGCCTGGGAAATCCTCGTTCACGAGCAGCGCCAGCGCCACCCCCAACACCACCGTGATGGCAATCACCGAGCCCAGCAACATCAGTGTGTTGACCACCGACGGTCCGAAGTCGGGGTCGGTAACGAAATACTCGAAGTTGGCCAAGCCTATGAACTCTTTGTCGCCCGGCTGCATCAGGTTGTAGTGGATGACCGAGAAATACAGCGTCATCACCAGCGGCACGATCATCCACAGGAAAAGCGTGGCGACGGCAGGCGCAAGCAGGGCGCGGGGCAACAGGCGGTTCATGGGCGGAAATCTCCGGCGAATCGTCCAGTCGGCGTAGCGAGCGGCTTGAGGTTGCGTAGAGAAGCGCAACCGTACTTCCGTACGGTGAGCATCGCAGACGCAAGATCAGGCCGCACAGTTGCCGAATGGATGGTTCGCTACTTGTAGTAGCCGCCCTTCTTCATCTCACGCTCGGCCGCCGCCTGCGAGGCTTTGAGCGCGGCGTCCACGGTGGATTTGCCGGCCAGCGCCGAACTCATCTGCTGTCCTACCGCCAGCCCAATGGCCTGGAACTCCGGAATGGCCGCGAATTGCACGCCTACATACGGCGACTTGGGCAAGGTCGAGTCGTTCGGGTTGGCGCTGTCTATGGCTTTCTTCTCCGCGTCGGCAAATTTGGCGGCCTTGAGAAACTCCGGATTCAGGTAGGTGGACTTGCGCGTGCCGGTGGGCACGGAGGCCCAGCCCTTTTCCTTGGCCACCAGGTTGATGTAGTCCTTGGACGTGGCCCAGTTGACGAACTTCTGCGCCGCATCCGCGTTTTTGGTGCCGGCAGGAATCGCCAGTGCCCAGGCCCAGAGCCAGTTCGCGCCCTTTTGCGTGGCGCTGTACGGCCCCTGCGCAAACGCCACCTTGTCGGCGACCTTGCTTTGTTTCGGATCGGTGATGAAGGACGCGGCAATCGTAGCGTCTATCCACATACCGCATTTGCCTTCGTTGTACAGCGCCAGGATTTCATTGAAGCTGTTCGCCGAGGAGCCGGGCGGGCCGTATTTCTTGAGCAGGTCCACGTAAAACGTGACCGCGTCATGCCAGGGCTTGCTCTCTAACTGCGGTTTCCATTGCATGTCGAACCACTGGCCGCCGAAGCTGTTGACCATGGTGGACAAAAACGCCATGTTGTCGCCCCAGCCCGGCTTGCCGCGCAGGCAGATGCCGTACACGCCGGCCTTCGGATCGTGGATCTTGGCCGCGGCGTCGCGCACCTGATCCCAGGTCGGGCGCTCGGAGAACGTCACGCCGGCCTTGTCGGTCAGGTCCTTGCGGTACATCAGCATCGAGCTTTCGCCATAGAACGGTGCGGCGTAGAGCTTGCCGCCGACCGACAGGCCGTCGCGCATGGCCGGCAGCAGATCATCAACGTCATAGGTGGCGTTGGGCTTGAGTTCGTTGAGCCAGCCTTTTTTGCCCCAGATCGGCGTTTCGTACATGCCTATCGTCATCACGTCGAACTGGCCGCCCTTGGTGGCAATGTCGGTCGTGACGCGCTGGCGCAGTACGCCTTCTTCCAGCGTGACCCACTTGAGTTTGATATCGGGGTTGGCTTTCTCGAATTGCGGCGCGAGTTTCTGCATTTCGATCATGTGGCCGTTGTTCACGGTCGCGATCACGAGGTCGATGGCGGATGCGGCGCCGGCCGCAGCCAGGCCAAAGACCAGGGCGAGGGAAGCTTTGAGGTGCATGAGGTATCTCCTGTTTATGGCTTGGGTCCA
>JANLPN010000174.1:0-6265 GCA_031367285.1 Betaproteobacteria bacterium | reverse complement strand
CTGGGCACTGGTGGGGTCCAGCTCCACCAGCGGCTGGCCGGCACTGACGTGGTCGCCGTCTTTGACCAGCACGGCCTTGACGACGCTGCGCTCCAGGGGCTGGACCACTTTGGTACGTTCGCTCACCACGATACGGCCCGGCGCCACGGCCACAATGTCCACCTGGCCCAGAACGGCCCACAGCAGCGCGGCAACGAACAGGGCCATGATGGCAAACGCCAGGCGGCGCTCTGGCCGCAGTAGTGGGTGCAACCCCGCTGCCGCGTACCGAAGTGGTGAGCAAGCTGTGGACCTACATCAAGAAGAACAAGCTGCAGGACGCGGTCAACAAACGCATGATCAACGCCGACGCCAAGCTGAAGGAAATCTTCGGCAAGATGCAGGTGTCCATGTTCGAGATGGCCGGCCTGATCGGCAAACACCTCAAGTAATCGGCCAGGTCGAAAGACTTTTCCCGATACTGACAAGGCCGACGGAAGTCGGCCTTTTTTTGGTCGTATCGCGGCTGCCATGAAGCGCCGCCAGGCGTCAGTTGCTCGCCGCTGTTCGGGGCACCGGGCAGAATGCAGGGCGAGGGCCGCTAACGCCTCAAATGGCCGGCGCTGTGGGCCGGACGGATGGCGCGACGCAGTATCCGTCGCGCCCAGCGGTCTTCGCCGCGTACAAGGCCGTGTCCGCACGCGCCATTAGTTCGCCGGGTGTCGTTGCGTCGCCGTCGAACAGGGCAACACCGATGCTGGTCGTGACCTTGCGCATCTTGCCGTCGACAGGGAAGTCCTGGCGCACGGCAAGCACGATCTTGCGCGCCACTTGCTCGGTCTCCTCCGCGGCTGCGTCGACGATGATCACGAACTCGTCACCCGCGAACCGCGCAACTGTATCGGTCATCCGCACGGTGTCAACCAGTCGGCGCGCGAACTCCTTCAGCACCGCATCACCCGCGGCGTGGCCGAGCGAGTCGTTGACGGTCTTGAAGTGGTCGATGTCGAGGAAGAGCACGGCAATTGGATGCCGGTTGCGCCGCGCGCGTGCCATCGCTTCGGCAAGCCGCTCATCGAACTGGCGGCGGTTCGGCAGGCCGGTCAGCGGATCGAAGCGGGCGAGCTGTGTCAGTTCGGCTTCATTGCGCCTGATCTCCGTCACGTCGGTAACGAGCGCGTACAGGCCAAGCGTCACGCCGTTTTCCCGGTGCGGCATGTACAACGCGTGCAGCTCCCGGGGTCCGTCGCCGTGTTGCAGAAGCTGGTCGAATTCGACTCTCTCGCCAGCCAGCGCTCGCTCGATGAACGGGAGGCGAGGGGCGTAGAAGTCCTCACCCATCGCTTCGCGCACAAGTTGCCCCTCCAGGCGCGAAGCCGGAATTCCGAACCACTTCTCGAAGGTTGCATTGCAGAATTGGTAACGGTGCTCGCGGTCAATGTAGGCGATCAGCACCGGCAGGTTGTCGGCAATGGCGCGCAGGCGTTGTTCAGACCGGTATAGCTGGGCGCTGCGCTGACCCAACGCGGCCGACATCGCGTCGAAACGGCGCGAAACATGGCCCAATTCGTCGCGCACCGTGCTGCCGCACCGGGCCGTGAGGTCGCCGCGCTCGACCGCCGCTGCCGCCTTCTCCAGCACCGACAGCGGACGCAGGACGCGGCGCCACACGACGACAGGCTGCGCCAGCGTGGTGCCAAGCAGCAGCAGCAACGCGGCAGCGCCGCCGATGCGCAGCCATCGTCTCGCCGCCTGTTCGGCATCCGCCGCTTCGCGCGACCAGCGATAAGCGGCATCGGCCAGGGCCTGCGTGCGGCTCAACAGTTGATCGACCAGCAGATAACGACTGCGTTCCGTCAGCGGTCCGGCCGGCTCGACATTAAGTTCGGTCAGGCGGCGAAAGAGGGCCGGCAGCTCGGACGCCGAAGTGCGCAGCGCCAGCCGCGCCGCGCCGGTTTCGCCCGATTGCACCGGCGCCGACAGCGTGGCGGTCAAGGCCGCGTGCTGTTGCCGCCATTGTTCCGCCACGAGGGACTCGGAGTGCAAGGTGTATTCATTCGTCAACACGACCAGATCGACGATGACGCGCGAGGTAACTCGTACCTGCTCCTGTTCGGCGTCGCCCGCGATCGATCGGCTGGCGCCGATCCCCAGCAGCACGGCGCAGCAAACCGTGGCCGCGACGGCAAGCGCGGCGGACGCCAGGACGCGGGTGCGAATCTGCATTGCTAGCGCGACAGACCGACCGCGTTGGTGTCCACTTCACGCAACGGCGACGCATGCAGGTGGCGCAGGTAGTTGGGGACGGTCTTGCCGACCACGTGGCCTTCGCGAATCGCCCAGCGCGCTTCGGCTTCCAGGGTCTTGACCAGGCTCTGGTCGAGCGCTAGCCGGAAACGCAGTCCGGGCCACACCCAGTCGACGAAGCGCTGATCGACACCGAGCCGCTGGCGCAGGATGGCCTGTGCCTGGCGCGGGTTTTCCTGGATGAAAGCCTCGGCCCGCGCGACGGCACGCAGCAACTTCACCAGCTCGGCGTCGCGGGCGCCAGCCAGACGCCGCTGCGCGACGAGGTTGAAGCTCAGGGTATAGACGCCGGAATGCGGCAATACGATGGCGTCGCCCTTCAAGGCGGTCAGGGTGTCGAAGGCGAACGGCTCCCAGACCGCCACCGCCGCCACCTTGCCCGAGCGCATGGCGGCGGACATTTCGTCGGGCTGCAGCCAGATCGAATCGATCGACTTGGGGTCAATGCCATGCCACAGCAGATACGAGTCCAGGAAGAACTGGCTCGACGAGCCGCGGACCACGCCTATTTTCTTGCCGCGCAGGTTGTCGGGCAAGGTGATGCCGGCGTTCTTGCGGCCCACCAGCTTGACATCATCCGAGGTGGTCGCGAAGCTGCCGATGACGACGTAGTCGTCGCGCTCGAAACCGCGGAACATAACGGGCAAGTCGGACGCGGTGGCGATGTCGGCGCTACCGTCGAGCACCAGGGCAAGACATTTATGCCCGCCGACGCAGTCGATGATTTTCGGCGCCAGGCCAACGGACGCGAAGTAGCCCTCCGCCTGCGCCACATACAGCGGCAACGACAACGGCGTGCGTGCAATGGCGAGCGTAAGCGTGTCCGCCAATGCCGGCCGCGCCGCGGCCAACCAGCACAACGCCGCGAGGGCCAGTTCAATAAGCGCGCGGCGGCGAGACCTGGATGGGTGGAACTGGCGCATCGTTCGAGTCCTGTTGAGGGTGTGGGGGTGTCACACAATTGCGGTGCGCACGTCGGACTGTATACCGCACTGAACTTATTTTGCCGGCTGCTCCTTTGCGGCATACCCACCGCGATAGGGGTTTGTCCGGGGTAAATCGGCGCTCCAAAGGCGTTCGGCATATTGCTTGCATAGTTAAAATCAAGCCGCGCTGCACGCCCGCGTCGAGCCCGGACACCCCAGACCAAGCCCGCACGCAGGTCACCTGGCCTGCCACGAACATACTTTCACCTTGCTGCGTTTCATCTTCACCCGCCTGAGCCTGGTCATTCCCACTTTCATAGGGATGACACTGCTCGTATTTTTCCTGATCCGGTTGGTGCCCGGCGACCCGATAGAAACGCTGGCCGGCGAACGCGGCATCGATGCCGCGCGCCACGAGCAACTGCTCAAGGAATACGGGCTGGACCGGCCCATCATGGTGCAGTACGGCATCTATATCGGCCGCGTGCTGCAGGGGGACCTGGGCAAGTCCATCGTCACGCGCGCGCCCGTAATGCAGGAGTTCACGGCGCTGTTTCCGGCCACGGTGGAACTCGGCGCATGTGCCATCCTGTTCGCACTCATTATTGGTATCCCGGCCGGCATTCTGGCGGCCGTCAAGCGCAATTCCATCTTCGACCATGGCGTCATGGGCCTGTCCCTGTCCGGTTATTCGATGCCGATCTTCTGGTGGGGCTTGTTGCTGATACTGCTGTTTTCGGTGCAGCTGGACCTGACGCCCGTGTCGGGCCGCATCGACGTCAAATATTTCATCGAACCCACCACCGGTTTCCTGCTGATCGACGCGTGGACGTCCGATGAGGCAGGCGCTTTTCAGTCGGCCGTATCGCACCTGATCCTGCCCATGATCGTGCTCGGTACCCAGCCGTTGGCGGTGATCGCGCGCATGACGCGTTCCGCCATGCTCGAGGTGCTGGGCGAAGACTACATCCGCACGGCGCGTGCCAAGGGCTTGTCGAACCTGCGCGTGGTGTCGCTGCATGCCTTGCGCAATGCGCTGATACCGGTCGTTACCGTGATCGGCCTGCAGATCGGCGTGTTGTTCACCGGCGCCTTGCTGACCGAGACCATATTTTCCTGGCCCGGCGTAGGCAAGTGGCTGATCGAAGCCATCAGCCGGCGCGACTACCCGGTGCTGCAAGGCGGCGTGTTGCTGGTCGGCGCCATGGTCATGGTCGTGAGCCTGCTGGTGGACATCGCCTACGGCATCATCAACCCGCGTATCAGGCACCAGCGATGAGCAGCGCCGGGCCGCTCCCAAGCGCGAAAGCCCCCTCGGGGGGCAGCGCAGTACATGCGTCGTCGGTTTACACCGCCGCCGGGGCAGTGACTAGCGTGGGGGTTCTATGAGCAGCGCGCCCGCAATGACCGACGCGGCAGTCCTGCCCGACAGCCTGGGCGAACAGCAGGCGCCGGTGCGGCCGCTGCGCGAGTTCTGGTCCTATTTCAGCGCCAACAAGGGCGCCCTGGGAGGCCTCATCATCGTGCTGCTGGTTTTGCTGGTGGCGCTTTTTGCACCTTTGCTGGCGCCCCATGCGCCCGATCTCACCAACGAAGCCGTGTTCCTGAAACCGCCTTTCTGGCAGGCCGGCGGCTCGCTCTCCTATCCGCTGGGCACGGACGCCATCGGCCGCGACATCCTGTCGCGCCTTATCCATGGGGCACGTCTGTCGCTGGTGATCGGCATCGCCGTGGTGGCGATTTCGGTGGCGTCCGGCACGATTCTGGGCCTGACCGCCGGTTACTTCCGCGGCGTCTACGAGATAGCGGTGATGCGCCTGATGGACATCGTGTTGACGCTGCCCAGCCTGCTGCTGGCGATCGTGATCGTGGCCATTCTCGGGCCCGGGCTCATGAACGCCATGCTGGCGGTAGCCGTGGTGATACTGCCGCATTATGTGCGCATCACCCGCGCCGCCGTGATCTCGGAGACGTCCAAGGACTACGTGACGGCCGCCCGCATGAACGGCGCCGGGCATCTGCGCCTGATGTTCAGCGAGGTGCTGCCCAATTGCACGGCGCCGCTGATCGTGCAGGCCTCGCTGGGCATATCCACCGCCATCCTCGACGCCGCCGCGCTCGGTTTCCTGGGCCTGGGTGCCCAGCCTCCATCGCCCGAGTGGGGCACGATGCTGGCCGACGCGCGCGAGTTTGTGCTGCGCGCCTGGTGGGTGGTCACGTTTCCGGGCGTGATGATCTTCATCACGGTGCTGGCATTCAATCTGCTGGGTGATGGCCTGCGCGATGCCTTCGACCCCAAGCTGAAGCGATGAGAGACTCCCCCCGTCTGTCCGGGTTCACTTCGTGGGCGTCCGAGTCGTGGCGCTGCCAAAGGCAGGCGCCTCTTTGGCCCGTCCAGACCCGCGCAGGCGGGCCCGGAGCCGCGGGCCTCAGCCCCACTGGAGGGCGCCCCCTACGGCCTGGCAAAGCCAGTTCCGTGGGGGCCTGGACTGGCTTGCTTCGCGGCCACCCGACGTTTCATTCCTTGTGGGCGCAGCGCAGCGCGGGGAGAAACTGACACGATGGCACTGCTCGAAATCGAAAACCTCTCGGTGGACTTTCCGTCCAGGAACAGCGTGATGCACGCGGTCGAAGGGGTGAGCCTGTCGCTGGAAGCCGGGGACGTGCTGGGCATTGTGGGTGAGTCGGGCTCCGGCAAAAGCGTGACCATGATGGCGCTGATGGGCCTGGTGGCCTACCCCGGCCTGGTCAAGGCCGACAAGCTGCGTTTTGACGGCCACGACCTGATGGCCTTGTCCCCGCGCGAACGCAGCAAGCTGACCGGCAAGGACCTGGCCATGATCTTCCAGGACCCGACCACCAGCCTGAATCCGTGTTTTACGGTGGGCTTCCAGCTCGCCGAAACACTCAAACTGCACCTGGGCATGGACAGCCGGGCCGCGCACCGGCGTTCGATCGAACTGCTGGAACAGGTGGGCATTCCGGCGCCCGAGAGCCGGCTCAAATCCTACCCGCACCAGATGTCGGGCGGCATGAACCAGCGCGTGATGATC
>JANLPN010000150.1:0-2100 GCA_031367285.1 Betaproteobacteria bacterium | reverse complement strand
CGGTGTTGAGGCCATACACCGGGTCACCCGATGCCATATGGGCTTCCACAATTTTGCGGTCGGCGGCGATGCGGTCGAGCGCGGCTTGCGCGAACGAGAAACGGCTGCTGCTGCGAGCCAGTGCCACCAGCGTGGCTGCGTCTATGGGTTCGGAATCGATGACGTGGTGTTGCATTTTTTCTTGCGGGTGGCAGCCGTGCGTCGGGGCTTCGTCAGCCTCAGCCCCAACCTGGATGGTACTCAGCCCCTCGCGCTGCGTCCGCTCAGCGCCCGCGCCAGACCGGAGACCGCTTTTCAGCAAATGCCTGCGGCCCTTCCTTGGCGTCGTCGGATTGGAGCATGGCCTGGTAGGCCGGCAGGCCACCACCACGCAGCGTCTGGTAGGCATGCTGCACGGTCTGCGACTCGGTCGCACGCAGCACCTGCTTGAGGGCGGCAATGGCCAGCGGCGCGGCCTGCAAAATCTGCCGCGCCAGCGCTATCGCGGCGTCCATCAAGTGGTCCGCCGGCAGCACCTGGTTGACCAGCCCCCAGCGGGCCGCCTCGGCAGCACCCATACGCCGGCCGGTCATCAGCATTTCCGTGGCAACGGCACGCGGCAAGCGGCGCGGCAGGCGCAGTACACCGCCCGAGTCCGGCAACATGCCCAGCTTTAGCTCGGGCAGCGCAAACTCCGCCGACTCGGCGGCCACGATCAGGTCGGCCGCCAGCGCCAGCTCAAAACCACCGCCCATGGCCAGCCCGTTGACGGCGGCGATTACGGGTTTGTCAGCTCAAAAAATTCGGTCAGGCCGGCAAACCCGCCAGGGCCATGGTCGGCGTTGATGGCCTCGCCCCCGGTAGCCGCGTTCAGGTCCCACCCGGCGGAAAAGAAGCGCCCGCTGCCGGTGATGATGGCAACCCGCAACGCGGGATCGTCCTGCAATTGCCGGAAGGCTGCATACAGGGCCTGGCTGGTCGCCACGTCGATGGCATTGGCCTTGGGGCGGTCCAGCGTGATGGTCAACACACCCTCGCCTGCCACGGTACGCACGGCATCATTCACAGGCTTACTCCCCGCTTGAAATAGTGATCAAGGCATCCACCGCCAGTACACCACGACCTTGCGGCAATACCAGCAGCGGGTTGACGTCGAGTTCCAGCAGCCGTGTTGCATGGGCCTGCGCATAGGCGGTCACGGCCTGCGCGGCGTCCAGCAGCGCCTCCACATCACCGGCCGGGCGCCCCCGAAAACCGGTCAGCAACGGCCAGGTCTTGAGCGACTGCAGGGCGGCCCGTATGTCGGCGCGCGACACCGGCAGCAGCAGGGTCACCGTGTCCTTGAGCAACTCGACCAGCACACCCCCGGCACCCAGCGTCAGCGCCAGGCCAAACTGCGGATCGCGGTGGATGCCGACAATGATCTCGGCCACCACGTCAGCGGCCATCTGCTCAATCAGGAAGCGCCGCGACAGCCCGGACATGGCGGAAACCGCGGCATGGACTTCGCCGGCGTTTTTCAGATTGAGACGCACCGCGCCGGCTTCGGTTTTATGCGCCAGTTTTTCGGACACGGCCTTGACCACCACTGGGTAACCGAGCTGGTCCGCGTAACCCGGCGCCGCGTCCGCCGTGAGCACGGCACCACGGGGTACGGGCACACCAAACTCCGCGAGTGCCTGTTTGCTCGCTGCCTCATCGAGCATCCGCACAGCCGCATGGCCAGGCGCTGGCGCACGAGCCAGCGGCTCGATGTGCGCGACCCTCGCGCGCGCCGCGCCCACGGCCGCTGCATGGGCCATCGCATCCAGACACTCGGCAATACCTTGCATGGGTGCGACGCCATGCACCAGCAGTTGCCGCGCCACCTGGTCGGGCAAACCTTCCGGCAGCGAGGCCACTACGCTGGCAGCTTCGCCACTGCCCTGGTGGGCGGCAATAAAGGCGTCCACCGTGGTCTGCCAGGTGCCGCCGTCACAGCGGTCGCCGCGCGGGAAGTCCAGCACCAGCAGATGCATGTCGAACCTGCACGCCAGCAGGCCGGCAAAACAGGCGGTCTGCGCGGCCAGGTCGCCCCAGACATAGGTGTGGTAATCGAGCGGGTTGGCCACGGCCACCTTG
>JANLPN010000128.1:0-6093 GCA_031367285.1 Betaproteobacteria bacterium | reverse complement strand
GCAGGCGCCGGTGCACGCCGGAGAAGTCGGCCACGGCAATCTGCACGTGGTGGCCGTCATAAGGAGCCAGCACACGGCTGGTCTCGCGAAACACCAGGCTTTCAGCCAGGCCAATCGGCACCCGCGCAAAGGTCCCGCCTGCATCGCTGGAAACACTGGCTGGTGCCGCAAGAATTTCGGTGTAGAAGCGGGCGATGCGCGCGGCGCTGCCTTCAGCCACGTCCAGCTCGACATACGGCATGCCCAGCAGCATGCCGCCAAACCGCGCGGCATCGGGCGCATGCACACGCATGTGGTTACCCCAGGGGCAGGTGACGTCCAGCTGGTTGGCGCCGCGCTCGAAGGCAAACCGTGTACCGGCCAGCCGCGCGCCGATCTGTTCCAGTCGCCCGGCCAGCCCATCCAGATCCGGCATCACCAGGCCGACGGACCCGCGCAACACCTGGGCTGGCCCTACGGGAAGATGGAACTGGCAGGTACCCACGTTGATCCAGGCGTTGTCCACCCCCGTCACCAGGTACGGGTCACGCGTGAGGCCCAGGCCCATCACATAGAAGATGATGGCCTGCCGCTGGTCCGGCACCCTGATGTTGACATGGCCAAACTCGACGATATTGCCCACGTCTTCGGTCGTGCGGTCAAAGAGACTCTGGTCCAGACGGGGCTTGGTGGTTTGCATGGTGTCCATGGTGGTGGCTCCTGGTCGGCGTATCCCGCTATTCTGGCAGTGCCTGCCGGGGCGCAGTGCTAAGCTGCGTTATCAGGCTGCAGCCACAAGCGGGACCACACCATGCACACACTGGATACCAGCGCCAAAGGCGTCTACCTGATTGCCGTCACACCGTTTACCGACAGCGGCGCGCTGGACCTGGCCAGTACCGACCGCATGGTCGATTTTTACCTGGAGCGTGGCGCCACCGGCCTGACCATACTGGGCATCCTGGGCGAAGCCACCAAACTCGCGGCCGACGAGTCGCGTACCTTTGTCAAACAGGTACTGGCGCGCGTGAACGGCCGGGTGCCGGTGGTGGTGGGGGCCTCGTCGCCCGGCTTTGCGGCCATGCGCGAACTCACGCAGAGCGTGATGGACCTGGGTGCTTCGGGTGTCATGGTGGCGCCGGCCTCCACGGTCCGTACCGACGACCAGATACTGGCCTATTTCGACATGGTCAACGAGATGCTGGGTGCACAGGTGCCCTGGGTGCTGCAGGACCACCCCGTTTCCACCGGCGTACAGATGTCCACCGCCGTGGTGATCAAGATTCTCAAGAACTCACCCACCTGTGTGATGCTGAAACACGAGGATTCACCCGGCCTGGCCAAACTGTCGGCGATCCGCGCGGCCAGCACACGCGGCGAAGTGCCCCGCGTTTCCATATTGGCCGGCAACGGTGGCGGCCTGTTCCTTCCGGAAGAACTCACCCGCGGCGCCGACGGTGCGATGACTGGTTTTGCCTACCCCGAGATGATGGTGGACGTTTGCGCCGCGCATGCGGCCGGCGACGTGGAACGCGCGCACGACATCTTCGACGCCTACCTGCCGCTGGCGCGTTACGAGCAGCAGAGCGGCATTGGGCTGGCGGTGCGCAAACACCTCTTGGTGCAGCGTGGGGCCATCGCGTCCGCGATGGTACGCAAGCCGGGACCCAAACTCTCGGCGGCGGATATCGGGGATATCGAACGGCTAGTGCGCAGGCAGGCGCAGCGACTGCGCGAGATGGCGACAGGATAGCTGTACTGCATAGCTGTACTGTATAGCTATGCATCATCAAACATTCCATTGACGGAATATTCCACCCAAGCTATATTCGAGCTATGCGCTGGGACGTCGAATACACGGATGAATTTGAAGCGTGGTGGGATGACCTGTCTGAAGAAGAGCAGGTGTCGGTGGCGGCATCGGTGCAACTGCTGGAAGAGCGGGGGCCGACGCTCGGTTTCCCTCACAGCAGCGGAATCAATGGCTCGAAACACAGCCATATGCGCGAATTGAGAACCCAACATGGTGGGCGGCCGATGCGCACGCTTTACGCCTTCGATCCTCGGCGATCAGCCATTTTGCTGATCGGTGGAGACAAGACGGGTGATGACCGCTGGTACGACCAGAACATTCTGATAGCCGACCGACTCTATGACGAACACCTGGAACAACTTCGAAAGGAAGGGATGATTGATGGCTAAAAAATTTACTGAACTGCGCGCGCGGATGCCGTCGCAGGCCCAGGCTAGAGCGCAAGCCAAGGCACAAGCCATGCTCAACGAGATGCCACTTAACGAACTGCGTCAAGCGCGCGGGCTGTCACAGAAGATGCTGGCCGAGGTGTTGCATGTTCAGCAACCGTCCATCGCCAAGATCGAAAAGCGCACCGACATGTACATCTCCACGCTGCGCAGCCATATCGAAGCGATGGGCGGTCAGCTGGAGGTAGTGGCGCGATTTCCGGACGGAGCGGTCAAGATCAGTAACTTCTCTGAACTTGGCGCCGACTCGGCAGTTTGACGTTTCGTGATCGAAATCTCGTACCTGCGAAGCAACCACAGACAAAAAATGCGCACGCGATATTGGCCTGGAAGTAGGCATCGTTATATGGGCCAGCCGCAGCCCCAGGTGCGGCAACTGCATAGCTGTGCAACAGTATAGCCATACCGCGAACGAGAGCTGACTCAAGGCCCGCGAAGATATACAATTTACCCATGTATATTCTCAAAGCCTGACGCCATGCAAGTCGCAAAATGGGGAAACAGTTTAAGCGTGCGCCTGCCCGTCGCTTTGGTTCAAAAGCTCGGCATAACCGAGGGCGATCAATTGCAAGTCGTGGCCAGCAAGCGGCGCGGCACCGCGGCAACCCTCACGGTGCGCCGCGAGCCGTCCAAACTGGAGCGGTTGCAGGCCATGCGCAAGTACCGGGGTGTGCTGGGCTCCGATTTCCGCTTCGACCGGGACGAGGCCAATGCGCGTTAGCGGTGTAGCGCGATGAAGGCATTCATCGATACCAATGTTCTGATTTACTGGCTCGATGCGGGACCACGCGCCGACCAGGTTGAGTTATTGTTGGCGGGCGACGCGGTCATCAGCGTGCAAGTGCTCAACGAGTTTGCCAATGTGCTGCGCAAGAAGCGCAAGGCCTCGATAGCGGCGATTCAGAACCTGGTGGATACCTTGCTGGACACCTGTACCGTCAGCGACTTGACGGTGCGTATTCACCGTGGTGCCATGGATTTGGCGCAGCGATACGGCTTCTCCGTTTACGATGCCAATATCGTTGCTGCCGCGGCTGAAATGGGCTGTGCAGTTGTCTATTCGGAAGACATGCAGCACGGCGTGAGCGTGAAGTTTCCGAAGTCACTGGGAGGCGCGGCTTTGTCGATCAAAAACCCGTTCAAATAGGGATCTGAAGCGGTGCCAGGTGCGGGAGTCAAACTGCCGCTGCGCGAGACAGCGACGGAACAGGCAGAGGTTTGAAGCAATGCCGAGCCGGTCCAACCCGCTGAACGGCTGTATTGCATAGCGGTGCTTGCTCCCTCTGGTGTATCGATTTAAGATACCGATACACCAAAATAATCCCCAATGAAAATAGTCGACCTGAAATGCGCCGTGATCGGAAAAAATCCGATCGTGCGAATCGTGACCGACTCTGGGCTCAGCGGCTTTGGCGAAGTTGAACAGTACAAGCCCTATCTCAAGCCCTTCATCCTGCAATTCCGCGAGCCTTTGCTGGGGGCCGATCCGACTGATGTGGAGCGCACCATGCTGCGCATCCGCCAGCGCGGCGCATTCAAGCCGTATGGCAGCGCGGTCAGCGCCATCGAAATGGCCTTGTGGGACGTGGCCGGCAAGGCGGCCGGCGTGCCGGTCTACAAGCTGCTCGGCGGCAAGGTGCGAGACCGGGTACGCGTGTACAACGGCGCGCTGCGGGCGCCGCTGGCGAGCCACACACCGAAGGACTATTTCAACGAGATGCGACGCATGGCGGCGTTGCCCGAGGGTTTCACCATCGTCAAGCAGGGCATCGCGTTCCACAGCCCGATGAAACGCGAGTTCCCGAACTACTTTTACGGCGAAGCCGAGAAGAGCACGCTACACGGCTGGCTGGACCGCGGCCCGATGACCGAACGCGGCATGAATTACACGCTCGAATGCGTGGCGGCCATGAAAGAGGCGCTCGGCGACCGCATCGGCCTGGCACTCGATTGCGGGCCGGGCTGGATGCTGCCCGACGCGATCAAGTTCGCGCGCGCGGTGGAAAAACACAACCTGATGTGGCTCGAAGACATGTTGACCGGCGACTACGTGCCGTTCGTCAACGCCGACGTCTACCGCGACCTGACCCAGTCCACCACCACGCCTATCCATACCGGCGAGCAGATCTATCTGCGGCAGAACTTCAAGGACCTGATCGAACGCCAGGCGGTACGTGTCGTCGGGCCCGATCCTTGCGACGTAGGCGGCATCGCCGAACTCAAATGGATCGCCGAATACGCCGACCTGCACGGCATCCTGATGGCGCCGCACGGCACCGGCAACGGTGTGCTGGGAATGGCGGCACTGGTCCAGGTCTGCGCAACGCTGCCGCACAATTTCATCGCCTTCGAGTACCCGGCCGGCGACCCCGCCTGGTGGTACGACATCGTCGAAGGCCTGCCCCATCCTATCGTGCAGGACGGCCAGATCCAGGTCTGGGACCGCCCCGGCATGGGCGTGGACATCGTGCCGGAGCGCGCGCGGCGTTACCTTACGCAGGAGGACAGCAACTTCTTTGACTGAACCGGTTCCCATTCGGCCAGCGATCGGCAACAATGACCGTGCCGACACCAACAATGCATCAACAATGCAGACAACGGAGACAAGCCATGACTGATTTGAACAACGGGAGCCCGGTGAACCGCCGGGCGTTCATCGCCTACACCACCGCTTTCCCGCTCGCGATAGGATACGCGCCGGGCGTGTTCGCGCAGGCCAACAAAACCGGCGTCGACATCGCGACCTGGACACCGCAATACATTTCCAGCATTGCCGGCACGGCCGAGTACAACACCGCCGCCGAGTGTTACCGGGTTGTGCCGAAGGACTATCGCGGCCGCGTGACCTACTGGTATTTCGGCCCGACGCAGGCCTCGCCGCAGATCGAGCACGACATGGACAAGGCTTTCTTTGAGGCCTTCGCCGCGACCTACCCGAATATCACGGTCGTCAAGCAGGACTTGAACTACAACGAAATGCTCGACAAGTTGCGTACCGCCACCCTGGGCAAGGCGGCCCCGATGGTGGCACGCGTGCCCATCCTGTGGGCGCCGGAGTTTGCCTCCAAGGGGTATCTGCGCGAACTGGCACCGGCCGAGATCGGTTACGGCCAGGACGAATTCTGGCCCGGCGCGCTGAAGTCGGTGATGTGGAAAGGCAAGTCCTACGGCATACCGACCAACAACGAAACCATGGCGCTGATCTGGAATGCCGGCATCTTCAAGGAGGCCGGCCTGAACCCCGACGCACCACCCGATACCTGGGACGACCTGGTCAAGTACTCCAAGCAGATCAAGGAGAAGACCGGAAAGAACGGCTACGGCATGGTGGCGCGCGTGAATGCCGGCAATACACCGTTCCGTTTCATGCCGCAGCTCTGGGCCTATGGCGGCGGCGCGCTCGACGAGGCCGAGGCCAGCCCGACCTACAAAAGCATCATGATCAACAACGCCGGTTCGCGGGCGGCCTTGCAGGCCTCGGTGGACATGTATGTGCGCGATAAGTCGGTGCCGACCTCGGCATTGACCAACACCCAGAACGAGAACCAGGATCCGTTCCTGGCCGGCCAGCTCGCGATGATGATCGCGCACCCGGCCGAGTACGCCTTCATGCTGGAACGCGCAAAGAAAGCCACCGGGCAGGACAAGGCGACGGCCGACGCGGTGGTGGCGAACATGCGTTACGGCTTCGTTCCCAAGGCGGGTGCCCGGCGCGCCATCGTATTCGGCGGCAGCAATGTGCACATCTTCCACCCCAACGTGGTCGAAGGCGGGCTGGACGTCAATGCGGCCAAGGCGCTGGTCACCTTCATGACCGGGCCGGAATGGTCGACCAAGATGGCGTGGGTCAGC
>JANLPN010000125.1:0-5334 GCA_031367285.1 Betaproteobacteria bacterium | reverse complement strand
GCGCATGTCGGCTTCGGTGCGGTAAAACAGCACCACCATCACCCGGTTGCCGCCCTCACGGCACAACTCCAGCATGTAGCGTGCCGGGCTCTTGCCGGCGTCCGCCGCTGCGGCTTCCATGGTTTTTCCTTCTCTGGCGCCCAGCACGCCATCGGTGCGCGCCAGCACCACGCGGTCCCACAACCAGGGGATACGGTTGGCCGACCAGCCTTGCGCCAGATCGGCCTCGGCGCGCGCCATCACCGCTGCATCCTGCAGGCGTTCGCGCATGGCGGACACCCCGCCTTCCTGTACCCAGGCCGGCAGGTATTGCGTCAGCGCTGAGCTCGATGCGTCATACGGATAAACATCAAAGGCGGCGTCCACGCCTTGCTGTACCGCGGCCTCGAAACGCGACGTCCACAGGCCGGCACTGCCCCATTCAGACGGCGTGTTGATCGCCGCGTGCGAATACTGCACGCGTACCCCGGTGGCCCGGCCCAGGTGCAGGGCCTCATTGAGCGGGCCATAACGGTGGTCGTCACCCTGCAGGTCTTTGTCACGGGCGTGGGTTGCGTAGATGCGCCCGCGTGCCGCCAGCGTTTCGCATAACGCAAGCAGTTCATCGGTCGGCGCGTAACGCGAGGGTACATAGGTGAGCCCGGTGGTCATGCCGAAAGCGCCCTGGTCGAGCATGGTTGCCAGCAGGTTTTGCATGCAGGCCATTTGCGCTGTATCGGCCGGCGCACTGGATACCCCCATGGCGGCAATACGCAGCGCGCCATGCCCGACCAGCGGCACGATATTGACCGCGATGCCGCTGCGCTGTGCTGCCTGGCGGTAACCCTCCACGTCGGTCCAGGTGATCTCCAGTGCATCGTCGCCAATGCCGGCCAGCAAGTCCTGGTGCAGTTGCATGTAGAGTGGGTTGATCGGGAACGGCGAGAAGCCGCAATTGCCCGTCACCTCGGTGGTCACGCCCTGGTGCACCTTGCTCTGGCCGCGGCCATCCTGCAGCAGGCTCAGGTCGGAATGGGTGTGGATGTCGATGAAGCCGGGTGCCACCACCTGACCCGCCGCGTCCACCACATGGACCGCCGTGGTCCGCGCGCCGTCACCGATAAACTGTATGCGCCCGCGCAACAGGCCAACGTCGGCCCGCTGCGGCGGCGCACCGGTGCCGTCAACCACCAGTCCGCCGCGAATCAGGGTGTCAGTTTCCATGCGGTGCGCCAGTTGCTCAGGGCCAGCAGGTGTCCGGCTCCAACGGGTACAGGGGTACCCGGCGATGCCGGTAGGTGAAGGTTGACAAGTCGGCCGTGGTCACGCCGGGTGTCGCGACCCAGATCAACTCGCGTGCGACGGGCTCCATGGCCGGACGCGGCGAATGCACTCCCTTGGCCACGATTATCTTCATGTCCAGCGGCTCGATGCCCAGGGCGCGAAACTGCTGCAGACTGGCCGAACCGGCGCTGCGCGACGTCAGTACCAGTGTGTAGCCGTCATCGGTGCGCAGCGCGCAACTGTCGCCGTCGTTGTAGAAGCGAAAGCCGCCATGGGTGGGCCCGGTTTCCTCGTAGCAGCCATCTGACAACGCGGTGACCCTGGCCTGGATGGCGAACGGCGCGCCGTGCAGGCCGTCACTCTTGCCGCCCACCGATGCGTTGATGCGCCCCCCCACCCCGGCGGCCTGGGCCAGGCGCACCAGCTCGGGGTCGCACACCGCCTGCAACAGGTTGTGCACGCCCAGGCGCCGCGCCGCGTGCAGGATGTGGGTCGAGTCACCCGGGCTGCCACCGCCTACGTTGTCGCCGACATCAAACAGCACCACCGGCCCGCGCGCAGCGGCTTGGGCTCGCCGCAGAGCCTCGTCCATCGGCGTGCCTCCCTGGTTGAGGGCAGCGCGCATGCGCCACGCGGCAGCGGCCAACTGCCGCGCCACGTCGTTGGCAAGTTGCTGGTCGTTGTCGGTCACGGCGATAAAGGACATGCCCATTTCGGGCACATCGGCATACGGGTAACCCTCGACCACGCTGACCGACAACACGCCGGGGCGCTGGCGCTGTGTTGCCGCGAACCGCAGCAGGTCGGACATCGGCGCGTCGCTGGTTCCCTGGCACAGGATATTGACCAGCAAAGGCGGCATTTCCAGCGCGCAGGTGGGCTTGATTTCTCCGCGTACCGTCTGTATCACCAGGCGCGCGCAATCCATCGCCTGCGCGTAGGCGTCGACGTGCGGGTTGGTCTGGTAGACCGTCACGACATCGGCGTTGTCCACCAGTTGCCGCGCAATATTGCCATGCATGTCGAGCGCCACGCCGATAGTCACCTTGGGCCCCACCAGCTCCCGCACCCGGCGCACCAGTTCGCCGTCGGCATCGAGCCAGGTCGCCGACACGGCCGCACCATGCAGCGGCAACAGCACCGCGTCCCAGGGCCCGTTGTCACGGATGGCCGCAATGATCCCCTCGAAGATGAAGTCGGTCGCCTGTGCCGTGAGCGCGCCCATGGGCGTGAGCCGGGTGAAGAACAGCGGCACCAACTCGACCTGCGGGTCCTGCGCGGCGACAGCGAAGAAACCCGCCAGCGTGGACTGCGAACTGGCGTACTCCGCACGGATGGCCTGCGCATCGGTGAGGATGCCCGAACGCCGCCACAGGTCAAGGCTGGCTGGCGTAGCGGAGAAGGTGTTGGACTCGTGCTGGAACCCAGCCGTGGCAATACGGATCATCGCGGTGTTCCCGGGAAACTTCGTTGACTGCATTGTCGGTAGCTGCAGTGGCGGCTGGCTGGCGTGGTGTTTCGCCTCCCGCAACACATTGTTTCATCGCGAGAAACAAAGGCTGCCAGCCGCTGTTGCCGTGCGAAGATGGCAACATTGCCAAATGCTCAGGACAGGCGCGTGCCCAAACATACCTTTGTTGACGTTATCACCAGCGAAACGGCGCTGCGTGACGCCATGGGGTCGCCCAGCGACCTGGTGGTGCGCAAGCAACTTGACCACCTGGACGTCCACGCCCGGCGTTTCATCGAGCGCTCGCCCTTCCTGCTGATCGCGAGCTCGGGGTTGGACCACGTGGGTGACGTGTCGCCGCGCGGGGACGCGCCTGGATTCGTGGCCATCCTGGATGAGCACACGCTGGTCATACCCGAGCGGCCGGGCAATCGCCGTATCGACACCTTGCGCAATATTCTGCACACCGGGGGTGTCGGCCTGATTTTCCTGATTCCCGGCTTCGAGGAGACTTTGCGCGTCAATGGACGCGCCCGCATCGTGCGCGACGAAACCCTGCTTGCACGAACCAGTGCCCAAGGCAAACTGCCCACACTGGTTATCGTGGTTGAAGTGCTGGAGTGCTTCTTCCATTGCGCCAAGGCATTCAAGCGGTCAGCCTTGTGGCAACCACGGACCTGGCCCGCGCGTGACAGCATGGCCTCCCTGGCGCAGATCATGATGGACCAGGTGAAGCCGCCGGATACGTCGCTAGACGACCTGGAGCAAATGATCGCCGAGAGTTACGCCCAGCGGCTGTACTGACCGCTTGCTCAGGGTCTGCGCATGTTTCGTGCCACGAAACATGCGGGGCAGGGGCGCACCAGAGGCGCTGGCTATCATGGATCAGGCCGATGTCGCGGCGAGCTGCCACCCCACAACCGACGAATCGGAGGACGCAACATGACTGAGCCAACCCCTTGGGCCATCAACGCCTTCGAGACGCCTGCCGGCGGCGAACCGGGCGTAGCGCGGCGCAGCCTGTTGCAAGGGGTCCTCGCAGGGGCGGCCACGGCCGCTTTAGGCCCGCTGGCGCAGGCCCAGTCGGGTACCCCAAAACGTGGCGGTACCCTGGTCATAGGCGCGGACGCCGACCCGATCGGCCTGGACCCGACCACCGTAACGGCGTACGCCTCCTACGACTTCACCGCCCTGTTGTACAGCGGCTTGCTGCGCTGGAATGCCGACATGAAAGTCGAGCCCGATCTGGCTACCGGCTACCTGACACCGGACGAAACGACGTATATCTTCCGTCTGCGCCAGGGCGTGAAATTCCACAATGGCCAGGCGTTCACGGCCGACGACGTGAAATACACCTTCGACCGCATCCTGGACCCGGCCACCGCCAGCCCCAGCGCCACGCTGTTCTCCGGCATCAAGGCGGTAACCGTGATCGATCCGTTCACGGTGAAGTTTGAGCTCAAGGCACCGAGCGCCACTTTCCTCAGTTATCTGGCGACCAATCCGAACGGTGTAATCGTGCCCAGAGGGGTGGCCGACCTGAAGACAAAACCGGTCGGCACCGGGCCATTCATGTTCGAGTCCTACGAACCGAACCAGCAGTTCACACTCAAGGCCAACCCCGGCTATTACGAGGACAAACAGCCCTATCTGGCCACCGTGGTGTTCAAGTTTTTCAAGGACCAGGCGTCGATCTCCTCGGCGCTGCGATCCAGGGCCATCGACATGACCTGGTTCAAGGACCCCAAGGTGTCGGCACAGATCGTCAAGACCTCGCCCGACCTGGTGTCGGCACCCGGCAAAACCTCGCGCACATTCCCGGTCTGGATGAACATGAAGACCAAGCCGTTCAGCGACGTGAAGGTACGCCGGGCCCTGAGTCTTGCAACCGACCGCAGAGCCTGCCTGCAGACGGTGCTGGGTGGCTCCGGCAAGGTCGGTGCCATGGTGCCGGAAAGCCAGGTCGGCGGCTACGACGGCAGCGGCCCCATGCCCTATTACAAAACCGATGTGGCAGCCGCGAAGAAGCTGCTGGCCGAGGCCGGATATACCAACGGCATCGACCTGGGAGATTACATCGTGGTGGCCGCCAACGCGCTGGACGTGCAATGCGCCCAGGTCCTGCAGCAGCAATGGGCGGCGGCCGGCATCAAGGTCAATCTCAAGCCCATGGAGACGGCTCCGCTGATCGGCCTGTGGCTCAAGGGAGACTACAGCCTGATGTCGATTGCCCTGAGCTGGAGCCCCGACCCGGACGCGATTGTTTCGCGGCTTCTGTCCAGCGGCTCCCAGGGCAAGGGAATGGGCATGGCCGATACGCAGCTGGACAAAATGATCGAGGATGCACGCGCCATCCTGGACAACGGCAAACGGGCCGCTGCCTACCAGCAGATCCAGAAACACATCGCCGAGCAAGCCTATATTTTGCAGATCTACCAGTACCCGCTGCGCTGGGAAGCTTGGCGCAAGGTGGTGAAGGGTTATGTTCCGCTGGCGGCCAATATACGCAGCTTCGTGCGCACCACCTGGATGGACAAATAGACCGGTGGAGCCATCGCGTGCAAACGGCAGCGCCAGGGCCTGTTAACACTACGCCTGACAGATGCGCAGTGTCAACAGGT
>JANLPN010000056.1:0-17319 GCA_031367285.1 Betaproteobacteria bacterium | reverse complement strand
GGCCTACGGCGAACTGCCACCCGTGCCTGCGCGGGTGCGTGGCGTCGAGTTGCACGCCGCCGTGGTACGGGGCTGGGGTGGCGCGCGGCTGCTGTCGATCCGGGTCGAGGCGGATGGACAACATGCCTTCATGCTGCGGGTGTTTTTGCCGGCCGGTCCGGGCCTGTTCCCGGTGCTGCTTGATGGCGACGGCTGCTGGCACTATGCGACCGACGACGTGCTCGCGGCGTTGCTCGGCCGAGGATACGGGTTTGCGCAGTTCAACCGGGTCGAACTTGCGTCGGATCTGGCCGGCGCCGGCGCCGCGCAGGTCCGCGCCCCGGCGCTTGGGCGTGGACCGTGCCCGGCACTGGCCGCCTGGGCCTGGGGCTACCACCGTGCGGTGGATGTGCTGCTGCAGCTGGAGGGCGTGGACGCCGACCATATCGCGGTGGTGGGCCATTCGCGCGGCGGCAAGGCGGCCCTGCTGGCCGGGGCGACCGACGAACGCATCGCCTTGACGAGCGCCAATAACTCGGGTGCCGGCGGGGCCGGATGTTTCCGTGTGCTGGGCGCCGGGTCGGAGACTCTGGCCGATGTGGTGGGCGCTTTCCCGCACTGGTTCGCTCCGCAATTGGCGCGTTATGCCGGGCGCGAGCAGGAGTTGCCGTTTGACCAGCACTTCCTCAAGGCCCTGGTTGCCCCGCGCGCGCTGCTGACCACGGAGGCCCTGGGCGACCTGTGGGCCAATCCGCTGGGAACCTGGCAAACCCACCTGGCGGCACGCGAGGTGTATGCCCTGCTGGGCGTGCCCCAACGTATCGCGATTGCGTTCCGTGCCGGGGGCCATGAACACCAGGCCTCGGATTGGAATACCTTGCTCGACTTCTGTGACACGGTATTTCGCGGCGCACCGCGGGCCCCGGCTCTGGACGTCAGCCCCTTCGCAGACAAGTTCTAAGCGTCGGAGCGAGCCGTTTCATCAAACTGGGGGATGCCCCGCTGTTTGCTTGTTGACAGCACTGCAGTAGCATTCCCGCATGCCGCGCTTCGCCGCCAATCTTTCGCTGATGTACCCCGAACTGCCGTTTCTGGAGCGCTTCCAGGCAGCGGCAAAAGACGGGTTCCGCGCGGTGGAGTTTCTGTTCCCTTACGGCAACGGCACACAGGAGCTGGCGGCGCGCCTGCAAGGCAATGGTTTGCGGCAAGTGCTGTTCAACGGGCCGCCCGGCAGTGTGGCACAAGCGCTGCGCGGCGAGTTCCAGGACCCGCTGGCACGCGGCAGCGCCGGTCTGCCGGGCCGCGAGCAGGACTTTCGCGCCGGCGTGATGCTGGCGCTGGAATACGCCGCCGCCCTGGAGTGTCCGCGTATCCATCTGATGGCGGGCTTGATCCCGCCGGGCGTTGCGCGCGAGACCCTGCTGCCGACCTATGTGGCCAACCTGCACTGGGCTGCCGGGCAGGCGGCCCAAGTTGGTGTGGAGGTGTTGATCGAGCCCATCAATACGCGCGACAACCCGGGTTACCTGCTGAACCGCCAGGACGAGGCACATGCCATAGTGGACGAAGTGGGCGCGGCCAATCTCAAGGTACAGATGGACCTGTACCACTGCCAGATCGTGGAGGGCGACGTGGCCATGAAGCTGCGCCAGTACCTGCCCACGGGCAAGGTCGGCCACCTGCAGATCGCCGGGGTGCCCGCGCGCCATGAGCCCGACATCGGGGAACTCCATTACCCGTACCTGTTTTCGGTGATCGACGAGCTGGGCTACCCGGGTTGGCTGGGCTGCGAGTACCGGCCGAAACAGGGCGGTAAGCCGGGCGGCACTTCGAAGGGCTTGGGCTGGCTGCGGCCCTGGTTGTGAGTGCTCGACCGCGCGACGTGCGCGGCAATGGCCCGCAACGCTACTTCCACTCCCCCGCACGGCCCAGCGCCGCCACGGCGGCTTTGGCAAATGCCGTTCCGGCCTCGCCCATAAGTTCGGCAGCGCGGATTTGCGCGTCGGTGCTCTTGAAGGCCATGCCGGCACCGATGACCGTATCGCATTCGTTGTCGTCCATGAAACGCGCGGCTTCGAGGATACGCGGCTGGTCTTCCTCGGGGATGACCAGAAAGCCGTGTTTGTCGGCATGGATCAGGTCTCCCGCGCTCACTCTGGCGCCGAATACTTCCACCGGCTCGCCCCAGCTGATGGGCGCGGCATAGGCATGGCCTACACACAGGCGGCGCGCCAGCGCCTTGAAGCCGGCGCTTTTCATCTCGTCCAGATCGCGGATGGCGCCATCCACGATCACACCCACGCAGCCCAGCGACTTGTGTGAATTGGCGCTGACCTCGCCCCAGAAGGAACCGATCACGCCGGGTTTGTCCAGGTCCTGCATCACGATGATCTTGGGCCCGGGGATGGACGCCACATAACGGCGGTATTTGGCCCAGGCATCCGGGTCGGGCGCGGGCTCGGAGGGTTTTATCTTCACGGTGACCGCATAACCAACCATGGGCCCGAACTCGGGCATGAAGTCGCGCGTTTCCTCCAGATTGAAGCCCGAGGTGCGCGGCCGTTGGGTGATCTGCTCCCAGCCGTTGTAGATGGTGGGCGTGTTCCAGCGCTTGAGCTTGAGCAGTACGTCGATGGGCAACATGGTGGTGGGTTCCCGTGGGTGGAAGAGAGGATGGGGCGGTGGGTATCAGCGCGCTTGCGCGAGCTCGTTCTGCAAGTCGATGACACGCGCTACGTTGACTTCGAGCTCGCGCATCTGGTGCAGATCGAGTTCGGCCACGCCGGGCCGGCAGAAGGGGGTCCGGAAGATGCCTTCACGCTGGCGCAGGTGTTTGAAGAAACGGATGCTCACGGCGATATGCTGGTTGGAAAACGCCAGTACCGGCGCCAGCCTGGCGTGCAGCGCCCGCGCCGCTGTGGTTTGACCGGCGGCAAACAGGCGGAATATCTCCACATATACGCTGTCCATGGCCGTGGGCATGAAGGCATGGACACCGCGGTGCAGCGCCTCCATCATCTGTGCCGCGGCCCAGCCGCCACTCACATGCAGGCCGCCGTGTGTGGCCTCCAGCACGGCGCTGTATTTGGGCCCCGAGAGGGCAACCTCGATCTTGAGGCAGCGAAACGCCGGCACACGTTCGCGCAGCAACTCGATGTCCTGCAGCGGCAACCCGCCGCCGCCAAAGTCCAGATCCTGCACCATCAGCAGCGGCGGCCCGACCTGCGCGAGCTCGGCCATCTGTGCCACCAGCGCCTCTCCATACAAGCCGTCGGGCGCCTGGCACAACATGGCTTCGGCACCCAGCTCGCGTGCCATGGCCGCCAGCGCCACACGTTCGTTCTGGTGGGCGCTGCTGCAGCCCACGATCACCGGTACGCGCTGCGCCACCTGGTGCAGAAAGGTCTGCGCGACCAACCGCTTTTCATCGGCGCTCAGGCTGCCGGTCTCGCCGGCCACCGCGAGGATCAGCATGCCCGCCACGCCGGCTTGCAGCGTGGCTTCGGCGCAGCGGCGGATGCCGTCCACGTCGATCGTGCCGTCCTGCAGGAACGGCGTGTTCATGCTGGGCACGATCCCGCGCAGGAAGGCGGGTGGCGTGTCGCGCTTCATGCCGAAGGGCCCCTATTTGGGAATGCCGTAACCCATGGTCTGCGGCAGCCACAACACGATCTGCGGGAACAGCGTCATGGCCAGCAACAGCAGCAGCAGCATGACAATGAACGGCCAGCCCTCCTTCATCATCTCGCCGATCGGTATGCCGGTGAGCGCCTTGGTCACGAACAGCAACATGCCGAACGGCGGATGGATCAGCCCTATCATCATGTTGAGCACCACCAGCACGCCGAAGTGCACCAGGTCGATGCCCAGCAGCTTTACCGCCGGCAGCAGCATGGGCACAAACACCAGCAGCAGCACCGACACGTCCAGGAAACAGCCCAGCACCAGGAACATGACGTTGACCAGCAACAGGAATGGGATCTGCGTCAGGTGCATGCTGTCCACCCAGTGGCCTATGGCCTGGGGCACGCCCTCGGCGGTAAACGCGTAGTTCAGGATAAAGGAGCCGGCCAGGATGATGGTGATCACGGCGCTCCCGCGCGCGGATTCCAGCACCACGCCCCAGAAGCTTTTCCAGGTCAGAGCGTGGAAAAACACGGTGGCCAGGATCAGCGAATGCAGCGCTGCCACGGCGGCGGCTTCGGTGGGTGTAAAGATGCCCGAGTAGATGCCGCCCAGCAGCACGACCGGCATGGACAGCGGCAGAGCGCCGCGAAAGACCAGGCCGGCCCACTCCGAGCGCGGGACGGGGTCGTCGCGCGGCATGTTGCGCCTGTGGGCGATGACGCCTACCACCAGCATCATCAACCCGGCCATCAGAAAGCCGGGCACCACGCCGCCCAGAAACAAGGCGCCCACCGATGCGCCGGATACCAGCGCGTAGATGACCATGGGGATGGACGGCGGGATGATGGGGCCCAGCGTGGCGCTGGCCACCACCACGGCGCCCGCGAAGCCGCGGGTGTATTCCGGCTTCTTGAGCATCTGGCGTATCGTCACAAGGCCCGGGCCGGCCGCGTCGGCAATGGCGCTGCCGCTCATACCGGAGAAGATCACGCTGACCAGGATGTCAACCTGGGCCAGCCCGCCGCGCATGCGCCCGACCAGGATGCGGCAGAAGTCGAACAGGCGTTCGCTGACCGTGCCCGCATTCATGATGTTGGCCGCGAACACGAACAGCGGCACGGCCAGCAGCACATAACTGTTGTACAGGCCGTTGCCGACCTGTTCGGCCACCAGTCCGACATCGCCGCCTTTTACCAGCAGGTAGGCGATGCCGGAGGCCAGCATGCAGAAACCGATAGGCATGCGCAGCAGCATGCCGCCCACCATCACACACGCCAGCACCAGGATTCCGATGGTCATTTGATTGTTCTCGTAACGCCGGCTAACTAGGAATGCGCATTTCCGCTTCGAGGCCGACGCCTCTGATCGCGTTCCAGATGGACCAGACAGCCCGGATCACCAGGGAGGCCAGGAGCAACACAAAGGGAAGAAACACCCACATGAACGGCAGGTTCAGCACCGGTGTGCCTTCACGCGCCATGAAGCGCACGTAGTCCCAGGAGGCGGGCAAGGCCACCAGCGCCAAGCCGCCGATCAGCAGGTTGCCCGCAATCTGCATGACCTGGCGGGCACGCCGGGGCACGCTGTTCCAGACCAGGTCGAACACCACGTGTTCGCGCTCCGGCACGATGGCCGCGCAGCCCCAGAGGATGACCCATATGTACAGGATGACGGCGAGTTCATCGGTCCAGGCCAGGGGTTTGTTGAAGAAAAACCGTGCCGTGATCTGGATCACGAAAACGGCGAACAGCATCAGGAACAGGCCGCCGCCGATCGCGTTGGCAGCGGTCTTCAGTAGACGTTGCATAAAAAATTCAATTCGAAGCCAAGGGACACAGCGCGGCACAGCGGGGGGCGTTCATTTGACCGCGTTGATGCGATCAAGCAGGCCTGCGGGCCAGGCTTTTGCGTCATCGGATTTCAGGTAAGCGGCTTGTACCGTCTTGCGGAAAGCGTCCACGTCGGGCGTCGTGACCGTCAGGCCTTCCTTCTTGAAAAACTCGACCAGCTGGCCTTCTTCCTTGATGCGATTCTCGTTGTTGAACGCGATGGAGGCTTTGGTGGCAGCCATGACCTTGTCCTTCTGCGCGGCGTTCATGGCGTTCCAGGCCTTGCTGGAGATGGTGATGAAGATGCCGTCGGTGTAGTGGCTGGTCAGCACGATCTGCTTGGTGACCTCGTAGAACTTGGCCGCACGCACGGAGGGCAGCGGGTTGTCCTGGCCGTCGATGGTGCCGGTCTTGAGGCCCAGGTAGACCTCGCCGAAGGCCAGCGGCGTGGGCGTGGCACCCAGGGCTTCGCCCAGGAACAGCCACTCCTTGGAGCCTGGCATGCGCAGCTTGACGCCCTTGAGGTCGGCCGGTGTTTTGACGCTCCTGACCTCGCGCAGGTTGACCTGGCGCACGCCGAGGTAGGCCACGCCCAGGATATGCACGTCCATCTTGGCCTCGACCGCCTTGTAGTACTCGGCGCCGATGGGCCCGTTGAAAACCTTCTGCTGGTGCTCCGGGTTCTGGATCAGGTAGCCGGCCGTGAAGATCGAGTATTCGGGCAGGATTTTGGCAATGTCCTGGGTCGAGATGGCGGCCAGCTCCAGGTTGCCGCGCGCCATCGCGGCCGGTTCGGTGCCCTGCTTGAACAGCGAGCCGTTCAGGTTGATCTGCACGTCGAATTCGCCCGGGGCGCTTTTGTCGAGCGACTCCTTGAACACGGTCCACATCTTGCCGTGCCAGTCGTCCGGCACAGCCGGAGTGGAGATACGCAGCACGGTCTTGGCTTGGGCAAAACCCGGTAGCGCGGTCGCGCCCAGGGCTGCGGTGGCGGCCAGCATGGCGCGGCGGCTGATGGAGGAAGTGGTGGAATGTGTCATGGGGTAGTCTCCTGAAAAAATGGATGAACAGCGGTTGGAAAAACAGGTGGCGGGTGGGGGCGGCGCGGTGCTTTCTACGACCCGGTCAGGATGCGTGGCAGCCACAGCGTCAGCGGCGGCCAGATCGAAATGGCAAGCAGCACCACCAGCAGTGGCACCAGCCAGGGCAATATGGCGCGCGACATGGTCTCGAACGACACGTTGGCGATACGCGTCACGACAAATAGCACCACGCCGATCGGCGGATGAATGGTACCCAGAATCAGGTTGAGCACCATGACCACGCCAAACTGGACCGGACTGATACCGTAGCTGACCGCCGCCGGCACCAGCAGCGGAATCAGGATCAGCATGGCGGCCAGTGCTTCCATGAAGCAACCCACCAGCAGCATCAGCACGTTGGCCATCAGCAAAAACGCGATGGGGCTTTTGATCGTGCCCACAATCAGGGGTGTAAGCGTCTGCGGCAGGCGGGAGATGGAAATACACCAGCCCAGAGCGCCGGCCGCCATGACCAGCACGAGCACCAGGCCGGCGGTTTCCGCCGCGTCAACCAGGATCGGCCCGAGCTGTTTGAACTCCAGCGTCCGGTACACCACGAAGCCCAGGAACAGCGCATACAGGCAAGCCACCGCAGCGGCCTCGGTCGGCGTGAATATGCCGCTGAACATGCCGCCCAGGATCACCACCGGTGTCATGAGGGCAAAGAAGCCGTCCATGAAGGTCCGGCCAATGGCCTTGAAGCCGGCAAAGGGTTTGCGGCCCATGCCTTCGCGCTTGGCCACAAACACCACCATCACCATGAGCGCCAGGCCCATGAGAATGCCCGGTACCAGGCCGGCCATGAAGAGCTTTCCAATCGATACGTCGGCCGTCACGCCGTAAATAACCATGGGCAGCGACGGCGGAATGATGGGCCCTATGGTGGCCGCCGCCGCCGTGATCGCGGCCGCGGTCTCCGGCTTGTAGCCGGCATTGCGCATGGCCCGGATTTCAATCGCGCCCGAGCCGGCGGCGTCGGCCACCGCGGAGCCGACCATGCCGGCGAAAATCATGCTGGTCAGTATGCTGGCGTGGGCGTAACCGCCGCGCACCCAGCCGATGACCGCGCTGGCGAACGCCACGATGCGATCCGTAATTTTCGCGGCTCCGAGGATGTTGCCCATCAGTATGAAAAGCGGCGCCGCAACGATGGGAAACGAGTTCATCGCCCCCGCCATTTTTTGGGGCAACACCGTGATCGGCATGCCGCCCATCCACAGGAACAGCAGCGCGGCCAGGCCCATGGACGCAAACAGCGGCAGGCCGGCCAGGATGGTGAGCAGCCAGCCACCCGAGATCTTCAGCATCAAACCGGTCATGGCAATTCCGTGCCGCCCAGCCGGGGGTGGCCGAGCATCTGGCGCCACAGTTCGAGGCAGGCCTGCACCAGGGTCATGAGCCCGGCCGGCAGCAGTGCCGCGTACATCCAGGCGGTGGAAATCGGCAAGGTCATGGCCTCCACGTCCGAGTTCGTGCGCATCAGGTGAATGCTGTTCCAGGCGATGACGGTGCCGAACAAAGCCATGCCAATCTGGATCATCCCTTCGGTCCGGCGCCATGGCCGCGCCGGCAGCATGTCCTGGAAAAAGCGGATGCGTATGTGCACTCCCCGGCGCGTGGCGACCATCCAGCCCAGGCACGCCAGCCAGACCATCAGGAAGCCGCTGGCTTCATCGGTCCAGCTGAACGGATGGTTCAATGCCCTGGACACGATACCGGCGCTTACCGTTGCAAGCAGCAGCACCACGAACATGCCCGCCACCACTTGCAGCACGCGGTCGAAGCGGGTGGCGGCGAGTGGGGTCATCAAAGCGCCAGCAGCGCTTCAAAGGTGCCTTTGCCCCACTTGTCGGCAAACTGTTTGGGCACCGTATCCAGCACGGGTTTGCGCCAAAGCGCCAGATCGGGTTCGATGACCGTCATGCCCTGGGTCTTGAAGGTGTTCACCAGCGTCGCTTCCTGGCCCAGCAGCTCCTTGTCCTGCCACGCCGCGCCGGCCGCGAAGGCGGCCTGCAACAGGTCGCGGTCAGCCGGGCGCAAGCCTTTCCAGAAGCTCTCGTTGGCGATGATCATGCGCGGCGTGATGATGTGTTCGGTCAGCACCAGGTACTTCTGCACCTCGAAGAACTTGCCGCTCTGGATGGTGGGCAGCGGGTTCTCCTGGCCATCCACCGCGCCCTGGCTCAGGGCCAGGTACAACTCGCCGAAGGCGATCGGCGTGGCGCGTGCGCCCCAGGCTTCGGCCATGGCGCGAAACGTGTCCACCGGTGGCACGCGCAGCTTGAAGCCCACCATGTCGGCGGGGGTGCGCACGGCCTTGCTGCCGGTGCTCAGGTGGCGCTTGCCGTAATAGGTGATGTTGAGCATGCGCATGCCGCGCCTGGACACCAGGTCATCGTTCAGCTTGGCGTACAGCGGGGTGGCCGATGCCTTGGCCATGTGCGCGGCGTCGCGCCACAAATACGGCGCCTCGATCACTGACAGCTGTGGCAGGAACGCGCCCAGCGCGCCTGCGCCGTCGGTGGTCATCTGCAACGCGCCGGACGAAACCGCCTCGATCATGTCCTTGCCGGAGCCCAGCTGGCTGTTCGGAAATATCTGGATGTCGATGCGCCCAGCGCTCTTTTCCTTCACTTCCTTGGCAATGCGCTCCGCCATCTGCACCTGGGGATGCGAGTTGGCCAGCGACTCCCCCCAGCGGATGGTGGTGGCTTGCGCGTGCAGGAGGCGGGGCCCGGCCAGGCTCGCGCCCAACGCGGCCGCGCCGGTGATGAATTGCCGTTTGCTGATTACGGATGCCATGGTGTGTCTCCTCAAAAAAATCGGTGGTTTTATACGTTGGACAAAGCCGCGCCCAGGGCGCGGTAGGCCTTGCGCACCGTCTGTTCCTCGGTGTGGTCCAGGCGGCTCAGCGGCGCCCGCACGTTAAGCCAGCTGTCGTCGCCGGTCTGCTCGGCCAGCATGGTCTTGTAGACGCTCACGAACGGCATGCCGGGCAATATGTTGAGCGGTGCCAGCAGGTCACGAATCAGTTTCTCGTCTTCGGGCGCGACCCTGGACGGCGCGGCCACGACGCGGCTCATCAAGGCCGGCGACACATTGGCCAGCCCGTTGATGCTGCCCGACCCGCCGGCCTGCATCACGGCGGCTACATACTGCTCGGCGCCGATCAGGATGCTGAGTTGCGGGAATGCATGTGCCAGCGCCAGGCCATGCTCCAGGCTGCCGCTGCTGTCCTTGACGCCAATCACCTGCCCGGGATGGCGCTGCGACAGCGTGGCGATGCTGCGGTGGTCGAATTCGATGCTGCTCAAGGCGGGAATGTGGTAGAGCAACAGCTTCAGGCCCTGGTCGTCGATGCCGCGCACCACCTGCGATACCGCTTCCACAATGCCGGCGTCGCGTGGCTGGCGAAAATAAAAAGGCGGCATGAACAGTTGCCGGTGGCAGCCGTTTGCCGCCGCATGCCGGCCCAGATCGATGGCGTCGGCCAGGGCGCAGGTGCTGATGGTGACCACCAGCTGTTCGGGCCGCAAGCCGCCCGCCAGCATGGCTTCCAGCAGTCCTTTGCGTTCGGCATTGGTGAAGGACGGGCCTTCGCCGGTGGTGCCGAACAATGCAACACCGTCACAGCCGGCTTGCACCATGTGTCTGGCGTGGGCTACGGCGCGTGCCGTGTCCAGAGTGCCATCGGCCGCGACGGGTTTGAGCATGGCCGGAAAATGGCCGTGGAGGTCCTGGTTCAAGATGGTTTCCTTTTGAAGGTGATGCCGTGGGTCTTTGCTGGCCGCGCGGCCGGTACGGGGGGCATGGGCGCGGCCCACTCCGACTGCACCTGCTCCAGCGGAGTTGTCATGACCCGGTCGCGTGCGCTGCGGATATGTGCGTTCAGGAGTTCCGCCGCGGCAGCGGCGTCACGCTGTTGCAGCGCGCCGATAAAACGCAGGTGCTCCTGCATCGCCGGGATAAGGCGGGCTGGCGTGATGACGCTGTGTTCGAGTTTGATCAGGCGCACCCGCATGCTGTTGACACGGTAAATCTCGGACACGATCTCATTGCCCAGAGCGTCCACCATGCGGTCGTGCAGCCCCCAGTCCAGCGCCTGCGCGTCGTCGAGCAACTGGCCGTCCACCCGCGTGGCGCTGGCCCGCCGCAGTATGTCGCGGTGGCTGGCATCGATGGCGTCGAGTTCCTGGTCGCTGGCCGAGCGCACAAAATGCGAAATCGCCTCGTGTTCTATCATGGCGCGAACCTGGAACGCATTGCGGATCAGCTTCAGGTCCACGTGCGCAATTTGCAAGCCCCGTTGCGGCACGGTTTTTATCAGACCACCCGCCTCCAGGCGGGGAATCATCTCGCGCACCGCACCCAGCGGCATGTCGAGCAGGGTCATCAACTCGCGTTGCGAGATGAATTGCCCGCTGCGGATACCCCCGGAAAGGATTTGCTGCGTAAAGCCCTGGTAGGCGCGCGCCCGCTGGCTGACGTTGTCGGTGGTCGAGCCGACAACCGACAACGCAGGCCCGGCCTGGCGACTGCGGCCGCTCGGGCGGCGCTCCACCGGGGTGACTCTCATGGACGCACCACGCCTTTTTTCAGCAGGAGGTTGCCGTAAATGCGGGTTTCGCCGGTTGCGACAATCGCAAACGCCTTGGCGGCGCGTTCATAGAAGGCGAATCGTTCCAGCGCCGAAGAAGCACCGAAGCCATGTTGCCGCAGCACCGCGTCAAAGTCGTCCACCACGGGCGGTCGGGCGCCCGCGTCTCCCACCACCTGCATCGTGAGGGCCGGCTGGGCCACGAAGTCATCCAGCGGCAATACGCTGAGCACGGCATCCAGAACAGCAGGCGCACTGGTGCCGGGCATGTGTACCAGCCTTTTGGCATGGGTCGCGGCGGGAAAATTCGCGTCGGCCAGCACGATCTCGTCCCCATGGCCCATGCTGGCCAGCACATGCAGCAGGTCCGGCGACAACAGGGGGGAAAGGCCTTTGAGCACGAATGAAACCCTTCAGCAGCTGGAAATACAGGGAAGGGCAGCCAAGTGACAACGAACTAACATGTTAGTAATATTAACATGCGGACAACCGCTGCGGAACGCGGGTTTTCCCTTGGTTTCCAATTGCCACGAACGCGGATCGCGCCGCACCCGCTCAGCCTGCCTGTTTGAACGCCATCACTGCCTGGTTGCGCAGCGTGCGCAGCAGCGACAGTTCCTTTTCGTCCAGCGTCAGTCCACCCTTTTGCGCCTTGTCGGCGTAGATCAGGCCGAACGGCTTGCCCTTGATCAGCAGCGGCAGCAGCAGGAAGGTCGGCGCGTTGACTGCTCTGCGGTACCACGCCGGAAGACGCGCCGTGATACGCGCTTCGGTGGCGTCGCTGATCATGGTGTCCGCGCCCCGGATACATACGGCGGCAAACAGGTCGGGCGGACTCGCCTTGAGCGCCACGGCAAAGGCCTTGACAACCGGCTCGATGGTCTTGCCCAGGCCAAAGCGGCCGGTCAGTGTGTCGGTGCGCGGGTCGCGCATGCAGAAAACTATGTGCTCGAACTCCAGCGCACGGAACATGGTCTCCAGGATCATGCGCAGCACGTCGTTGAGCTTGACATCCTCGACCATTGCGTTGGTGATGTCCTGGATGCCGGCGGTAAGGGTTTGCGCCACATACTGCGGGTCGTGCTGCGCAAGCTGCACCGATTCAAAAGCCCCGGTGCGAGTTGCCTGCAGTTCCAGCGGCGCCAGCGCGTCGGGGCCGGCCGGATTGTCTTCTAGCGTCGCCTGTCTGTCCTCAAGCGGAGTCTGCAGCAGCCTGGAGGCATCGGAGCCTGGAACTACCTGAAGCTCCATGGCCTGTGCCATAGCTATCAGTTTGCGGCGCGCGACCAGCGTCGCGGCTTGTATCTCCTGCGCCGGCACGCCGGCGGCGGCGGCGTACCGCGTGGCCGACCGCGCCAGTTGCGTATCGAGCGCCGCGGGATCGGCATGCATCAGCATGTCGGAAATATCGTTGGCAGCCACGGCAATCCAGCGCAAGCGTTCCGCCGGCTCGGCGGGCGCATGGGCCGGCGGCGCCCCGGCAGGTTTGCGCATGCAACGGCGGATGCTGTCAGGCAGGCCCCAGATCTCGGCCACGCCGATGCCCAGCGCCTCGAAATCCAGGCCAAGTACCCGCGTGGAGGCGGCCGCCTCACTAAGGGGTTGGCGTGTCGAAGCGACCAATCCGCGTACCGCCAGGGCTTCCTCCGGAAAATAGAACTCCGCCAGCAGCCGCCCCAGATTCTGGAACATCGCGCCAATAAATGCTTCTTCGCGGTCCCGCAGCGCAGGCCAGATTTCGCTTGCAATCGAGCCGGCCATCAGGGAGCGCAGGAACTCGGCCCTGAGCACATTGGCATGGGCCTTGTCCTGCATGTGCTCCAGCAATACCAGGCTCAGCGCCATGTTGCGGATACCGTTGAAGCCTACCAGGCTAACCGCCCGCGACACCGTGCTGATGCTGCCACCGCCACGCGCGTAGTGGGCACTGTTGACCAGGCGCAGCAGTTTGTTCGTGAGCGCCACGTCCTTCAGGATCTCATTGGTGACGCTGCTTATGCTTTCGGTCTCCGAACTGGCCATGCCCTGGATGCGCAGCACCGCGTCCGACATGGCCGGAAAGTCGCTCTTGTGGCGCATGCGGCGCAGCAGGAACTCCAGCGTGCTGTTGCTGTGCGCGGAAGCGGATGTTCTCCGTGTGCCGGCCTCGTCGGCGAACGCCGTGCCGGACCATGATGCGAGGGCATCCCGGAAAATTTTGGCACTGGCGTGCCGCTGCAACGGGTCGCGCTCCAGCGCGCGGGTGAGGATCGCGCGTAGTCCGTCGTCCACGCCGACGTCCAGGTTCGCGGGCAACAGCAATTGTTCATGGACGACGCGGTAGATGGCGCGGTACGGGTCCGTCCCGGCAATCAGCGGCCGGCCCGAGAGCATTTCCGCAAACACCAGGCCGGCGGAGAAAATGTCCATCGACGGCGCGGCCGGTTTGCCCAATGCCGCCTCCGGCGATATATAACCCGGTGTGCCGTCTTCAGACACGGCTCCGCCTGCACCGTCCCTGTCTTTCAGCAGCGCGGCGATGCCGAAGTCCATCACACGCGCCCGTCCGCCCCCATCCACCAGCACGTTGGACGGTTTAAGGTCGCGGTGGACGACACCCGCCGCATGGGCGGCGACCAGCGCGTCCAGGACATCGGCCATCAGCGCCGCCGCCTCGGCCACCGGTAGGCTGCCGCGTGCAGCCAGCACGGTGGCCAGCGTGTCGCCCGGCACGTATTCGAATACCAGGTAGGGCTGTTGGTCCTGCACGTCGGCCTCGAACACCGGGACAATGTTGGCATGGGTGAGCCGGCTCACGCTTCGTGCTTCCTGCAGCCACTGCGCAAGCACGGATACATCAGTGCCGCGACCCACCTTCATGAGTTTGATCGCCACGTCGCGTTCCAGCCGCGGATCGAACGCCTGCCATACCACCGACTGCGCGCCTTGGCCCAGGATGCGCTGCAATTCGAAGCGCCCCAGCATGGCCGGCTCGCCTTTTCCGACATGGCCGGTGGCCAGCCGCTTGAGCGTGGAGAGTGGTGAGAAATCGGACATGGGGGTCAGTGTCAGGATGTACGCCGAAATTGGCGACTGTAGAAGTGATCCAATACCCGCTGCGAGCAATTCAGAACCTCATCTTGATTGAATGCCACCACACTGCGCCAACCCTTGCTGGCCGGTAATTCGGCCGCCGGCTTTTGCACCGACTGGTCTTCGGTGTAGCGGCGCCGGTTTACTGCACTACCCGCGCTAAGCGCGGCGGGGCTATTGGCCACGACATCACAAGCGCTGCGCGCAGTTGTGAGTCTGCGCCGCAACTTCGTTGTCGCCTTCGGAACGGCCGGGCGGCTCATGGCAGGCGGTCAATCATCAAGGACGCTGCGCAGGCACATCAGCACCTCTTGCATCACCACATCGGGCGCGCGCTCGATCAGGGCCGCCTGGCGCGAGGCCCAATCGAGCGACTTGATCTGGTGGGCATGCACCTGCCCGTCGGTGCGCAGTCCCTGGCCCATCAGCGAAACCAGAAATCCTGCGCTGCGGGCCAGCTCGGCCGCGCCACCCGAAATGGGGCACACCATGGCCAGCTTGAAGCGGGCGTTGAAAGTCCGGGGCGACACGACCAGGCAGAAGTGCTTGCCCTTCATTCCCCGCCCGCTGGCCGGATCGAAAGCCAGGTGCAGGATGTCGCCCCGGTCTGGCGTCACAACTCGGCTCCGGCGGCCCCCAACTCGTCCCAGCCTTGCGCCCGGCACAGGCCGGCGGGTGTTGCGTGCAGCAGGTCGGCCAGGGATTTACGCGCTCGCTCGGGCCGGATCTTGAGTTCGTCCCCGATGATTTCGACGGCCAGGCGCGAACCGGCATCCAGATGGTTTTGCTCCACGTAGGACAGTGGCACCGTCATGATGTAAGAGCCACCTGAGCGGCGCAAGGAGGCGTGCAACATGGTCTTCTCCAAAGTTATACCAAAGTATAACTACGGTTCTTGATTAACAGCGGACCGATCTTCGCTGCAAAGTTGGCAACTAAAACTTCTGGCGGTTGCAAGATGTACCAGTCCTTCAAAACGGACCAGTTGGCCCGCGGCAAGTAGATCGCGGCCCGGCCCTTGAAGCCCATACGAACGCGTTATTCGCGTACCGCGTGCCGATCAGGCGGTGTAGTGAGAGCGCAGCCAACGTGCGAGTGTAGAGTGCCCGGTAATAATCAATCGGCTTGGACTTGATCCGATAACAAGGGGATCTTATGGTGATCTGGGGTGCGGTCTGGGGATTGATCCTCGGCTTCCTGTGGCCTGGTCTGCATTTTTTCAGCCGTGATTGTGCTGGCGCAGAGCGCGCTGGAGATGGCGTTTATCGGCTTTGCAGGCGGTTTCGCCGCGCCTATCCTGGCGTCGACGGGCGAGGGCAGCCGCAGGAGTCCGACGCAGCCATCCCGGGCTGACTGAGCAATGCGGTGCAAGGCGCGGAACAATCAGCGGCTGTTCTCTCCGGCAAAAGATTTTTGGAGTTCATGCATTGATTTTTCCTCCAATGAAAAGCGGCTTGCCTTTGGGCCTGGGTGGTGCGCCTCTGGGCAACCTGTTTGCGGCCATGGCAGACGAGGAGGTACATGCGCTGGTGGGCGCGGCGCTGGCCGATGGCTGCTGTTGCCTTGACACCGCTCCGCACTACGGCAACGGCTTGAGCGAACACCGGCTTGGCCACGCGCTGCGTGGTCTTGCGCGCAAGGACTTCGCGCTGTCCAGCAAAGTCGGCCGGCTGCTGCATCCGCGTGCCGATGCACCACGCGAACAGAACGGTTATGTAGACGTTCTGCCTTTTGTGCAAGCCTGGGACTACTCGGCGGCCGGCGTGCGGCGCAGCGTCGAAGACAGCCTGCAGCGGCTGGGGCTTTCAAGGCTGGACGCGGTGTATGTGCACGACTGCGACGCCGCCACGCATGGCGCCAATTACCCGCAAGTACTGCGGCAGGTGGTCGAGGAAGCCCTGCCCGAATTGCAGCGCATGAAAACCCAGGGCCTGGTCACGCATGTCGGGCTGGGTGTGAACGATGTGCAGGTGTGCCTGGACGTGTTGCAACGGGCCGAACTGGATTGTCTGATGCTGGCCGGGCGTTATAGCCTGATTGACCATTCCGCGCTGCCGGAGTTGCTCCCCCTGTGCAGCCAGCGTGGGCTACGCATTGCCTTGGGCGGCGTCTTTAATTCAGGCATCCTGGCCACCGGTGTGCGCCATGGCCAGGTGGCGCGCTTCAACTATGCGGCCGCGCCGCAAATGTGGGTGGAGCGCGTGGCTGCCATTGAAGCGGTATGTGCGCAGTTCGGGGTGCCGCTGCGTGCCGCGGCCCTGCAGTTTCCGCTCGCCCATCCGGCAATAGAAATCGTGATGCTGGGCGTGCAGGACCTGGCGCAGTGGCGCGATGGCATGGCCATGATGGCGTACCCTATCGACCCCGGTTTCTGGGCCGCCTTGCGTGAACACGGGCTGATTGGCCAGGCCGCGCCAACTCCGGGCGCGCCATGATTGACGCGCATTTCCATATCTGGCAACTAGCCCGCGCCGACTATGGCTGGTTGACTCCGGCCGTAGGTTCGATTTACCGCGACGTCACACTGGACCAATGGCGCCACGTCAGCGGGCCCTGTGGCGTGATTGGCGGCATTCTGGTACAGGCCGCACCCACCGAGGCCGAGACCCGTTTCCTGCTGCAACAGGCGCACGGCGCACCCGATGTGCTGGGTGTCGTGGGCTGGGCCGATATGCTGGCTGCGGGCGCCGCGGCACGTATCCAGGCACTGGCGGCAGACCCCAAGCTCAAGGGGTTGCGTCCCATGTTGCAGGATATCGCCGACCCTGACTGGATTTTGCAGGACCGGCTGCGCGCTGCGCTTGAGGCCATGGCGGCCTCCGACTTGACCTTCGATGCACTCGTCAAACCGGTGCACCTGCCGCGTATCCAGGCGCTGGCGCTGCGTTATCCGGGCCTGCGCATCGTGATCGACCATGGCGCCAAGCCTGACATTGCGCACGGGCAGTGGCAGGACTGGGTGCAGGGCCTGCAAGCCTTGGCGCGTTTGCCCCAGGTGTTCTGCAAACTGTCCGGCCTGTGGACCGAAGCCGCGGCTGGTGCGGACGTGGACGTGCTCGAAGCTTATGCCAGCCAGGTGCTGGCCTGTTTCGGGCCGCAAAAGACCCTGTGGGGCAGCGACTGGCCGGTGCTG
>JANLPN010000039.1:0-6800 GCA_031367285.1 Betaproteobacteria bacterium | reverse complement strand
CCGGGGGGGTGTTCGCTTGCTTGAAGCGGTTCTGCGTTGCGCTCATGACGTCATTGTGACGCCTGCGCCGGACGCCGCCTCCTATAATCGCCACCATTTTGCAGCCCTTGGGGGCCGTTCACACCGTGTCAGACCGTCTTGCCGTATTGATCCAATACCTGCTTCCCAAACGTGCCATCACGCAATTCGGCAGTCTGATCGCGTCGGCACGCGGCGGCACCTGGACCACCGGCATCATTCGCTGGTTTGTGGGCAAATACAAGGTCAACATGGCCGAGGCGGCCGACCCGGACATCCGCAATTACGCCAGCTTCAACGATTTCTTTACGCGTGCCCTGAAGGCCGATGCCCGCCCGCTCGCCAAGGCCGACCTGGTGTGCCCGGTAGACGGCGCCATCAGCCAGTTTGGCGCCATCGAGCGCGACCAGATTTTCCAGGCCAAGGGCCACCACTATTCCACTACGGCGCTGGTAGGTGGCGACGCGCAGCTCGCAAAGCAGTTTGAGGACGGTTACTTCGCCACGCTGTATTTGAGTCCCAGGGACTACCACCGTATCCATATGCCCTGCGAAGGCCGGCTCAGGCGTATGGTGTACGTGCCTGGCGCGCTGTTTTCGGTCAACCCGGTCACGGCGCGCGGTGTGCCGGGCCTGTTTGCACGCAACGAGCGCGTGGTGTGTGTGTTCGAGACCGCGCGCGGTCCCTTGGTACTGGTGCTGGTCGGCGCCACCATCGTTGGCAGCATGGCCACCGTATGGCACGGCGTGGTGAATCCGCCGCGAACGCGCGAGGTGCGCGAGTGGCGTTATGACGAGCAGAACCTGGTGCTCAAGCAGGGCGATGAGATGGGTCGATTCCTGCTCGGATCCACCGTGGTCATGTTGTTTCCCAAGGGGCGCACCACGTTCAATGCCGCATGGACCCCGAACGGGCCGGTGCGGCTGGGGGAACTGATGGGTGTGCGGGAAGACCGGCGGATGCGCTGATGCGCCGCCGGCCCGCAGGAACCCAATGACCGCAGATATTTCCCCGTCCGCCCTGCCGTTCATCGCTGCCGATGCGGTGGCGCGCCTTTTGCCCCTTGCCGAACTGATCGAAGCCGTGCGCAAGGCCTTTGCGGCCACGGACCTGGTGGCGCCGGCGCGTAACCACTATGCCCTGGGTGGCCTTGGCTCGGGCAGCCCGGTGTTGTTGTCCATGCCGGCCTGGAGCAGCCGTCTCGGCATAGGCACCAAGCTGGTCACGGTGTACCCGCACAACCACAAGCTGGGCCTGCCGTCGATTCACGGTGTCTACGTGCTGATGGACGGTGTCACGGGGCGGCCCGAGGCCGTGTTCGATGCCGGCGAATTGACCGCGCGGCGCACCGCGGCGTCCTCGGCGTTGGCCAGCCGGTTTTTGTCGCGGCCCGATAGCCGGACCTTGCTGATGGTCGGCACCGGCCGCCTTGCCAGGCTGCTGCCGCTGGCACACGCGGCGGTGCGCCCGATCGACCGGGTCCTGGTTTGGGGCCGCTCCATCGGGAAGGCCGAAGAAACCGCCCGGCACCTCCAGCGCCAGGGCCTGCCGGCCGAGCCTGTGGCCGCCTTGGAGCCGGCATGTGCCCAGGCCGACATCATCAGCTGCGCCACTTTGGCAAGTGTTGCCTTGTTGCATGGCGACTGGCTGGCACCGGGAACGCACGTGGACCTGGTGGGTGCTTTTACGCCCACGATGCGTGAGGCCGACGACCGCGTGTTCGAGCGTGCCGCCGCCGTCTGGTGCGACACAACGCAGGGCGCGCTGGCGGAAGCCGGGGATATCGTGCAGGCCTTGGCCTCGGGCGCCCTCGCGCGCGGTGGCCTGGCCGGGGAACTGGCGGACTTGTGCCGCGCTGCCCGGCCACCGGCAAGAGGGCCGCGGGACATCACGGTGTTCAAGTCGGTCGGCACCGCGCTGGAAGACCTGGCCGCCGCCCGCCTGTGCCTGGACCGGTTGACCGCGCAACCGGTGTAATGCCCCGCCCCGGTGCTCAGGAAGTCCGCAGCGTAGCCGACGGCGCGCAGCCGAAGCGCTGCTTGTAGTAGGCCGAAAACCGGCCCATGTGGACAAAGCCGTGTTGCAGCGCGGTATCGGTTACCGAGGCCGGGCGGCCATCGGCGGCAGCAGCCTTCAGCGCCGCACGCACCCGCTCCAGCCGTATGCCACGCGCATAGGCCAGCGGCGACTGGTCGTAGCGGCGCCGGAAAGCCGCCTCCAGCGTGCGCGGGCTGACGCACGCGGCCGCGGCGATGCCGTCCAGTGTGAGGCTCTCATGGGCATGGGCCTCGATATAGTCCAGCGCGCGTTGCAGGTGGCGCGCACCGGCACCGTGCGCAATCGACGCCTCGGCATCGCCGGCCGCGCCGGGCCGCAACAGGTCCAGCCCGGTCAGCAGAAACCCCTCCATGGCCGCATATGCCGCCGGATGGCGCAACCACTGCTGGCCATGGCTGTGCAAATTGCGCGTCATGTCGGCCACCGCCTGCCACCATGCCGCCACGGCAGGGTTGTGGCGTGACTGGGTAAAGCTGAACTGGGGTACGCCGCCGTCGTGTGGGCGCACCGGCAGCCTGCCGCGCAGCACGGCGCTGGGCACCTGCAGCATGATCATCGAGCAGTCGCCGCTCCACAACATGCAGGTACGGGCACGCGGGTGCAACACACTCAGCACTTCGGAGTCCACCCAGGCTTCCTGGCCGTCGCAGCGCAGCCGCGCGCGGCCTTGCAGCGGCAGCTGGATCAGGTAGAAGTCGCCGCGTTCCCCCGGGTCTATCTCCACCTCGGCGCCGTAGCTCAGCACATTGAGTGATACCTGGCCCAGGCGGATCTGGTTGTGCCGTGCCTCAAAACCCAGCTCTCCGCTGCGCACATCCAGCCGGTGCGGCGACAGCGCCCGGCCCACCAGCTCGCGCGCCTCGTCGGCCGAACGCGAGCGGATCAACGGGTAGTTGTCCAGCAGATGGCGCGGGTCGGCCGGCAAGGCGGTGGCTGCGGTTGGGGCGGAGGTCATGGGGTCTGGCGGGAGGACTGGCGGTGGCTGTGCAGGGTGTGCGGAGTGGGGGAATGGCAGGGCGGAGGGCTCCGAATTTAGTTTAGGGCTAAAGCATTGGGGGTGGTTGAGGGTAAACACCGACTACTTACCGACCGACTCCGCGACATAGCCCGGACCAGCGTTTTGGTCTTCTCTAAAACCTGCGGTTTTTGTTACGACATAACTTGGGTACAAGTTAGTCTTCACTGAAAACTAACGTTTTTCGGATAAGGGTTGGCGTTAAGCGGATTGTCGCCACGGGTCTGCCCACCCATACTGGGTGCATGTATCCAAGTTCCGCGAGGATCCGCAACACGCACAACCATGAGCAAGTTTGATGCCATCATCGTTGGCAGCGGTATCAACTCTCTGGTGTGTGCGGCCGTACTGGCCAAACGCGGGCGCAAGGTGTGTGTGCTGGAGCGCGAGACGGTGCTGGGTGGCTGCATCCGTACCGAGGCCCTCACGGCGCCAGGTTACCTGCACGACAGCTTGTCGGCGGCGCATCCCTTGTTTCTGGTTGGCCCGGCTTACGCGGAACTGGGGCAGGAGTTGCACGCTGCCGGCCTGGCCTATGGCAACAACGACACGCCCACCGGCGTCCTGTTGCCCGACGGGCGCCATTTGAGCTTAAGCACCTCGCGAGCCGCCAATGTCGGGCGTTTCGAGGCGCTGGCCGTCGGGGACGGCGCCGCTTACCAGCGCGCCTTGCAACACGTCGAAAAAAACGCCGAGTTCGTCTTCACCCTGCTGGGCAACGAATTGTGGAGTAAACCTACCGCCAAGACGCTGGCCAAACGCGCCTGGAGCGAAGGCATGCATCCGATGGCGGGGTTCTTCGGCCAGTCGCTGCAGAGCGCGCGTGCCTGGCTGGAGGCCGACGTGAAATCGGACTTGCTGCGCGCTCTGCTGGCGCCCTGGGTCCTGCATTGCGGCCTGGGGCCGGAGAGCCCGCTGTCCGGCCTGATGCTCAAGGTGGTGGCGTTCACCCTCGAAGCGGTAGGCATGCCGATGGTCATGGGTGGCAACGCGCAAACCGTGCAGGCGTTCCGGCAATTGATTGAAAGCCGTGGTGGTGAGATGCAGGTTGGCACTGACGTGGTGCGCATCTTGGTACAGGGCGGAAAAGCCGTGGGCGTGCAACTGGCCGACGGGCGCGAGTTGCTGGGCCGCGAGGTGGTGTGCAACGTCACGCCGACCCAGCTATACGGCCGGCTGCTGGCGCCGGCGGACGCGCCGGAGACTATCCGCCAACAAGCCAGTGCCTACCGCTACGGCAAGGGCAATATGCAAATTCACCTTGCGCTGTCCGAACCGGTGCAGTGGTGTGAGCCGGAACTGGCCAAGGTGGGTTACGTACATCTGACGCCTGGCTTGAGCGGTGTCGCACGCGCGGTAGACGAGGCCCAGCGCGGCCTGCTGCCGGCCGAGGGCACGATTGTGGTTGGCCAGCCCAGCGCAGTGGACCCTTCGCGCGCGCCTGCGGGTGGCAGCGTGTTATGGGTCCAGTTGCCCGAATGCCCGCGCCGCGTGTTGGGCGATGCGCTAGGCGAAATCGCAGCGCCGCCCGAGGGCGCCTGGACCGAGACCGTGCGCGAAGCCTATGCGGACCGCATCGTGGCACGTATGGCGCGCCAGATGCCCAACCTTCAGCGGGCCATCGTCGGGCGCAAGGTGCTGTCGCCGGCCGACCTGGAGCACATGAATATCAACCTGGTCGGCGGCGACCCGTATTCGGGCGAATGCGCGCTGGACCAATACCTGCTGTGGCGCCCCTTGCCTGGCGTGAAAGACCACCAGACACCGGTCAAAAACCTGTGGCACATAGGCGCGTCCACCCATCCCGGGCCAGGCTTGGGGGGCGGCTCCGGCATGCATGTTGCCAACCAGCTGGCGCGCGCGTAGATTAGCCCTGCTTCTTTCAACCGAGCCCCTTTCAACCACCACCGAGGAAACTTCCATGAGCACCACCCTGGCTTCTTTCGCCGCCGATCTCGCTAGCGGCAGCATCCGCATCGTCGATCTGACGCAGGTCCTGTCGGAGGACTTTCCTCCGCTGGTGCTGCCGCCCCAGTTCGGCCAGGTGGCCGCGTTCAAGATGGAAAAAATCTCCCAGTACGACGACGCCGGCCCGGGCTGGTACTGGAACAACTTCTCCTGTGGCGAACACACCGGCACCCATTTCGACGCACCGGCGCACTGGATCTCGGGCAAGGACTACGCAAACAACACGGTCGACACCATTCCGAGCGAAAACTTCATTGCACCGGTGGTGGTGGTCGATGCGAGCGCCGAAGTGGCGAAGAACGAGGACTTCATCCTGACCTCCGACTTCCTCAAGAAGTGGGAAGAGAAGAACGGCCGCATTCCGGCCGGTGCCTGGCTGGCTTTTCGCACCGACTGGTCCAAGCGCATCAGCGACCCGGCCAAATACGTCAACTTCAAGGAAGACGGCGCGCATACGCCGGGGCCGTCGCAAGAGGCGGTCGAATGGCTGATCAAGGAACGCAATGTGCACGGCTTCGCGGTCGAAACCATCAACACCGACGCCGGCCAGTCGTATGCCTGGCCGGTGGCTTATCCCTGCCATACCTTCATGCATGGCGCCAACAAGTTTGGCCTGCAATGCCTGAAAAACCTCGACCTGCTGCCGACTACCGGCGCGATCATTGTTGCGGCACCGCTGAAGATCAAGGGCGGCTCCGGCAGCCCCTTGCGTGTGTTGGCGCTGGTACCGGCCTGAACCGGACCCCAGCGTGGTCGCATCCATGACGCCCCACCGCTCGCTTCAACCGGCCGGTTGGCTGCGCCCCCTGGGTTACTCCAATGGCGTGGAGGCGCGTGGCCGCCATATCTTCCTGGCCGGACAGGTTGGCTGGAATGAGCAGGCGGTCATCCTGGCGCGTGACCTGGTGGGCCAGGTCCGCCAGGCCCTGACCAATATCTCCACCTTGCTGGCCGAAGCCGGTGCCGGGCCCGAACACATTACGCGCATGACCTGGTACCTGGTGGACAAGCAGGACTACCTGCGCCGCCTGCCCGAGATCGGCGTGGTCTACCGCGAGGTGATAGGCCACCAGTTTCCGCCGCTGACTGCACTGCATGTGTTGTCGCTGATGGAAGAACACGCGCTGGTTGAAATCGAAGTCACCGCCGTGGCCGTTGACCATTGAAGAATTGAAACCCTACCGCCGCAAAACCAGCCCTGTTGATACCAAAACCCAAAGGACCCTCCCATGAACTTCTCTGACACTCCCGAGTTTGCGGCGCAACGCCGCGACTTTCTGCGCAACTCCGGCATCGCGCTGGCCGCTCTGGGCAGCGCGGGCCCGCTGCAGGTGCTGGCGCAAACCAGCAACACGCTGACGATTGCCTATAACGTGGACTTGCCGTCCTGGGACCCGACCACCGGCCCCTCGGCCGTCAACCCGACCATACAGTCGCTCTACAAGGCGGTGTTGTCGCAGTACATTGACCAGAACGCCGACCTGAGCCTCAAGCCTGACCTGCTGACGCAATGGGGCTGGAACGCCGACCGCAGCAAGATCAGCATGACGGTGCGCAAAGGCGCCAAGTGGCACGATGGCAGCGCCGTTACGGCCGAAGACGTGGCCTGGTCGCTGCGCCGCGCCGGCGACGAGAAAACCGGCAACCCGATCCAGTTCGTCTGGGGCAAGGTCATCAACGTCAAGGCCGAAGGCGACAAGGTCACAGCCGACGTGAAGGAGTTCGAACCCGCGTTCTTCAA
>JANLPN010000036.1:0-6813 GCA_031367285.1 Betaproteobacteria bacterium | reverse complement strand
GCCCCACCTGTTCCTGCACCCGTTGCTCCAGGGTTTGGTTCCATTCGGCGATCTGTGCCGCCTGTGCCTTGACCTCGTCCTGCAGTGTCTTGATGCGCAGCAGCGACTTGACACGCGCCAGCAACTCGGGGCGGTTGATCGGTTTGGTCAGGAAGTCGTCGGCACCGGCCTCGATACCCCTGATGCGTTCCTGCTGCGGATCGAGCGAGGTGCACAACACCACCGGCAACAAGGCCGTGTCGGGGTTGGCGCGCAGGCGTTGACACACCTCGTAACCCGACAGGCCAGGCATCATGATGTCGAGCAGGATCAGGTCGGGCGGGTCCTGCCCCACCTGGGCCAGCGCCTCCTCGCCATTGACTGCCGCCGTAACGGCGAAGCCCTTGGCCGTGAGTACATCGACCAGCAGCTTGACGTTGGCCGGTGTGTCGTCAACGACCAGGATTTTTGCTGTCATGGGGCCCCCGTGCGTTCCGGGCTGCCGCCCGGTGCGGCGCTCATGTTGGTTTGCTCTCGATGGTCTTGCGCACCGTCTCCAGAAACTCCTTCAGGTTGATCGGTTTGCCGATAAAACCATCAAACCCGGCGTCGGTGATGCGGTGGCGATCCATCGGTGTGACGGACGCGGTGAACGCGACCACCGGAACCTTTGCCGTGTCCGCGTTGGCGCGAATACGCATAAACGCCTCGACACCGTTGATGTCGGGCAGCTGAATGTCCATCAACACCAGGTCCGGCTTGTGTGCCAGTGCCACACGCACACCGTCTTCGCCATTCACCGCTTCCAGGGTGGCGTAGCCTTTGGCCTGCAAAATATCGCGCGCCAGCTTCATGTTTTTGTCGTTGTCTTCGACAATCAGGATTGTGCTCATGGGGATGCCTGCTTGCTCATGACTGCCTCGGAATGGTGAAGGTGAAGGTGGAGCCCAGGCCGGGCTCGCTTTGAAGGCTCAAGCTGCCGCCGTGCAACTCGACGAAACGTTTGGTCAACGCCAGCCCGAGGCCGGTGCCCTCAGCTTTGTTGGTGTAGTGGCGCCCGACCTGCTTGAACTCGTCGAACACCACCAGTTGGTCCTCGGCCGAAATACCCACGCCGGTATCGCTGACCGCGACCGCGATACCACTTTCGGTCAGCGAGGCCCGTACCACCACCTTGCCGCCGTCGGGTGTGAACTTCACGGCGTTGCTCAGCAAGTTGAGCAGTATCTGCTTGAACTTGCGCTCGTCGGCGCGGATCTCGCCAACGTGCGGATCGGCCTCCAGCGTCAGGGATATGCCATGGGTCTGGGCCCGTTCGCGCACCAGCGTCATGGCATTGGCCAGCGCCTGCGCGGCGTCGAAGTCGTCCAAGTCCAGCTCCATGCGGCCGGCCTCGATCTTGGACAGATCCAGGATATCGTTGATGAGCGACAGCAGGTGTTTGCCGGAGCTGAAGATGTCCTTCAGGTAGTCGTCCTGCTTGTCGTTGAGTTCGCCGAACATGCGCTCCAGCAACACCTCGGAGAAACCGATGATGGCGTTGAGCGGCGTGCGCAGCTCGTGCGACATATTGGCCAGGAACTCGCTCTTGTGCTGGTTGGCGATCTCGAGCTGGCGGCTCTTGTCCTGAATCTCATTGAACAGGCGCACGTTCTGGATCGCGATCACCGCCTGATCGGCGAAGGTCTGCAGCAATTGAACCTGCTTGGGCGGAAATGCCCCTGGCTCCGCGCGACAGACAACGATGGAGCCCACCACCTCGCCTTCGTGCACCATGGGCACGGCCAGATTGCTGCGATAGCCCCCTTTTTGGGCCGCTTCCTTGAGGCCGTAGTCCGGGTCCTCGAACACGTCGGCGATCTGCACCGGTGCACGGGCCAGGATGGCCCGCGCCGTGATGGCGTCGTGCCCCGGCTTCAAGGGGAACGCGGCCTGCATCGCAGCCGATGCCTCCAGCGAAACTCCATGGTAGGCCACCAGATGCACCATGCCGCCGTCCAGGCGTGCAACACCACCGACGAGCGCATCGCAGAGCGTCATGGCGCGCTCGGCAATCGCGTCGAATACCGGCTGCACGTCGGTCGGCGAATTGGAGATGACGCGCAGCACGTCGGCGGTCGCGGTCTGCTGCTCCAGCGCTTCGGTAAGCGCGCGGGTGCGATCCTCCACCTTGCGCTCCAGCCCCGCGTAGGACTCGTGCAATTGTGCGCTCATGCGATTGAACTGGTCGGCCAGGCCCTCCAGTTCGTCGCCCGTCCGGATTTCGATCCGCTGATCCAGGTCGCCGGCACCGATGCGCCGCGCGCCTTCGTCCAAGGTGCGTATGGGACGCACCATGCTGCGCGCCAATGCCGACGCCGCCAGCGCGGAGATGACCAGACCGGCCAGCAGCAACAGCCCGGTGCGCAGGATCGACGCATTCAGTTTGGCGTACACCTCGGACACCGGCTGCTCGACAAACACCTTCCAGTCCAGCGGCTCGATCGGCGCCACCGAGGTCAGCACCGCAACACCTGCCAGATCGGCGGACTCCATCGCCGGTTCATCGGCGCTGTGCACATGGGCTGCCGCCTTGACGTGCGCCAGAGCCGCCATATTGGTCTTGCGCAGCACCAGGCCGATATCGGGGTCGGCCACCAGCAGGCCGGTACTGTCCACCACATACGCCTTGCCCTTGTCGCCGATCTTGATGCGCGACACCACGTCCCAGATGAACTTGAGGTTGAGCTCGGCCACCGTCACCGGCCCCTTGTCGCCACCCGAACGGACGGCCACGGTCATGTAGGGCTCGGTCTCCTTGCGGAAATAGACCGGGCCGTACCAGGGCTGCCCGCGTCTGGCGTTTGCGAACGCCGGCTCGCCGGATCGGTCCTTGCCCGACGCCACCACATCCATGCCCAGGCGCGATACCGCGACCTGTTCACGCCCGGATGCGTCGAGCTGCGCTATGTCGGTGACCTCGGGCGCCTGACGCAACAGCTTGAGAAATTCAATGCGCCGCAGTTCCACGTCGCCGGCATCGATCTGCGGCAAGGCCGCGTAGACCAGCTGCTGAGACACCTGGCGGATGTACTGCTCGATGCGCGACGCCGCACCGATGGCCTTTTCGCGCTGCAGGCTGGCCAGCGCGGCGCGGTTTTCCTGGTACGAGAAATACAGGTTGACGCCGCTGGACACCAGCAGCACCAGCGTCACCAGCGACAGGATCAGCAGCAGGTACTTGCGGAACAGGCGGCCGCGATGCAGGTGCGGCACCCCCAGGGGCGGCGATGCCAGGGACACGGCGGGGTTTGCCGCATCGACGCCACCAGCAAGAGGGCCCGCAGGCAAGTCGCGCTGCATCATTCAATAACCCGGCCGGCCCTCAGTATGGCCGACTCGGTCCGCGACAGCCCGGTGGGGCCTGATAACAAAGCTCCAAGCGCCAGCATGCATCGTCGTCGTTGGTTCATTCGATCTCCCTCATTCGCCTGCGGCAGCAGGCCCGGAAACGCCGGCAATGCAACACCTGCGGCGGAACAAACCCCTGCGGCTGGAATTGACGCTGGCACCCAAGGTATGTATCATTAAAACATACTTTTTTAAGCCGAACACCATGGATGCCACTGTTGCTGAACGTGGGCAGATCACCCTGCCCAAGGCCGTGCGCGACGCACTCGGCCTGACCAAGGGCACGCTGCTCAAGGTCGAACTCGACGGCGGCCGCATCATCCTGCGCAAGAACGCTGACGACGCCGTCTCACGCCTGCGCGGCCGTTTCAAGCTGCCCAAAGGCAAGACTACCGACGACATCATGCGCGAGCTGCGAGGCCGCGCCCCGGGCGACCCGGTCGAACCCTGAGAGCGTGAGCGCCTGCCCTTGATCGCCATCGACTCTTCCGTGCTGATCGACCTGCTGGGCGATGACGCCCGCGCCGAGGCCGCCGAAAACAGCCTGCGCCAGGCACTGGCGCGCGGGCCGGTGGTGGTGTGCGACGTGGTGCTCAGTGAAGTCGTCTCGGGCCTGGCGAATTTTGGCACCGGTGGCGCCGAGCTGCTGGGCGCCCTGGAAGAAGCCGGAATCGCCTACAGCGCCGTCGAGTCGGGCGCCGCCGTACGTGCCGGCGAGATGCAGCGCCGCTACAAAGAGCGGCGGCGCGGTGCCGGCCTGCCCGCCGTGGGCGAGCGTACCGTGCCTGACTTCCTGATCGGCGCCCATGCGCTGCTGCAATGCACCGCCCTCATCACCCGTGACGCGGGCTTTGTCCGCGACTATTTCAAGGGCCTCAAGGTAATCGTACCGAAAGGCTGACGGCCAGTCCGTGCAGGCAAGCGCTTATGGCCCCGAAATGTCGATCCGCGCCGCCAAAGAAGCCGCCGCCGCTGATAGTCGCTTAATGCCGGATCAAGGGAAGAAAGAACTATTTCCCTCGCCGTCTCGAACATTTGGAGCGCCATGAACGCGCGCTCCGATCCTGTCATGGAGGCAAAACGCGCCTTGAGCAGCAATTCGATTTCAGGGCTTGTGTCATCCATTCCCGGCCTCGTTGAGCAGTCCGTCCAGGTCCAGGCGCGCAGCCCATTCGTCGAATGCGGGGTCTTGCGTAATAACTCATTGCCAGCGATCCGGTCAACATATAGGCGATGCCGGCACCGTCGAGCCGCGCGCAAACGTCGTGCAAGGCAAGCAGTTCTGGAGTTGTTGTCATGGAGCTATTGAATCACCTCGTCGGCGCGCAGCAGCAGCGATTGCGGAATCTTCAGGCCAATGGCCTTCGCGGTTTTCAGGTTGATCACCAGCTCGAATTTCGTCGGCTGCTCGACCGGCAACTCGGCCGGTTTCGCGCCTTTCAGAATCTTGTCGACGATTCCCGCCGCCTGGCGGTACTGCGCGGGCACATTGGTGCCGTAGGCGACCAGCCCGCCCGCCTCGACATCCTCGCGCGCCGGATACACCACCGGCAGGCGGTACTTCGCCGCCAGTGCCGCCGTCTGTTCGCGCAACATGAACACCAGCGGATCGATCATGCGTATTGCCCCCGCCACGCGCGCCTGCGCCGCCGCCTTGAAGGCCGGCTCCAGATCGGAGGCCTTGCGCACCTCCAGCACCGGTTGCAACACGATACCAAGCGTATGGGCCGCGGCCGCGGCGCTTTGCAATTGCAGCGGTGCGTTCTGCGAGTCGGGGTTCACGAACACCGCGATGCGCGATGCCGCGGGGATCATCTCCTTGAGAAGCTCCAGCCGCTTGCCGGCAAGCTCGGCCACGATGTTGGTGATGCCCGTGATGTTACCGCCGGGCCGGGCCAGGCTTGGCACGATGCCGGCACCTACCGGGTCCGCGACCAGCACGATGACGATAGGGATCGCCGAGGTCACGCTCTTGGCAACCAGACTGGCCGGCGTGGTGGACACCAGCAACACATCGGGCTGGCGTGCAACCAGCTCCCGCGCCAGCGCCGGCAAGCGGTCAAATTTGCCCTCGGCGTAACGCTGCTCCAACACAAAGGTCTTGCTCTCGGTATGTCCCAGCGAATGCATACCGGCGCGAAATGCCTCCATAAAAGGGCCGCTCGCGAGTTCGCCGCTGCCGGAAAGATGGCCGATGCGGTACACCCTGGCCACGGTCTGGGCCGACCCCGCAATGGGCATGGCCAAAAACGCACCAGCCGCCACAAGCACATGGCGGCGCTCGCGACAGGTCATTGAATCACCTCGTCCGCACGCAGCAACAGCGACTGCGGGATGGTCAAGCCAATCGCCCTGGCGGTTTTGAGGTTGATCACCAGTTCGAACTTGGTGGGCTGCTCGACCGGCAAATCTCCGGGCTTGGCGCCCTTCAGAATCTTGTCGACGAAGGTAGCCGCCCTGCGCCAGATATCGTTCAGATCGGCGCCATGCGACATCAGTCCACCCGCCTCGACCAGCGGACGCAGCGCAAACATGCTCGGCAGCCGTTGGCGCGCGGCCAGCTCGGCAATACGTCTGGCATGCGCGAAGAAGACACCACCGCCGAGCACCAACAAAGCGCCAGCCCCGGCACCCATGGCAGCTTTGAGGGCCGCGGCGATTTCGCCAACGTCCCGGATCTCGAGCGACAGCAGCGTCCAACCCCGGGCTCGGGCGGCGGCTTGCGCCGCCTGCCAGTCCGCCGGCTCGGCGCGGTACCACAGGACCGCAACCGGCGCCATGCCCGGGACGAGTTCCTTGAGCAACTCAAGGCGTTTGCCTATCGTCTCGGTTGATTGAAGGCTCATGCCGGTGATGTTACCGCCCGGATGGGCGAGACTCTGGACCAGCCCCTGGCCCACGGGGTCCACGGAAGCCGCCATGACGATTGGAATGGTCGAGGTGGCCCGCTTGAGCGCCACCGCCGGCAGCCCGCCTCCCGCAATGATCGCATCGGGCTGCAGACGGACCAGCTCGGGCAAGCGCTCTGGCATGCCCTGGGCGCCGCGAGACTCCATCACGAAATGTTCTCGGTACGGGTATCCAAGCTCGCGCATTCCACCCACAAAGGCGCTGATGGTTTTGTCCGGGGTCGCAAGCGCGGTCTGGTCGGAGCCGGTGCTTCCAAAGCTGAGGATGCCGATTCGATAGACCTTGCGTTCAGGCTGGGCGCGCACGCGTTGGGCAAACACAACTGCCGCAAGGGTCAGACCTACAACTACGCCGCGCCGTTGCATCATGGAATCACCTCATCGGCCCGCAGCAGCACAGGTGGAAGGATCGTCAGATTCAGGGCAACAGGGACAATTTCCATCGGCTCAGCCTCCCAGTTTGTGCCACGCCATCACGTGCACACCATTGACCACATAGCTGTCATGCCCGCCGTACACCAGCACCGGCGCCGCC
>JANLPN010000571.1:0-17741 GCA_031367285.1 Betaproteobacteria bacterium | reverse complement strand
ACCATGGACATCGGCAGCACGGGGTTGACCTTGCCCGGCATGATGGATGAGCCGGCCTGCACGGCTGGCAACACGATCTCGCCGATGCCGCCAGTCGGCCCCGATGACAGCAGGATCAGGTCGGAAGCCACTTTGGCGATCGCTGTAGCGCAGGTACGCAATTCGGCGGATACGCGCGAAAACGTGTCCATGTTCTGCATCGCGTCAAAAGAGTCCTCGGGCGCAGAAAAGGCGATTCCAGTCAATGCTGCCAGATGCCGGTAGACCGAAGTCCGATATCCCGGCGGCGCGCCGAAGCCAGTTCCAATGGCAGTCCCGCCCAGTGGCAGAACCAGCAAGCTGTCGCGTACCGGCTGCAAGGCGCGCGCCAATCGAGTCACGAGCGCGGCATAACCACCGAACACTTGGCCCAGTCGCATCGGCTGCGCGTCCTGCAGACAGGTCCGGCCCAGATGCAGTACATCCTCGAACTCACCGGCCTTGTGGCCAAGGCAGTTGGCGAGCGACGCCACTTCGGCGATCAGCGGTCCGAGCAATGCGTAAGTCGCCATTTTCATCGCGGCCGGGTAGACATCGTTGGTCGACTGCGAACGATTGACATGGTCGTTCGGATGCACCCGGTCGTACACACCGAGCACCCCTCCAAGAATTTGCTGCGCCCGATTGGCGATCACTTCGTTGAAATTCATGTTGGTCGAGGTTCCACCGGACCCTTCCAGCAGGTCGACGACCAGTGAGTCGGCGTGTGCGCCGGCGACGATTTCAGCGCAAGCCTCGGCGATGGCCGCTTTTTGCGTCTCGCTGATCACATCGTGATCGAAGTTGGCGAGCGCGGCCGCCCATTTGCATTGGGCGAACGCCTTGCTGAATTCCGCGTTCGACCCTACGGCGCGTGGCGATATGGTCAGATTGTCGACACCTCGGCAGGTGTTGACGCCGAACAACCGATCATCCGGAATATCGACTTCGCCGAGATAGTCATGTTCTTTGCGCAGCATGGTGTTCATGGGTATAACGAGTGGATAGGGATGTTCATCGGGTTGATGCCAGCGCCCCTTCGAAAAAGTCGTCACGACCGAAATTGCCCGATTTCAGCGCAAGCAGTAGCGGTCTATCGTTGGCCTGTGTCCAGGGCACACCGGGCTCTATCATCGGGCCGATACGCAGTTGCGTCACGCCAAGCGCCTGCACCACTGCGCCGGAGGTTTCGCCACCCGCGACCACCAGCCGCCGCACGTCGAGGCGCACCAGTTCGGCGGCTATTTGGCTTAAGCATTGTTCGACCAGTTGTCCGGATCGCTCAACGCCGATGGCCGACTGGGCCTGACGAACCTCCTCCACGGTGGCGGTGGCGTAGATGAGCATGTGGTCCTTGTCCGCGGCCCAGTCCAGCGCCATCTGCGCGACGGGCTCGCCGGCCGCGAGCCGCAGCGGCTCGATGCGGTAGGCTGGCCGGCCGGCATCGATCCAGTGGCGCACCTGGGAGTTGGTGGCGCTGGAGCTGGAGCCGGCGAGCACTGCTGCACGGCCGCCAACCACCGGTAGCGCCGAAGCGGCTTGCCTGTCCAGCGTCAACCAGGCGCGCCGCGCGTATGCAGCCGGCAAGCCGACCGCAAGACCGGATCCCGCCGTCACCAGGGAGAAGTCGGCACAAGCCTCGGCCAATGCGCCAAGTTGCTCCGTTGCCGTGATGTCGCATACGGCAAAACGCACACCAGTTCGGCGCAGGTCGGCGAATCGCCGGGTGATGGCCTGTGCACCGCCACTTACCACGTCGCTATCGACCAGGCCGACGCGGCCTTGCACTTGCGCCTGCAGCACGCGTACCAGGTTGGCGTCGGTCATTGGCGTCAAGGGATGCTGGCGCATGCCCGACTCGCTCAACAACTGGTCGCCGACAAAAAGATGGCCACGGTAGACCGTGCGTCCGTTGACCGGCAGTGCGGGACAGGCGATCGTGAAATCCGCGCCCAATGCGGCCAACAGTGCTTCTGCAACCGGGCCGATGTTGCCGTGTGGCGTCGAATCGAAGGTCGAGCAGTATTTGAAGTAACACTGCCGCGCACCCGCTGTCTGCAACCAGCGCCAGGCGGCCAACGAATCGCGTACCGCCTCTTCCACCGGCGCGGTGCGCGACTTCAGCGCGACGACGACCGCGTCCGCCTCGGGTGCAGGCACGTCGTGCGGCACACCGACCACCTGCACGGTACGCATGCCGGCCTGCACCAGCATGCTGGCCACGTCCGTGCCACCCGTGAAGTCGTCGGCGATCACTCCCAGGATCATGCGGCCCGCTCCAACCGTTGGGTCGCGCGCACGCCTTTGATGCGTGCTTCAGCGCCAGCACGCAGCAACTGCACGTCATTGCCTGGCGTGACCAGGTCGTAACCCATGCGCGTACAGGCCTCGCCCATTTCGGCCGATCCACAAAAGATACCGGCATATTTGCCGCGCGCGTGCACCGCCTGGAGGATATGCGCAACGGCCTGCGTCATGCGTTCGTCCGGCCAGGCATTGGGGCCCAAGCCCATGGCGATACCCAGATCACTCGGACCGACGTACACGCCATCAAGTTCGTCCACCTCCATGATGCGCTCGATCTGCTTGAGCGCGTTGGTGGTTTCGATCATGGCCAGCGACATGATCTGGTCGTCTGCATGGTCGAGGTAATCGGCACCGCCATACAAGAAGCCGCGCGCTGGACCGAAACTGCGTGCTCCGCGCGGGGGGTAACGACAACTGCGTGCGAAGAACGCCGCTTCATCGACGCTGTTGATCAGCGGACAGATGATGCCGTACGCGCCCGCGTCGAGCAACTTGTTGATTTCTGCCAATGTGGAGCCAGCACAACGCGCAAGCGGCACGGCGGGTGTCGCCGAAATGGCTTGCAGTAATTGCACGGCCAGGTCGAAGCCCATAGGCGCATGCTGCAGGTCGACGGTGACGGAGTCGAAGCCGCTGTGGCCCAGCACTTCGGCCAGATAGCCGCTGCCCATCGACACCCAGGCATTCACCGCGGTGCGCTTTTCAGTTTGCAGCTGCTTGAGGTTGTTCGGACGCATGCCGGTTCTCCATTTGGTAGGAATAGTGGATCGGTTTGCGGCTCACGCAGCCGCTAGCGCCAGCACGTCGGTGGGCGCGATGTAGCCATCCGGGTCGATCGCCCAGCCGGCTTTTTCCGCGTTCTGGCGCACGTCGGTGGACCATTCGACGCGCGTTCGGCTTTCGCTGCCGGTGATCAGCAGGACCTCACCAGGTCCGCGCACGCAGCGCAACGATCGCCAGACGCCAGGCGGAATCGACACCACCGTGCCGGGCTCGACCGCCGCGTCGTGGGCCTGCGTGCCGCGATTCACGGTGAGCAACCAGTCGCCCGACTTCACCAAAATGGCCTGGGTGTTGGCGTGCCGATGCTGGAGCAGGCCGTTGTCGGTCGGTGCACGCATCCACTCCAACGTGAAGCCGTGCGGGTTGACCACCGGCGGCGTCATTTCGCGGTCTTCGGTCAGGCCGAAACCGATCACCGGTGCCAACTCCTTTTGCCCGCCGGCCAACACGCTGTCGAGCAGCGGCCGCGCATGCCAGTGCAGTGCGTCGTGATTGACGATGCGGCGCGCCATCTCCTGTGGTGTATAGCTTCGCAGTCGGGCGATTTGTTGCGCGGCCATCGGCGGCATGATCCTGTCAGCCGACACATCGGGTGTCTTGTGCAGGTCGATCAGTGTGTTTTCCCTCGAAATCACGAGACCGGTTTCGCGCGCCTTCTGCAGGATTGACGGCGCCCAGATGACGCCACCGGTGACATCGCGGCCGAGCATCGTGTACAGATACGCGTCGTCTCCACCCAGGTTCGAGAAGCCGCGGAAGATCCACGGGGGGATGGTGGCCACGTCGCCTTCGCCGAAAGTCACTTCGCCCTGTTCACCCTCTGGCCCCCAGCGCAGTCGCCAGCTGCCAGCCCAGCAGATGAACACCTCGGCGGTGAAATGCATGTGCAGGTTGTTGGTCACACCGTGCGGCATGCTGGCGCCGCCAAGGCCGAAGCCATGGGGTTCAGGCAGGTTGATGAAGGTGTCCGGGTTCTGAGAAACCCCCGCGCCGATGAGCTGGTAGTTGTACTTGGGCGTCGACCCGGGCACACGCACGTCCACGAAGGCTTCGGGGTCGGATTTCAGGTCCGTGCGCCGGATCACGCGCGCGCGTAGCTGTTCAGGGGTGAGGATGAGGTCGGTCAAGTGGTTCTCCATAGAGTCGAAATCGAACTGCCTGGCGAAGCAGGACGTTCGTTGCGCGACGCCGGTGGCCGCAGACAATGGTCCGTTCAGGTCGACTGCGGTGATCGGTTTTCGAGCTGTCTGAGCCGGGCCTGCGAGGTCTTGTCGAAAAGGTAGGTACGGTCCGCTCGCGCGGTGATGGCCACGCGTTGGCCAAACGCCGCCTTGAAGTTCTTGTCGGCGCGTATGACCACCATCTGTTTGCCATTGTTTACCGTCACCTGGGTGGCGTCGCCGATCAGCTCGACGGTGTAGATCTCGGCGTCCATGTGGCCGCTGCCCAATGGGGCCAACGCGATGTCTTCCCAGCGCAGTCCCAGCACCACAGCATCGTGTGATCCCTTACCGACACCGGGGATGCGGATGTTGTCCCCGATGAACGTGCCAGTGTCCAGGCGACCATGCAGCAGGTTCATGGCCGGCGAACCGATGAAGTCGGCGACAAACAGGTTGGCCGGTTCGTTGTAGATCTTCTCAGGCGTATCGAGCTGCTGGATCACGCCGCCGCTCATCACCACCACGCGCGAAGCCAGCGTCATCGCTTCGATCTGGTCATGCGTGACATAGACCATCGTTGTGCCGAGCTCGTACTGCAGGCGCTTGATGCGTGCCCGCATGCTGATGCGCAGTTTGGCGTCCAGGTTCGACAGCGGCTCGTCCATCAGGAACACCTTGGGCTGGCGCACGATCGCGCGCGCCAGCGCTACCCGCTGCCGCTGCCCGCCCGACAACGCCTTGGGCCGGCGATCGAGAAGGTCTTCGAGCTCGACCTTACCCGCCGCTTCGGCGATCATCGCGGCATGCTTGTCACGTGGCACCTTGCGGATACGCAGCGGGTATGCGATGTTCTCGCGCACCGTCATGTGCGGGTACAGGCCGTAGTTCTGGAACACCATCGAGATGTCCCGCTCGCGCGGTGCCAGGTCGGTCACATCTTCGCCGTCAAAGGATATCTGCCCGCTTGTCGGCTCTTCGAGGCCGGCGATCATGCGCATGGTGGTGGTCTTGCCGCAGCCGCTGGGGCCGAGCAGGACGAGAAACTCGCGGTCGTGGATCTCGAGCGACAGATCCTTGATCGCAAACACGTTGTTCCAGCCTTTGCTGACGTTGGAAATCGATATGGCGGACATTTGGGCTTTCCGGTTGGTGAGACATTAGCGGACGGCGCCGCCAGTGCTCCCCTGAATGAAGTGTTTCTGGATCATGAAGCCGAGCACGAACATCGGCAACATGATCAGAATGCCGGTGGCGGAGATCAGTTGCCACAAGTCACCCTGCTCGGTGTTGAAAAGTGCCAGACCGACCGGCAATGTCACCGCGTCGCGACTGGTCACGATCAGCGCAAGCAGGAATTCGTTCCAGGCCACGATGACGCAGAAGATGCCGGCGGTGATGAGGCCGGGTGCCGCCATCGGGATGACGATGTTCCGAATAACCTGCAGGCGGGTCGAACCGTCGACCAGGGCCGCCTCTTCGGTATCGAGCGGGATCGCGTCGATGAAGCCCTTGATCATCCACACCGCGTACGGAATTACAAACGAGAGGTTCACCAGGATCAGCGCGGTGCGGGTATCTAGCAGGCCCAGGTCGCGAAACAGGATAAAAAACGGCAACAGGATGATGACCGAGGGAATGAACTGCGTTGAAATGATAGCCATGAAGATCGTCTTTTCGCCGCGAATGCGAAAGCGCGAAAAGCTGTAGGCCGCCATCGTCGCCACCGGCACGGCGACAAAAACCGTAATCAGCGCGACCACGGTCGAATTGAGGAACTTCTTGTGGATTTCGTAGGGTGGCTTCATGATCGCGCTGAAATTGTCCAGCGTCGGCGTAAAGAACAGGCGCGCCTGGAAGACTTCGGCGTAGGGCTTGAACGCAGCGGCGACCATCCAGTAGATCGGCGCCAGGATGACCAGGGCGGTGATGAGGATCAGCAAGCCCTGGACGACGCGAAAGAAACGGCTTTGGTGATGAATGGCCATTGTCGAGCTCCTACGCGCGTTTGAAAACGAGTCTGATGTAGATGAAAGCCAACACCAGCATCGGAACCACCAGGAAATACGAAACGGCCGCTGCATACGCCATGTCGTGGTACTTGAAACCCTGCACATAAATGAAATGTGCCAGGGTCTGCGTTGCCCGGCCAGGGCCGCCGCTGGTGATCATGAACACCTGGTCGAACATTTTCAGCGAGAAGATCGCCTTCAGGATGGCGGCCACGACCAGCATCGGCAGCAATGCAGGCAATGTGACATCACGAAATACCTGCCAGGACGTTGCGCCGTCGATCTCGGCGGCTTCTTGGGTTTCCTTGGGGACCGACGCGAGACCGCCGAGCAGCAGCATGGCCATATAGGGCGTCCAATGCCACACGTCACTGGCGATCAGCACCGCGAACGCGAGGACGGGGTCGGCCAGCCATTCGATGCGAGCCAATGCGGGCCATGTGTCCTTGAAAACGGCCTGGAAGATGCCAAACTGTGCGCTGAACATGAAGCGCCACGAAATGCCGACCAGTGCGGGGCTCATCGCGAACGGCAGGATCAATAGCGTGCGTACCAGGATCCGCGTGGGGGTGCCACGACCGAGCAGCAGAGCGATGCCCAACGCCAGACCGATGGTGATCAGGACCGACAACACTGTAAATATGACCGTGACCCAGATGGCGTTGTGCAGCGCGGAATCTGACAGCGCGCGCGTGAAATTGTCGAACAGGTAGCGGATGTTTTCGAACCCGTCGTCCGCCAGCGTCCACAGAGGCCTGGACACCTCGGACTTGGCCAAGTTCCAGTCGCGGAATGCCAGGTAGAGACCGCTGAACAGGGGGCCGATCGACGTTGCCCCGACCAGCACGATGGCGGGAAGGAGCAAAAGGTACTTCAAATGCCTGTCGTGAAGACCCCTGCTGCGGCGTCGCCGGTTGAGCGACGCCGCGCCGGTTGCCTGCGCATTCGGATGATCGACGTCGTTCATGGGGCCGCCCGTCAGCGCCGGGTGCGGCGCAGCACGCGATATGCTTCCTTGGCGGCGTTCTTCATCAGTTGCTCGACGTCTCCGTCGCCCGATGCCGCCTTGTTGATGGCGACGGACAACAGGTCACCGATTTCGGGCCATTCGACCACCATTGGCAACGGGGCTGCGTTGGCCGCCAGCGCGATCCCCTCCGCCACCGGAACGCCGGCGTGGGCCGCATTCAGATCGGCGTCCTTGAAGCTGGTTTTCAGGTTGAACACGGTGCTCGCGGTGTTCTGGCCGTTGACCGACTTCTCAAGTCCGTTTCTCTTTTCGAGTTCCGGATTCGACAACCATTTCAGGAATTCCCAGGAGGCCTCCTGATTCTTTGAGTACTTGGAAATGGAGAACGGCATCGAGTTGGTCAGGGACACTGGCGGTGCGCCTTTGTACGATGGCATTCCCGTGAAGGCGACTTGTGCGGCGGTGAGCTTGGAGCTTTCAGGACTAATCAATGGCGAATAGGCCCATGACCAGATTGGCAGCATGGCAACCTTGCCTTGCATGAAGACAATGCGCGCGTCCTGCTCCAGCGCCGACACCGATCCGGGCGCGCAAACCTTCTCCACGGTGTTGAGCGCAATGTAATCCTTGGTGGCCTTGATGCCGGCCGGTGTGTCCCATGCGGGGTTGCCTTTGGCGTCGAAGATATCCGCCCCCGCGCCGCGCAGAAAATTGAGCCAGAGGTACAGGTTCTGGCGGTTGCCGTCGGCGCCGTAGTAACAGCCCAGCGCGCCCATCTCGGGCATGGCCTTCTTGATCGCCTGCCCGGCCGTGACAACGTCTTGCCAGGTCGTCGGCGCGGCCAGTTTGAGCTTCTCGAAGATGTCCTTGCGGTAGTAGAAAATTTGCACGTGGGAGCGCAGCGGCAGTCCGATCGTCTTGCCGTCGTACGTCACCGATTTGACGAAGGCCGATGGATAACGATCCATGCTGATCCCGTCGCGCTTGAGCAGTGGGTCCAGCGGCACGAACCAGCGCGCATTCGGCGGGCCCCAGGAGTCCAAGTAGTTGACGACGTCATAGCTGCCGTCGGCGGCCACGCCAACGCCGGCTACTTTTTCCTGCAGCGCGCCGAATGTCGTCTTGTCCCAGGTGACCTTGATACCGGTCAGCTTGGTGAACTCTTCGGACCGCAACTCGAATCCGATGAGCTGCGGTGTCCCGACGAAAAGCACGCGGATGTTGGTGCCGTCGTACGGCTTTCCGGGTTTCAGGCCGTGTATTTTGTCTTGGGCCTGTACGCCCAAGCTTGCCAACAGTGCGGCAGTAGCAAGAAGGTGGGTTGCCGTGCGTCGTTGCATGATGGAAGGTCTCTCAGTTGGGGGGATCACGCCGAATGCCGGCTTGCGACGTGGCCGAGGATCTGTTTCCAGATCGACACCTCGTCGGTCACCAGGTATTCGGCAGTCACCTTGTTGCGGGTCAAGTTGAAATGGCTCATCGCCATCACGTAAATCGGCGCACCGGAGGGTTCGCCGAAATGCCCGTAGCCGTTGTGGCTGCCGGCTAGCGACCAGCGCACTGCGATGCGCACTGGTTGCTCGGGTTCTCGATTGACGCGCGCGCTCTCGATGGTCAGCACCGCATCGGGGAAAGATGCCAGGTATCCAAGGACGAAGGTGTCGATGTCGGTATGGCCATAGAGCAGCTCGCCACCCGGAGCATGCAGCGCCGCACCGTGAAAATACAGGTCGCGGATGGCAGCGGTTTCCTTGTCCTGCCATATGCGGTGCATGCCTTGGAGCAATATGGTGACTGCTTCGTCATCCGGCATTTTGGGTGTGTACCGGCTAGGCTTGTTGTGTGCCGGCACGAAAAACGACACTGGCACGCCATTGCGGATGTCGCGATCGGTCATCTCCTGCGCCAGCGCCCGCGGTTCAATGCCCAGGCATCGCGCAAACGCGGCCTGATCACGCACCAGCCATTCTTCCACTACCACCTGGTCACGTACCCAGCAGTCGGCAATGATCCGGCTGCGCACGACGCGGCCGTTGGCCTTGCCAAGAATGCCATCACCGGTGTGTCTCATCACCGACGTGAGCCGATGTGATGACAGGAAGCTGCCGTCGGGGTACGGAGTCCAGATTACGTCCTCGCCGATCAGTCGGCGATCGGGAAACTGATGCAGCGTCTGCAAAGTTTGTGCGGTAACGCCGTCGTTGCTGTCAGTGAAGCCGGTCGCCGCTCGCAGCAAGATGTCCTTGGCGTAGTACCGGGCGAGCTTGCTGCCGATGCCACGGTCCTCCCAGATTTCCCTGGTGATACCGTAGATGAACTCGGGAACGCTCGTGTAACTGCCCAGATTCATTTGCGTGTCGTGTTCAGGTTGGATTCAGGTATTGCGCAGATGGTATTGATCGTCTTCAGGGTGGTCCAATACTCTTTTCTTCCCGATTGATTCAGAAAACGTTATTGAAAGCCATATTTTGCCAAATAGTCGGGGTTAACCGGCATGGAAATCGCGTCAAGGAAACAAATCTGAGGCCACCCGTTTTCGGGCGCATCGACGAGCGGTTGTCGCCGGGGGGCTGAAAGCGCGAGTCACTACGCGCGACCGAAATCCACTTCCGCGTTCTCCACGGTAGTCGCAGCAGCTTGCACAAATGCCAGAAAGTGCTGCACTACGGGGTTCGCGTTTCCCTCCAGCGCCGCGATCACGGTGAGGGCCCGGCGCGCGCCGACACCCGCGTCGGTCTTCGTCAACCTGCGAATGGCGATTCCGTCCATGTGGATGAAGCCTGCCGATAACGGCAACAAGGCCACCCCCATGCCCGTGCCAACCAGAGCAACGATCGCGTGGATATGCCGCGTCGCCTGTCGCACCACCGGTGCGAAGCCTGCTTCGGTGCACATCGCCATTGTGAGGTCGTGCAGGTATGAAGACTCGCCTCGCGAGAACATCAACATCGGCTCACCCGCCAGCGACGCGAGCGCGACGGTTTCCTGCTTGGCGAGCGGATGCCTGGCGGGCAGAAACACCACCATCTCTTCGCTACCCAGTGACAACGACAGAAAGCCGGGGGGCAGCGGGGGGCGCAGTAGCCCGACATCAATCTGATGTTCCATCAGTGCGACGACCTGTTCGGAACTCACCATCTCATGCAGAGTGACCTTGACCTGGGGATAACGCTCGGAAAAAGTCGAAACCAATTGCGGCATCAGTCGGTAAGCCAGCAGCGCGTTGAAGCCAATCGCCAAAGTGCCAGCCTCGCCGAGTTCGAGCGATGTCGCCAGTTTGGTCAGCTGTTCGGCATCGCGCAACACGCGCCTGGCCTCGGCTAGCAGTATCTGCCCCGAGCGCGTGAGTTCGACACGGCGCGACGAACGCTGGAACAGTTGCAGCCCGAGGTCCGCCTCGAGCGTCCGAATTTTCAACGACAAGGGAGGTTGCGAGATATGCAACCTTTCGGCAGCGCGGCCAAAATGCAGTTCTTCGGCCAGCACCACAAAACACCTTAACGACTTCAGGTCAAGCATGGTAGCGGGCCGAATCGCAGAAAATTAGATCGCAATGGCCAAGTGGATTCATGCTTTCGCGCGTGGTCATGGGCATCAGCTGCCAGGTTCATCCAATGATCGATGACGCCCAATTAACTGAAACAATATTCCGGCTTGGTCGAATTGCCCTGCCCCTTATTTCCGCGGAACCTTCAACTTGACGGACCCAGATCAACCTTGCCACAATTTTCAAAGCGATCAACCTTCCTACGTCGGCCAGTACTACTTGTTCCAGTCGTGTTTAAAGTGTACCGCTACAGTGACCAGCTCCCGCGGTGTGGAATTGCTGCTGACGTCAACGACCAATGGCTGCAAAGCAATCTGACCGAGCGACGCAAAACGCTTGGTTGGATCCAAAGGAAGCTTCGAAAACACGGAAGGCGCGAGCGATTGACCGAAGGGCCACCTCGGCGTACCGAAATACTGCGGATCGTGTTGCAGTTCCATCCCAAGATCAACCGACGGCGGAAGATGCACTGAATTCAGTGTTTCTTGGTCAGTTCGCCCCCAACCCATACCGCCGCCGCACCGACCCCGCCAGCCAGTTCAGCGCCATCGACACCAAAAAGATAAAGGCGATATAGATCGCCGCCGTGGCGGTCAGTATCTCGATCGGCTCATACCATTTGTTCACCAGCTTCTGCGACTGGAACATCAGGTCCGGCACGGCGATGACGGATACCAGCGCGGACGACTTGACGATGACGGTGAACTGGTTGCCGATGGACGGCGCCGCGTCCAGCAGCACCTGCGGCAGAGTGATACGCGCAAAGGCGTGCCAGGGCGACATGCCGAGTGAGCTGGCGGCTTCCAGGTGGCCCCTGGGGATGGCCTCAATGGCGCCACGAAAGGTCTCAGCCAGGTAGCCTGCGGACTGCACGGCCAGGGCCACGCAGGCGGCGGCGAAGAAGGTGTTGGGCCAGCCGAACAGTTCGGGCCAGACGTAGTTGACCCACAGCAGCTGCACCAGGATCGGCGTGGCGCGGAAGAATTCGATCAGCAGCACGGCCACGGGCTTGACCGGTCGCACGTACATGCGCACCAGGCACAGCAGCAGCCCGATGACGATGGCCCAGAAGAAAGCGATGGCGCAGATCTGCAGCGTGGTCTGGAAGCCCGCCACAAAAACTTCGCGCTGGTTCCAGACCAGGCGGTCCCAGTTATTCATGGCTGCCCCCACTCGCGCGTGGCGGGTGAAAGCAGTGTGCCACAAAGCCGGATTGCTTCATCATGCAAACACCTTCGCGCGCCAGCGCCCTGACAACCGCTGCAACAAGTACGACGCCCCGCATACCACTGCAAAGTAAGTCACGGCCGCGCCGGTGTACAGCGGCAGGGGCCGCATCTCCTGCGCCGACACCATGGATACCTGGTACATCAGGTCGGGCACGGCGATCAGCGACACGATGCTGGTGGCCTTGAACAGCGATATGAACTGGTTCACCGACTCGGGCAACATGCGCCGCACCACCTGGGGCAGGATCAGGCGCCACATGATCAGGCGTTCGGACATGCCAAGGCCGCGGCCGGCCTCGATCTGGCCGCGCGGCACGGCTTCTATGCCGGCGCGGAAGGTCTCGGCAAAGTAGCCGCTGTAGACAAAACCCAGTGCGATCAGCGCCGACACAAAGGGGTTGAACTCCAGCCGTTTGCCTATCAGCGCGCCCAGCAGCAGCGGCAAAACAAAATGCACCCACACCACCATGATGTAGTCGGGCGAGTTGCGCGACACCTCCACATGCACGGTGCCGGTCCAGCGCAGCGCGCGGTAGCGGCTTACGCGCATCAGGGCCGCCACCAGTCCGCCGGCAAGCGCCAGCGCCGCCGCGCAGGCGAACACGCCCAGGCTCATGGACAGGCCCTTGAACAGGATAAAGCGGTACTCCCAGAACAGGCTCAGGTCCAGGGATTCGCGCAGCGACTCGGACATGTTGCGGCCCCGGGTGTTCAGCGCTGCCGCTGCGACTTGTTCAGGAACTGCCGCAGGCGTTCCGAACCCGGCTGGTCGAACACCTGCATGGGCGTGCCCTGCTCTTCGATCAGGCCGTTGTGCAAGAACATGACGTGGTCCGATACTTCGCGCGCAAACGCCATTTCGTGCGTGACGACAATCATGGTGGTGCCGTCGCGCGCCAGGTCGCGCATGACGGCCAGCACCTCGTCGGTCAGTTCCGGGTCGAGCGAGGAAGTGGCCTCGTCGAACAGCATCACCTTGGGGCTCATGGCCAGTGCGCGGGCAATCGCCACGCGCTGCTGCTGCCCGCCCGAGAGCCGAGCCGGGTAGACATCGGCCTTCTCCAGCAGGTGCACGCGCCGCAGCGCGGTGCGGCCGGCTTCCAGGGCCTCTTTGCGCCCCATGCCGCGTACATGGCGCGGCGCCTCCATCACGTTCTCCAGCGCCGTCATGTGCGGCCACAGGTTGAACTGCTGGAACACCATGCCCAGTTCGCGCCGGATGCGGTTGATCTCGGCCAACGACCGGGGCCTGCCCGCGCGGCGTTCCCGCAAGCCCTGCCGTCCCGATGGCGTCTCCCTGTAACACAGCGACTGGCCTTCTATCAGCACGTCGCCGCTGGTCGGTGTTTCCAGGTGATTGATGCAGCGCAGCAGCGTGCTCTTGCCCGAGCCGCTGGCGCCAATCATGCTCAGCACGGTGCCGCGCTGGACGTCGAACGACACGCCCTTGAGCACCTCGAGCGCAGCGAACTTCTTGTGCAGGTCGATGACCCTGATGCTCGGCGCAGAACCCATTACGCTTCCCGCGCGTCAGAAAAATTCATAAGCTCTGGTCAGGTGGTGGTGCTCAGGGCTTCGACATGGTGTTTCATCAGGCGCTCGGTCTCGCCATTGGTGCGCAAAAATCCCGCCCAGAAGTCGAGGAAGTTTTTCCATTCCAGGTCGCCATAACGAACCGCCCAGCTGCTGGGGCGCTTGTCAATCGGTTTCTCGGGGTCGAACGCGGCAGCCCAGTTGGTGCGCCTGGCCATCAGCTGCACGGCCACCTGGCTGCTCATCCACACGTCGGCCTTCTTGGCGCGCACCGGCTCGGCGCCCAGGTCGGCCTGGCCGGTGGTGGTGATGAGCTTGGCATTCGGAAACAGGATAGGGATACGCGGCTCCTCGCTGCCACCCGACACCACCGAGAAGGTCACGCTCGGTTTGTTGAAGTCAGCCAGGGTCTTGAACTTGCCGGCGTTGTCCTTGTGCACCATCAGCAGGCTGCCCACTTCGTAGATCGGGCCGATATAGTCCACCGCCATCGCGCGCGCAATGGTGTAGGTCAGCGCCGAGCCAAACACATCGTAGTCATTGCGGCGCAACGCAATGGTGGCGTTCTGGAACGTGACTTCCTTGAACTCGAGCTTCACGTTCATCTGCTTCGCCAATTCGGTGGCGAGGTCGAAATAGATGCCACCCAGGTCTCCGGTCTTGGCGTTCTTGTAGAAGAACGGCCCGGTCTGTGCGTAACCCACGCGCAAGGTGCCGGAGGACAAAATCTTGCCCAGCGTCGAGTCCTTGTTGATGCCGCTCTCCAGCGTTTGGGCAAATGCGGCTTTCGGGGTGATGGCCGCCCCCAGGGCCGAGGCCACGCCGCCCAGCACGGCGGCGCCTTTGAGGAATTTGCGTTTGTTGCCGCCGATGATGTCGTCCGTCATGGTTTTCTCCAGTTGGGTAAAAAATAAGTCACTGCCAATCCATGGTCCCCCGCCGCTCCCCCTGCTTATGGGCGTGCCGGCAGGGGCAGCACGTCCTCGATAACACCGTTTCGCATCGCCGCCAGTTCCCGGTGCAGAAACACCGTGGAGTCCGCGTAACCCACCGCGAATTCAATGCGGTCGCCGACCTGGAAGCCGGGGACGTCCACGGCGCAGTCCAAGGTCAGGTGTTCGGCCGAAAAAGACAGGCTGGCCTTGCCCGGCAAGTGCAACGGCTGCGACTGCATGGGGTGGTAGCCGTGGTATTTCCAGCCCGCGTCGCTCACGATGCGCCGCGCGGACGGGCGGCTTAGCACCCTGGCCACCAGCGTCAAGGCCCGCTCCAGCGGCATCTGGAATTGCTCGCGGTAACGCAGGTCGCCGAACACGCCGCCGCCGGCCTGCAACTCGGTCACGCCCTCTATCCGGCTGGTTATCGGGTAGGTGCCGGTACCGCCGCAGCTGACGATGTCCACCGGTATGCCGGCTTGCACGCAGTGGCGCGCGGTGTCCGTCAGCAGGCCTACCGATGCACGCACCGCAGCCTCTCTTTCCAGCGGGTCCGTGAAGCGCGTGGTGTGCCCTTCCCAGGCCATGAGGCCGCAAAAACGCAAGTGTGGATGGGTGAGTACGGCGCGCGCCAATTGCACTGCGGCAAGCCCTGGCGACACACCCGCGCGCTGGAGCCCGACTTCCACTTCGATGACCACCGGAATCACCGTGCCGGCGGCTTGCGCGGCGGCTTGGAGCAAGGCAACATGGGCTGGGGAGTCGATGGCCGCCAATACACGTGCCGTGCGGTTCATCAGGGCCAGTTGCCGAACGGCGGAGGGAGCCACCACCTGGCTGGCAATCAGCACGTTTTGGATGCCGGCGTCGAGCATGGTCTGCGCTTCCCATGCCGTGGCGCAGGTTACGCCGTGTGCGCCGGCTGCCATCAGCCGCTTCGCGATTTCGGGTGACCGTAGCGCCTTGGTGTGCGGGCGCCATTGTTTGCCGCCCCGCACCACGACGGTGTCGGCCAGATGCCTTACATTGCGCTCGAACGCGTCCAGGTCGAGTGCCAGGAACGGCGCATCGGGCCAGTCCGGTTTGGCGCCGGGTGCGGAACGCGCGGTTCCGGTCATCGTGCGGCTTCCGGTTCCGCACTGTTGGCGCGGCCGGCCAGGATGCGTTGGCGTGCCAGCCGGGTGGCCGCGGCGTCCACCTGTTTTCCACCCGCGGCGATGACGACGCCGTATTCGGATGCCGCTGCTGCCGCGCTCACCTTGCCATCGACCACGTCTTCCAGCACGGCCTGCGCATCGCGTTCCAGCGGGTCACCCCAGCCGCCGCCGCCGGCCAATATGGCCTCGTACAACTCGCCACGCCGGAAGGTGCGCATGAACTTGCCCGGCAATTGCACACGTTCGCCCGAATCGCCGGTCAGGAAGTTGGCCGCGAACGCGCCCTTGCTACCGCCCTGCAAGCCGTAAGGCTGGAATTTCTGCCGGTCGCTGCGCACCTGCAATACGGCGTCGGGCACGCCGGTAAGCCGGTAGGTGCGCACCATCCCCACGCCGCCGCGATGTTTGCCGGGCCCGCCCGAGTCAGCGCGAAAGCCGTAACGTTCGATGCGTACCGGCTGCTCGCCTTCCACCACCTCGATCGGCGAATTGGAGTAGTTGACGGCCAGCGACGACAGGCCGTCATTGGTGTCCTTGTCGGGTCGTCCGCCCCAGGTGCCAAACAGGAATTCGAGTAGCACGAAGGGCGTGGCGTGTTGGTCGTAACCTGCAATCGTCACGCCGAAGTCGCCTTGGGCGCCGCACGCAAAAACCTTATCTGGCAGCATCAGCGCCAACGCGCCCCAGATGGCTTCGGTGCAGCGCATGGCCGTCAGGCCGCGCGCCGCCACCGGTGCCGGCGTGGTGGGGAACACCACGGTGCCGGGCTCGGCCGTGACCTTGAGCGCGCGCATAAAGCCGCTGTTGGTCGGCAGGCTTGGGTCCATGATGCAGCGCACGCAGGCATAGGTGCAGGACTGCGTCATCGAGAACGGCAGGTTGATCGAGCCGCGCACCTGGGGCGAGCTGCCGGCGAAGTCTACCGACAGGTCGCCGCCCTTCTTGGTAATGTGGCAACGGATGCGGATCGCTTCCTCGCTGAAACCGTCGTCGTCCAGGAAGTCCTCGAACACCCATTCGCCGTCGGCCAGCGCCGCCAGCTCGGCCCGTGTCATCTTCTCGGTGTAGTCGAGCAGATGCGCCATTTCTGCCACCAGCACGTCGGCGCCGTAGCGTTTTGCCAGGCCCTGCATGGCACGTTCGCCGCGCGTGCAGGCGGCGACGGTGGCCATCACGTCGCCGCTGACCTTGTCGGGCAGGCGCACGTTCAGGCACAGGATGGCCATCAGGTCCTGGTTGATGACACCCTGGCTGAACAGGCGCACAGGGGGCAGGCGCAGGCCTTCCTGGTAAATCTCGGTGTTGTCGCAGGCGTTGCCGCCGGCCACGCGCCCGCCAATATCGGTCTGATGGCCGATAGCGGCCGAGAAGCCCAGCAGGGCGCGCTCGAAAAATATCGGCTTGAAGACGTAGATGTCGGGCAGGTGGGTGCCGCCGCCGGTATACGGGTCGTTGGTGATGTAGACGTCACCCTCGTGCATGTCGCCCGAGAAGCGCGCGATGATGGTTTCTATCGTGGGTGGGAACGAGCCCATGTGCATGGGCAGGCATAGGCCCTGAGAGATAAGATTGCCCTGGACGTCGATCAGGCCGGTGGAAAAGTCCATCGCCTCCTTGATCACGTACGAGCGCGCGGTGCGCACCACGGTGGCGGCCATCTCGTCCGAGATCGCGGCAAACGCGTTCTTCAGCAGCTCCAGGCGGATCGGGTCGCGCTGGATGTCTTGGGGTGCGGTCATGGCGCTGCTCACAGAATGGGGCTCAGGTCGATATGGACGCTGCCGGTGGCGTCGCGCCGCACCAGTGCACCCGGCGGAATCACGATGGTGGTGTCGTACTCTTCAATGACCAGTGGCCCGGTGGTCGCATCCAGCGTTTCGCGCCGTACCACCGATGTATCGCGCCAGCCCCAGCGTGGGCCGAAGAAGACGCGCCGCTGGCCGACGACAGCGTCCGCGTGTTCACGGACTGCCGGGTTGATGCGGTCGGCGCGGACCTCGATCGCTTCGCCGGCGCGGGCACGTACGCGCAGCCGCACATTGACGATCTGGGTCGCTTCCTGCGGGCTGTGATAACCGTAGGTGCGTTCG
>JANLPN010000560.1:0-6060 GCA_031367285.1 Betaproteobacteria bacterium | reverse complement strand
GCCCCGGTCGCGATGACCTGGCGCACGCCGTTCGCGGTACTTCGCGAGGCATCGGGTAACCGCACGTTCTGGGTACTGGCCGGCAGCTTTTTCATCTGCGGCCTGAGTACCAACGGCCTGGTGCAGACGCACTTTATTTCGCTGTGCGGCGACAACGGCATGGGCGCCGTGCCGGCTGCGTCAGTGCTGGCCATGATGGGCGCGTTCGACTTCATAGGCACCATCTTCTCCGGCTGGCTGTCCGACCGCTACGACAACCGCAAGCTGCTTTTCTGGTACTACGGCCTGCGCGGGCTGTCCTTGTTCTGGCTGCCGCATTCCGAGTTCACGTTCTACGGCCTGGGCCTGTTCGCCATGTTCTACGGGCTGGACTGGATCGCCACCATTCCGCCCACCGTCAAGCTGGCCGGCGCGGCTTTCGGCCCGCAGAAGGCGGGCATGGTATTTGGCTGGGTGTTTGCCGCGCACCAGCTAGGCTCGGCCACTGCGGCTTACGGCGCCGGGCTCACCCGCACGCTGTTGCTCACCTACACCCCCGCGTTGTACGCGGCCGGCGCCGCCTGCCTGATAGCCGCGGGCATGGTGATGCTGATACGCCCGCCAGGCTTGCTGGCCAAGGCGGTGGCTGGGCCCGCGGCAGCGCGCGCTTGACCGGCACGCCGCAAACATGGCGCCCCCTCTGCGCGGCCGGTAGCTTGGCGTTGATGTCCCTTCGCGGTCAGCGCGCCAGGTTCAAGATCGCCTTGCCGGTCAGTTCGTCGGCGCGGTCTACCACCTGTTTCTTCCAGCTGTCGGTATCCACGTAGAACACTTCGCGCAGGCGTTGCTTGATGGCACGGCCCTGTTCGCTGTCGAGTTTGCCCCGGGCGTGCAGCCAATGGTCGGCGCGCAAGGCGGCGCGCACCTCGGCAGAGGGCACGGTGCCAAATTCCAGGCCCAGCACCGGGCCGCTTTTGCCCTGCTCGTACAGGGGCCGGAACGGCAGGCCGATATGGCCGTTGAGCGGTGTCGACTGGCCGGTGCCGCGGTCCAGCCAGGTCACGTCGCTGCCAAACCATTGCTGGCATTCCGCAAAGGCTTCGTCGGTAGGCTTGCCCACGTAGCTGGGCTCGCCATACCCCTCGGGGCCGAGCCCGGTGTGGATGTCGATAAAACAAAAGCGCCGTGCCGGTGCCAGGTGGGTGCTTATCAGCCCGTTGAGTGTGCGGTTGGACCAGGTCGGCCCGCTGCCGCCGTAGAACAGGCCGTCCGGGTACGCATACTGGCCGCCGGCCATGGCCTGGTGCAGTGCACGGTCGCCGCGCTCGAGCCGGAAACGCTCCAGCGCCGCGTCGGCCTCGGCACGCTTGGGCCCGTCCATGTCTTCGGGGATCACCCACTGGTGGATCTCGGCATAACCGGCGTTGGCCGGGGGCAACACGCCGGCCGGGCTGAAGTTGCGGTTCAGGTCCACGTTGTCTTCGGTCACACGCCGCGTCCAGGCAAAACCGTGCGGGTTGATCGCGTGGGTCAGCAGCAGCGCCATATCGGCCGGCAGCCGGCTGTGCCAGCCCAGCGCCATCAGGGCTGTCTGCACGCCCGAGCCGCAGTAGCCCTCGACGCCATGGGTGGCCGAGTTGATCCACAACACGGCCTCGGCCTCATCGGCACCGAAACGCGCCACGTCGCAGGCCAGGGCTTCGCCCTTGGGGCCCTGCAAGGGATGGGCTATCTCGGTCAGCCTGCCACCGGCCGCCGCCGCAGTGGTGCGGAACTTGGCCCGCGCCTCGGCGTAGCTTTGCGAAAACGCGTCGGCCGGTTTCATGCCGCCAACGCCGGGTAGTCGGTGTAGCCCTTGGCGCCGGGTGTGTAGAAGGTGGCCATGTCCGGCGGGCTCAGGGCTGCGCCGGTGCGCATACGCTGCAGCAGATCGGGATTGGCTAGGAAGGGCCGGGCAAACGCAATCAGGTCGGCCCGCTTCTCGGCCAGTGCTTTTTCCGCACTGTCCTGGTCGAACCCGCCCGCCAGAATAAAAGGCCCGTCAAAGCTGTTGCGCAGCTTGAGCATCAGCGCGGCCGGCACCGGCGGCGCGCCCATGGCGGAGTGGTCGAGCAGGTGGATGTACATGAGGCCCAGCGCAGACAGCTCCTTGACCAGCGCCACGTACTGCGGCTCGACCTCGGGGAAGGCGCCGGTGCCGTTGAACACGCCGTGCGGCGACAGGCGTATGCCCAGCTTGTCGGCACCAATGGCTTCGGCGGCGGCGCTGGCCACCTCCAGCGCAAAGCGGTTGCGGCCGGCCATGCCGGCGCCGTAGGCGTCGCTGCGCTGGTTGATGTTGGCGTTCAGGAACTGCTCGATCAGGTAACCGTTGGCGCCATGTAATTCAACGCCGTCGAATTCGGCCTCGATGGCCAGCCGGGCCGACTGCGCGAACTCTTCCACCGCCCGGGCGATGTCGGCTCCGGTCATCACGCGCTGCGGGCTGTGGGGCTGCATGCCCTGCGCGTCGGTATACATCTCGCCGGGGCATACCGCAGTACTCGGCCCCACCACTTCGGCACCCGGCGGCAGGTTGGCGACGTGGGTCACGCGGCCGGTATGCATGAGCTGCACTACGATTTTCCCGCCCCTGGCGTGCACCGCGTCAGTGACCAGCTTCCACCCTGCGACCTGCGCCGCGTTGTAAAGGCCTGGAATACGCGCGTAACCCACGCCGTTGGGCGACGGCGCCGTACCCTCGGTGATGATCAAGCCGGCCGTTGCGCGCTGGGCATAGTACTCGGCCATCAAGGTATTGGGTGTGGCGGCATCGACGGCGCGGCTGCGTGTCATGGGCGACATGACGGCGCGATTGCCGAGTTGCAACGCGCGCAGGCGGAAGGGTTCGAAGAGCATGGGTGATTTCCTGAAAGGAAGTGAACAAGGGATGTTGGGGATGCGCAAAATGTAGCTTGGGCAGGCGACGCCTGCATGGCGAACGCCCAAAACCCTTGGACGGCGTGAAGGCCTCAAGCCGAGCCCGGCGCCGCCCCGGCCTTGGCCCGCACCCGGCTCGCCCCGGGCATGCCCAGTTGCGGATGCAGTTGCCCGGCCACGGCCCAGGCGACCAGCAGCGCCACCCCACCGGCCGCGAACACGCCTGCCAGCGGCGAGAACTGCAACACGAGCCAGGCAATACCCGGCGTCAGGATGCCCGATACATCGCGAAAGCTGGAATACACGGCCGACATCTCGGTGCGTTGCGAAGGTTTGACCGACATCAAAAAGGGCAAGCCGGCGCAGACGTCCAGCAGCACCAGGAAATACGAGGCCAGCACCAGCACCGCCACTGTGGCCCAGGGCAGCGGCGAGATAAACGCGGCCAGCACGAAACACGCGCCGCTGACCAGGAAACCCGTGCGCACCGCCTCGCGCACCGAGCGGCGCACCATCCAGCGCAACATCAGCGGCGCCATGAACAAACCCATATTGGCGAGCGAACTGGCCATACCGCCGACCTGGTCGCCGAGCCCGTTCTGCACCGCGAAGATGCCGACATAAACCGTATACACCCACCAGCCGCAGGAGCGCAGCACCGGGAACAACCAGCCCGCCACCAGCCTGGGCTGGCCCACAAAACGGCGCAGATAGGCCAACGGGTTGGGCGAATTGCGCCTGCCGGTGTGTACTACCGTAACCCGCCCATGGCCGATACGCAGCAGCCAGAATGCAGCCAGCATGGAGAGTGCGGCCACGCCCACGATGGCGAACGGCGCCCCGTGCCAGTAACGCACCAGCCACACGCCCAGCACCGGGCCCAGCGTCCACCCGAAACCACCGAACAGCAGGCGGAGCGACTCCAGGCGCCCGAACTCGGCCTTGGGCACGTTGTCCAGCACGTAGGCGTTGAAACACACAAACACCGTGGCCGTGCCCATCACATGGCACAACAAGGCTGCGGTGATGAGCTTGCCGCCCACCATCCCGAAGGAGGCCGACAGCACAAACAGCAGCGCGCCCATCGAATACACAAAACGGCGCGGCACATGGCGCGTGACCAGCGGCACGGCCAGGCCGGTCAAAAGCGACAACACGCCGACGCCGAAATACAGCTGCGACACCACCACGGCGTCGCCCCAGGCGCGGTACATCAGCAGCGGATACACCGACAGCGCGATGCCCCGCACCACGGCTTCGATGCCGCCTATGGTGGCAAAGGCGTGTATGCCGGGTTTAGGGGGGTGCGCACGCAACTTGGAGAGCAACAGGGAATACCAACGCATGCGCCCAGTATCCCACCAGGTTTTCGCGCGCCCTGCTCCCGGACCTTTGCGGCAACTGCGGGGACTACTGCCAGTTCCCGGGCCGGCAGGCGCAACTGCCGGCAAGCCTCTGCAATACTCAGCGCAATCCGAAGAAGCCCAACACCGCGCCAATCACAACAACCAGTCCGACAATGTAGATGATGGTATTCAAGTCAATTCTCCCCGTGTGTTCATGGTCTGCAGCGTAGCAAGCGAGGCCCGGGCCCCGAATCGGAAGCCGGCCCGAAACCACGTAGGACATTGCCACCCGAAACGCGCTGCTGCCGGCCAGGGTGCGGCAATGCCGCCGTGCGAGGCCGTGCGAGGCCGGGCAGGCGTTGGGGCAGCCGGCTCTGAGCCGCAGCATGCGATGTTGTCCAGATTCAGCACCGGCGCCGGAATACCAGACAGACAATTCTTGGTTCATGCCTGCTTGGAAACGGAGACCGAGTGGATCGAGGGTAAAATACAGGGGTTGCTGCAACTCGTTTGCCTTTGCAGTAGCTGAAGTCTGACAGAGTGTGTGGCACCTCACACGCTACACCCGCACCTTAGTGGCCGATAGTTCCGGCTCTCCCGGTCGTCAAACTCCCCCAGCGGCGAGCTTTCACATCCGGTCTAATTCCCTTCTCCCCGACCGAACCCCTGCCTGGGCCCAGGAACCGGATTAACTTCCGGCGCATGGAGCCCTGGTTCTGCTGCATGACTGGCTGTGGCCAGGCGTCAGTTCCGTTGATGGTCCCTTAACCCGGACCGTCATTTCCCCGCTTCGCGCGGTTCATTGAAACCGCGGTCGCTTTTTTGAAAGATCCCAAAATGGGCAAGAAACTTTATGTCGGCAACCTCCCCTATTCGGTGGACGACCAATCCCTGAATCAAAATTTCTCTGACTTTGGCACCGTCTCGTCTGCCAAGGTCATGATGGACCGCGACAGCGGCCGCTCCAAGGGCTTCGGCTTCGTGGAAATGTCGAGCGACGCGGAAGCCCAAGCGGCAATCGGCGGCATGAACGGCAAATCGATCGATGGCCGCAACATGGTGGTCAATGAAGCCCGTCCGATGGAGCCGCGTACCGGCGGCTTCGGTGGTGGCGGTGGCGGCGGTCGTCGCGAAGGCGGCGGTGGCGGCTACGGTGGCGGCGGTGGCGGTGGTCGCAACAGCTACTGAAGTCTGCAATTGCGTTGAGAAAACCGGCCTGCTGGCCGGTTTTTTTTTCGTTCCTTCCTCACCGCAGCGCGTTGGCCAGGCGACACACGAAATCACCTATCGATATCGCAGCCGTCAAACCCGGGCTCTCAATACCGAACAGGTTGACCAATCCGGCAACTCCGTGCACGTCCTTGCCTTGCACCACGAAGTCATGCGACGGATTTTCCGGCGGCCCGAGTTTGGGACGTATGCCGCTGTAGCCAGGCATCAGCGACCCGTCCTTCAAACCAGGCCAGTAACGACGCACAGCGGCATAAAAACTATCGGCCCGACGCGGGTCGACGGTGTAATCCAGCCCATCGACCCATTCGACATCGGGCCCGAAGCGGGCCTGGCCACCGAGATCGACGGTCAGATGCACGCCGAGCCCGCCCGGCACCGGCACCGGATAGATCAACCGGCTGAACGGGGACCGGCCGGCTAACGTGAAGTAGTTGCCCTTGGCGTAATATTCTTGCGGGATCAACTGGCTGGGCATGCCGACGATCCTGCGGGCGAGCGGCGGGGCGTGGAGGCCAGCGGAATTGATCACCAGGCGGGCATGCAAGGTCATCGGATCGGCGCCGCCGACATCGAGTTCGACACC
>JANLPN010000551.1:0-2492 GCA_031367285.1 Betaproteobacteria bacterium | reverse complement strand
GGTGTCGACACATGCCGGCGGCACCATTCGGTCCAGATCTCCTGAAACGCGATCTCGAGGTGCCCTGCAAATCGCCGGGCATCGGTCAGCGGCGACTTCGCCATGCGCTGGCGCAATGTGAGACGGATTTGCCGGAGCGCGTTCTGGTTCTGCGCCAGTTGCACTGCTGCCTCGATGTACTGGTCTTCGGACAGCGCAATCAGTTCCGGCAGGCCGACGCTGGAAAGCATGCTCACGCCGACGCGTGACACATGGCTCTTCCCGGCGAGCGTGACTACCGGCAACCCCATCCACAGGGAATGGCAGGTGGTGGTGGTGCCATGAAAGGGGAACGGGTCGAGTGCGATATCCGCCCTCTGGTGCAACGCCAGAAAATCCGCGCGCGACAGCCGGCCGTGCACGTCAATGCGGCGGTCATCGACACCGTTCCGCGCAAACATGGCCAGGATCCGGATGCGGGATGTTTCGGACGGCATGGTGGCGAGCAGCAGACGGGCCGCGGGCAGGCGCTGCAATATGCGCGACCATGCCTGCACCACCTGGGGGGTCAGTTTTGTGATCGCATTGAACGAGCCGAAGGTGACATGGCCGTTTTCAAGCGCCGGCAATGGGTTTACTTCGGGAGCAGCGTCTGGAGGCTCGAATGCCATGTAGACATCGGGCATGCGCAGCAGGCGCTCCGTATGGAGGTGTTCAGTCACGCCCGGCGGATCGGCCAGCGCATCGGTGATGCGGTAATCCATCGCGGCCATGCCGGTGGTGTTGGCATAACCGTTCCAGGTCACCTGAAGTGGGGCGGGTTTGCGCGCGAAGGCGAGCAGCCGATTGCCTTCCGTGTGGCCGGACAGGTCGACCAGGATGTCGATCCGGTCTTGCCGTACCAGGTCTGCCAGTTCGGCATCGGAGAACTGTGCGGTTTCGCGCCATCCGGCGCTGGCCTTGCGGATGCGCTCCGTGAACCGGTCCACCTGCGTGGTATCCGAATAGCAGATTGCGTGCAGCCGGGAGGGGTCGTGATGTTCCAGGGTGGATACGAAGAAATACGCAGCCGCGTGATCCTTGAAGTTTGGAGATACATAGCCCACCCGTAATGTCCGGTCCGGCGCTCGTGGGTTGGTGAAAACCAGTGGGCGGGGCATCAAAGGCTCGGCGTGAGTGCGCGCCCATTGCGTATGGGCCTCAAACACTTCTTCTGGCGTATACGCAGGATCGAAGTTGAGCCAGTAGAGGTAGTTTGTGTGTGCATCCCCCAGCGACGGGTTGGCGGTGAACGCGCGGCGATGGCACTGCAGTGCCTCCGGGATCCGTCCTTCCGTCTGGAGCAGGCGCCCGAGGTTGTAGGCCGCTTCGGCGAAATCGGGTTTGAGTTCAAGGGCGCGGCGCAGCCAGCGTTCGGCATTCTCGACCTGGCCCGCCGATCGTTGCACGTTGGCGAGATTGCTCATGGCTTCGACAAAATCGGGCTTGAGCGCAAGGGCGCGCGCGTATCCTTGCTCGGCAAGAATGTCGTCCCCCAGGGCGCTTTGCGCCTGGGCGAGATGGAAATGAGCTTCTACGCGCCCGGGCTGTAGGTCGAGCACCTGGAGGAGATGGGGAATGGCGTCGCGATTATTGCCCTGGGCCATCAGGTTGGTGGCCAACAGGTGCAGGAGGTCGGCATTACGTCCGCGCGACCGCAGCCCGGTTCTGAGAATCTGTTCTGCGTCGGTCCATCGAGCGCGCGCCTGCAGGTCGAGAGCCTGGCCGATCACCCGGGCTAACTCGGAAGGGCTCTCGACTTGTGTTTGCGCGTGACCGATCAGCTGTCGCAGAAGGCGTTTCAACATGCTGCGGCATCACGCACGGAAACCAGTGATTCGAGTGCATCCTCGAATTTTCGGCAAAAATGTTCCGGATTGAAGAGGGTCGACTTTTGTGTTTCCGATCGGACCAGGTTACGCAAGTCGATCAAGTCGCCCGGGTTGCGGGCAAGATTGATGGCGAGGTCGATATAGCGGTCGGTGCTGGCGCACGCCAGATGGCCCAGGCTCACCGAGGCGAGCAGGCTGCTCGATACGCGCGAGGCGAAACTCTCGCCCGGCAGGGCCAATAGCGGCACTCCGGCGCGCAAGGCGTCACTTGCAAGGGTATGGGCGCACACTCCTGCCGTGTCCAGAAACAGGTCGGCCACCTGCATGCGGATCAAATGGGTCTGGTGGTCCACCAACGGCGCGAAACGGAGTCGCGCGGGATCGACATTCATCGAGGCTGCGGCCTCGCGGAGCCGTGCCGTGGAGGACGCGCTGCTGTCGAGCAGCCAAAGTACCGCGTTCGGGACGGCACGCAAGATTCGCATCCACGCTGCAAACGTCGAGCGTGAGATCTTGTAATGTGCATTCAGGCAGCAATACACGAATCCGTTCTCGGGGAGCCCCAGGCTGGCGCGGGCCGGCGATGCGGGCAGGGCTTCCAGAGGTTCGTTGGGCTGGTAGCAACCGTCCAGTTGCACCAAG
>JANLPN010000548.1:0-12538 GCA_031367285.1 Betaproteobacteria bacterium | reverse complement strand
GGTGGTGTCGGCAGCCGGCGATCACGCCAGCGTGCGCCTGGGCACGTTGACGGTGCACACCAACCACTGCGCAGGCACGGCGGCGCAGCGCCATGTGGCGGTGCGGCCGAACCGGGTCGCGTTATTGCCGCCGGGCAGCCCAGATACGCTGGAGGCCGTGGTGTCCAAGGCGACCTACGTAGGCGAACACATGGAGTACATCGTGCAGACGCCGTTGGGCGACCTGTTCGTCACCTCGTCCGACACGCACAATCCGTTTGCCGCCGGCAACCCGGTCGCGGCCGGGTTTGGCGTGGGCGACGTGGTGTTGCTGAGCGACTGAAGGCAGGGGCGCCGCCCCTGCCGCGCCATGCTCGACAGGGGTTCAGGGGGCCAGTGCGATACCGCTCAGTGCACTCAGCTGGTCGGCCAGCAAGGCGCTAGTAGCCAGCACCGCATTGCCGTTTTCCACGCCGCCGGGGGCCCAGAAGTTATTGACCCGGCCTCCGGCTTCGGTCACCAGCAGCAGCCCGGCAGCTACGTCCCAGGCGTTGATATGCGCTTCGGCATAACCTTCGCAACGGCCGGCCGCCACATAGGCCAGGCCAAGTGCACCCGAGCCGGCACGGCGCACCTGGCAGCCGGCATGTGCCGCCTTGCCCGCCATGTCGAGGTAGGTCTGCACCGGTATACGCGTGGACCAGCCTATCTCCACTGAAGCCGCCGTAAGCTCCGCCACGGCGCTGACACGCATGCGCTCGCCGTTGAGCCAGGCGCCCCGACCAAGCTGCGCGATGAAAAGTTCGTCGGTGATAGGTGCGTAGATGGCCCCGGCTTGCAGCGCGCCGTCGACCATCAGGCCCAGCGAAATGCAGAAATGCGGAATCTGGCGCGCGAAGTTGGCCGTGCCATCCACCGGATCGACTATCCAAAGGCGAGGCGCGTCCACCGCGCCGCCGCCTTCTTCGCCCAGCACGGCATCCCCCGGAAAACGTTGGGCGATCTGCTCACGCACAAACAGCTCGACCGCGCCATCGGTGGCGGTCAGGTAGTCCTGCCGGCCCTTGAGCGAATAGGCTGGCTTTTCCGGCGCGGTAAACGCCTTGCGCATCATGTCGCCGCCGGCACGTACGATTTCCTCGATCGCTGTCATCAGTTCAGTCATTGTTTTCCCTTGCTCGGTATTGCTTGCGGCTGCTGTCTTGCGCGGTATGTGTTCAGAAAATCAGACGGGTGTTGTGTATAGCCGGGCTCCGCGGATGTGCGTCGTTTCCTCGCTGGGATGAGGTCGATGTGTTGCGCAGCTTCATGCGCCAACGTTTGTACGGGATCAGGCCGATGCGGCACTTAGCTTCGCCCATGCACCGCCGCTTGTACGGGACCAGGCCGACGGGCACTTAGCCTCGCCCACACGCCACCACTTGTACGGGACCAGGCAGGCGCGGCACTCAGCTCCGCGGCTGTCCCCCGAGCCTCGCGGCTCTCCTCCTTTATGCCGCTGCGCCGAGCGCCCCACCGGCCTGCTCCTGCGAGTAAGTCGGTGTTCGACGCTTGCAAACCAAACAGGTTCGCTGCCGAGGAGGTTGGGGTGGGTGGCGCAGCGAAATAAAGGAGGAGCAGGCTGCCCTAGGCCGACGACGGAGGACATTCGCGGAGCCACCCACCCCTGCCTCCTCGGCCTGTAGAAGGCTACGCGTGTGGCTGTGCACATACGTGTAACTCTGATTCCGCCCCGGTTCCCGACATTTGAATGCAAGCTGGCATCACTTGAGCATCCATTCATGCACCGGGTCGTTCCTGAACACCCATAGACGTTGCGGGCCAGCCATCACATTCAGGTAGTACAGGTCGTAGCCATGCGGCGCCACAACCGGGTGGTAACCGCGCGGCACCATCACCACGTCGTGGTCTTCCACGGCGCAGGCTTCATCCAGGCTGCGGTCGTCGGTGTAGACGCGCTGGAACGCAAAACCCTGGGGCGGCTTGAGCCGGTGGTAATAGGTCTCTTCTAGCTGGGTTTCGGTGGGCGGTGTTTCCGCATCGTGTTTGTGCGGCGGGTAACTCGACGAATGGCCGGCCGGTGTGATGACCTCGACCACCAGCAGATGGGCGGCAGTCGGGTCGTCGTGCGGCAGGATATCGCAGACATACCGCGTGTTGCTGCCTTTGCCGCGCACGCTGCGCCGCATGCTGGACGGCTCAATCACACGCACCGGATGTGCCTCGCCGTCGGTGGGTGCGCTGCAAAAAGCCAGCTCGGCGTCACGCAGCGCGGTCACGCTGACCGGCTGGCCTGGCGGCACGTAGACAGCCGCCGGCGAGACCTCCTCAAAAACACTGTTGCGCGTGCCCAGATTCGGATAGGTCCGGCCGTTCACTGTGATGTCCACGCTACCGGTGAGTACCACGAGGCAGAGTTCGCGCGTTCCGGTATGGACGGTTTCCGTTTCGCCTTTGGCCAGGCGTACGGCGCGAAAACCCACGTGGGTCCAGCCGGCCCGTTCCGGCGTGACATTGACGATTTCGCGGCCCTCGGGGGCGGCCTTGGCAAGCAGACGGCTGACCATTTCAGACGCTTCCTTGCTGGTTTAACCGGTCCACGATGCCGCGCAAGGTGGTGTAGCCCTTCTTGGCATAGCGGTAACTTGGTGCCACGGCGGGGTCCTGCTCGGCTTCCACGACCAGCCAGCCCTGGTAACCTGCCGCATGCAGCGTGGACAGTATGGCGTCGTAGTCGATCACGCCGTCACCCGGTACGGTAAAGGTACCGTTGAGGACACCGGTCAAGAAGCTCCAGCCGTCGTTGCGCGCCTGCGCAATGAGCTTGGCGCGTACATCCTTGCAATGCACGTGCACCACACGGCCTACATGTTTTTTCAGCAAGGCCACCGGATCCGTGGCGCCGCCAAAATACGCATGGCCGGTGTCGTACAGCAGCCCGACCCTGGCCGGATCGGTCAGCGCCATCAGATGGTCCACGTCATCGGGCGACTCGACGTAGGCGCCCACATGGTGGTGGTAGGCCAGCGTGATGCCGTAGGCAGCTTGCAGGTGGGCGCCAAAGGCATTCAGACGCTCTGCATAGGCCTTCCACAAACCCTCGTTGGCGAAGTGCGGGCGTTTGGCCAGCGGTGTGTCGATATTGCCCTGTATGGTGCCGGCGCATTCGCCGTAGACCACGACCTTGACGCCGTTGTACCGCAGCTTGCGCATAGGGTCCTGGCAACGCGCGATTTCCGCCTCCAGCGTGTCTTCGGCCAGAAAGCCCGAATACCAGCCCGACACACAGGCCAGGCCGAACTCGTCCAGCTTGGCTTTCAGGCCCGGGCCATCCTTGGGAAACTTGTTGCCCAGCTCGAAGCCTTCATAACCAATCTCCTTGCCTTCCGACAGAGCCGTTTCCAGCGGCGTTTCGCCACCCAGCGAGGGCAGGTCGTCGTTCATCCAGCTCAAGGGGTTGATGCCGATACGTACATTCCAACTCATGATTGCCCCTTCTTTGCCGCGACATAGGCGGCCCGCGCGGTGTGAACCTCGGCGCGCTCCGAGACTTCGGGTATCGGTACCTCCCACCAGCAACCGCCGTCATCCGTGGTGCGTGTATGCGTGGTGTCAATCACAATGACCTGGGTTTTGCCGGCCGCCCGGGCCCGCTGCATGGCGGTCTTGAGTTCGGCAACATTGGCCACGTGGATACCGTCGGCGCCCAGGCTGCGTGCATGCATGGCGAAATCTATCACCGGTTGCGTGCCGGATTCGGGGACGCAATCGCCCAGCATATTGTTGAAGTGCGGGCTGCCGCTGGCCTGTTGCAGGCGCTCTATGCAGCCAAAGCCTCGGTTGTCCAGCACTACGATGACAAGCTTCAAGCCCAGCATCACCGAGGTGGCGATCTCGGAGTTCATCATCAGGTAGGAGCCGTCTCCCACCATCACGACCACTTCCTGCCGTGGCCGCGCCATCTTCACGCCCAGGCCGCCGGCAATTTCGTAGCCCATACACGAGTAGCCGTACTCCATGTGGTAGTTGCCCGGGGCGCCGGCGCGCCAGAGCTTGTGCAGTTCGGCCGGCAAGGTGCCGGCGGCGCACACAACCACGTCGTGCAGGTCGCTGTTGGCGATGGAGTCGCGCACCGCACCTATCACTTCGGCGTCGTAAGGCAATACGCCTTTGCGTTCAGGGTCCGGGTCGCCGGTAGTGAGCTCCGTCACACGGCCCACCCAGTGTTCGGCCAGGTCATGGGCGCAGCGCGTCCAGGCCGCATCGGCGCGCCAGTCGCCCACTGCTTGCGACAACTGCATCAGGCCGGCGCGTGCATCGACCACCAGCGCGGCGCCCTGCCATTTGCGCGCATCGTGTACCTGCACGTTGAGGCCCAGGATGCGGGCTGCGGCAAACAGGCTGTGCGAGCCGGTCGTGAAGTCCTGCAGGCGGGTGCCTACGGCCAGCACCAGGTCGGCCTCGCGTGCCGCCTGGTTGGCGCCGGGTGAGCCGGTGACGCCGATGGCGCCCAGGTTGAGCGGATGGTTCCAGGGCAGGCTGCTTTTGCCGGCCTGGGTTTCGGCCACCGGCACGCCATGTTGGTGTGCGAAAGCCGCAAGCGCTTCCCAGGCCTGGCTGTACAACACACCGCCACCGGCCACGATCAGCGGCCGTTTGGCGCCGCGCAACAGGGTGGCCGCATCGGCCAGGTCACGCGTGTCGGCGAGCCGGCGGCGGATACGCAGCGGCTCAGGGTGCAGGAAATGCGTCGGGCAGTCAAATGCTTCAGTCTGTACGTCCTGCGGCAGCGCCAGGCATACCGGCCCGCAGGTGGCTGCATCGGTCATAACTGCAATGGCATGCGGCAGGGCGGACAGGATCTGCTCCGGGCGCGAGACGCGATCGAAATACCGGGTTACGGGACGAAAGGCGTCGTTCACGCTCACGTCGCCGTGTTCAAAGTCCTCCAGCTGTTGCAGCACCGGGTCGGGTGCCCGCGAGGCAAATACATCGCCTGGCAGCATCAACAACGGCAGGCGGTTTACGTGCGCCAGCGCGGCCGCCGTCAGCAGGTTGGTGGCGCCGGGGCCTATGGACGTGGTGACGGCCATGATGCGCTGGCGGAACTGCGCCTTGCCGTAGGCGATGGCCGCATGCGCCATGGCCTGCTCGTTGTGGGCCCGCAGCGTGGGCAGCGCGCCGCGTTCCGCCCACAAGGCCTCGCCCAGACCGGCCACGTTGCCGTGGCCGAATATCGCAAACACGCCGGCGCAATAAGGCCGCAGGCTGCCGTCGTCAAGTTCCACCTGCAGGGCCGCCAGGTGCTTGACCAGCGCCTGTGCCATGGTGAGTCGTTGGGTAGTCATTGCAAGGGTGCTTTCAATCGGTCATCACGCAACGCCGGCTCTGGCTGTGCCGCGCTGGCCCCAGGCGTCCACCAGCAGCGCAAAGTTTGCCGCAACTTCTTCCATAAAATGCCTATCGTCCATCTCGTTCGCGAGCCAGCGGGCCGAGGCGTCGGCCCACAGGCTGCGACCGACCATGAATCCCTTGACGACCGGGTTGGCAGCCAGCGCAAAGCTGTCGGCCAGCACTTGCAGAGGCTGGTTCAAACCAAGAATAACCGCTCCCCGGCAAGCCGGATCACGCGCCGCCACCAGCGCCCCCAACGCGTCCCAACCCGCAGCGTGCATGGGGGCGAGTTTCCACCACTCCGGTTGGATGCCCAGGTTGTAGAAACGCTGGACGGCACGCAGCACGACCTCGTCTTCCTGGCCTTGCGGGGTCAGCGAGCGCGGGCAGATGATTTCCAGCAGCAACTCATTGCCGGTCACGCGGGTGGCTTGCCAGAGTTCCTGCACCTTCAGCTCCTGCTCCAGCCGCAGCTCGACGGCATCGTCGGGGTGGTAGTGCACCAGGCATTTGACCACCTGCTCAAACGGCCAGGACAGCAGCGCACTGCCGATCGACAAGGTTCCGTCAAAACGCAGCGGGCGCGAACCCGGCAACTCCACCGGGCGTCCGACCCACCAGCCACGGCCGGTGGCGGCCGCCAAGGCGTCGGCGCCGTAGTCGCCGCCGTCAATCAGCACGCCGACCCGCCCCTGCAGCTGGCGGCTGGCTTCGACCGACTCCACGGCACGCAGCAGCAGCTTCTTGAGCACGCTGATACGCTGCTCCGGTGCGCCGGTCTGGCGCGCCATTTCGAAGAACTGGCTGCGGTGGTCAAAGGCCAATACATGCAGTTCGTCCCAGCGTTTGCGCGCCGCGCTGGTGCGGTGCAGATGGGCGAGTTGTACGTCGGCGTCCACGCGCGGTGTGCGGCTGCCGCCAAACCAGTGCCGCAACTCGGCCGGCGTCGGCATGGCCGGTGCACAGGCGTGGCGCGACACGACGATGGCGCCGCAGGCATTGGCCAGCCGGGCCGCCTCCTCGAAACTTTTGCCCCGCAGGAAACCGGTCATAAGGCCGGCCGCAAACGCGTCGCCCGCGCCCAACACGTTCATGACTTCCACGCGTTCGCCCTGCACGGTCACGGCGTCTTCGATGCGCGGCGGTATCGGGCCCGGAATAAAACAGCAGCCCGCGGCGCCGAGTTTCACCACCAGCGCCGCGCCGGACACAGCGCGTACCGCGCGCAGCGACGCCAGCAAATCACCGGCTACACCACCCGCAATCAGAAACTCTTCTTCCGTGCCTATGAGCAGATCAAATTGCGGCAACATGGCCTGCAGCTCGGCGGTCACGTGGGTGTTGGCCACAAAGCGGTTGGCGCCTTCGCCGCGTTTGGTCAGGCCCCACAACACCGGCCGGTAATCGATGTCGAGCACGCGCAGCACCTGGTGTTGGTGGGCATAGGCCAGCGCCGTGGTGGAAGCGGCGCGTACGGCCGGAGCGCTCAGGTGGGTGCCGGTGATCAGCAAGGCGCGGCAGCCGGCAATAAAGGCCTCGCTGATACCTGCGGCGTCGAGCGCCATGTCGGCGCAGTTTTCGCGGTAGAACAGCAGCGGAAACGTGTCGCGGTCTTTCAGCCCCAGCAATACCAGGCCGGTCAGGCGCTGCGGGTCGATCTGCACCTGTGTCGTGTCACAGCCCTCGCGCTGCAGTGTTTCGGTCAGGAAACGGCCCATTTGCTCGTCGCCCACCCGTGACAGCATGGCTGCACGCAGGCCCAGCCGCGCCACGCCAAACGCGATATTGGCCGAGCTGCCGCCCAGGTACTTGGCAAAACTGGACACGTCTTCGAGCCGCGCACCGACCTGTTGCGCATACAGATCTACAGCCAATCGGCCCAGGCAGGCCAGGTCGTGACGGCGGCCTTGGGGAATGTTCAGGGATTGCATGGTTGTGGCTTCACTTTTTCAATAGAGGTGCCGCCCACTGCGTGCCGCACATCCCGAATCCCCCGATGGCAACACGGAATGCCCGAATGGTGACAGAAAGGAATAAATATGCACTAGGAAAAACACTTAGAATATATTTTCTATTTTCTAGCCGGTAAGCAAGCTTGGTAACCGCGAAAGCCCCGCGTCAAAATTCGCACCGCCCGGTGCCGAACGTTTCCTATCCGGCCGCCGAGCGTCTGCTTGCGGCGATTGCGGCGGAGTTCGAGTCCCTGAGCCGCCAACTCAAGCTGATCGCCCGCTACATTGAGCAGCACCGCGACCACATCGGCCTGGACCGCATCCAGGACGTGGCGGAGCGCTGCGGCGTGCAGCCTTCCGCGGTGATCCGCTTTGCCAAGCATTTCGGGTTTTCCGGCTACAGCGAGATGCAGAAGATATTTCGCGACGGACTGGCGCGGCAGATTGCGCCCAGCCGCAACTACCAGGCCCGTATCCGCGGCGTGATCGAGGCCGCGCAAGGGCAACTCAGCAGCGCGGACATCGCGGACGAGTTCATCGGTGGCAGCATCGCGGGCATGCTGGAACTCAAACGCGACCTGCACAGCTCGGTATTCGACGACGCGGTGGCCTTGCTGGCCGGCACGCAGACGGTGTGGGTGGTGGGCTCCCGGCGGTCTTTTGCGGTGGCGGCCTACCTTACCTACGCGTTGCAACACACGGACAAACGCGTTGAGCTGTTGTCAGGTCTGGGCAGCATGCACGAAGGCCAGTTGCGCGGCCTGCGCGCGGGCGACGTGATGCTGGTGGTCAGCTTCGAGCCTTACGCCGAAGAGTCACTGCAATGTGCGCGGGTAGCCGCGGCACGCGGCGCGCGCCTGATTGCCATTACCGACAGCCAGATGAGCCCGTTGGCGGGGATGGCCGAGGCCGCGCTGGTGGTGCACGAAAGCAGCACCTTCGGCTTCCGGTCGCTGACCAATACCATGTGCCTGGCGCAAAGTCTTTTTATTGCGCTGGCTTACCGGACCGAGTTGCTCTACGCGCCGCCGGAGGCAGCGACAGCTGCCGACACATAGGCCATGCTGGCGGCCAAGCGCCGCTCGATGTCGGGCGCGGTCGCAATCTCCGTTGCGAAGGGTTCAAACGACGCGTAGCCGGAATAACCGGCTGCGACCAGGGTGCGCAGTTGGGCGATGTTGCCCAGGCGATCAGCTTCCCCGACCAGTACCCGGTGCCCGTCGCGCATATGGGACGGGTCAAGCGACGGGTCTTCGACACCCGAGATGTGAACCAGCCCGGTCAATTCGGGGAAAAACAGGCCTTCACCCGCAAGGTGGTGGTGAAAAGTATCGTGCACCAGGGCGAAAGTTGCGCTGCCGCCTACTTCCTGGATGGCGCGTACGGCCTGTGATTTGCGGCGCACAGCGCATTCTTCGAACCCCAGCGGTTCCACCAGGCCGGTGAGGCCATTGTCAGCCAGCAGTGGTTGCAGCTCGCGCAAGGCGTGCACCAGGTCCGCGTGGCGTTGTTCGGGGCTGCGCGCGTCTTGCAGGCTGTTGGTGGGGCACAAGACCAGCGCCTGGGCCCCGGACTCGACCGCATAACGCACCAGGGCCCGTGCTTCGGCTGCACGTGTACCGTCGTACTGCTCAAAACGCTGCAATGCATTGATGGAGCGCACGGCCAGTCCGTGGGCCCCGGCTGTGGCGGCGATATCGCGCGCCGGCGTTCCGTCGGTCATCTCGACGCCAGGCAGGTCATTGCGTATTTCGATCGCTTCCACACCCAAGCGGCCCGCCATGGCTGCGAAAGCGGAGAACGGAAGTTTCGAGGCGCTGATGCGGTTTACGGCAAAGCGAATCTTCTGGCTCATAGGGTGCGGCGTCATGGCGTGGGTGTTCGGAATAAAACTTTCAATGTCTACTTGAGTAGAATTTGCTTTCCGTAATTCTAAGTCGCGGCAGCGCCCTTGCGCTGCCGGATGGAGCAGTCATGAAAAACGTCGCTATCTTTGGTGCCGGCCGGATCGGTCGCATCCATGCCTCCAACTTGTCCGCTTTGCCAGGCGTCACCCTCAAGTATGTGTGCGACCCGATGGCGGGTGCGGCATCCGAGCTGGCGCACAAACATGGAGCCAAAGTCGTCGGCATTGATGCCGCGTTTGCCGACCCGGCCATCGACGTGGTGGCCATTGCCTCATCCACGGACACCCACAGCGACCTGATCAGCCGTGCCGCCGCCGCGGGTAAACACATTTTTTGCGAGAAGCCGGTTGACTTGTCGGTGCCCCGCGCACGCGCCTGTGCCGAGGCGGTCAAAGCAGCCGGCGTAGCCTGCATGATCGGTTTCCAGCGCCGCTTCGACCCCACTTTCAGCGAAGCCCGCGCGCGGTTGGACCGGGGCGAAATCGGCAATCCGGAGATGCTGGTCATCACCAGCCGGGATCCGGGTGCCCCGCCGGCCGAATACATCAAGGTATCGGGTGGCATTTTTCGCGATATGTTGATCCACGACTTCGACGTGTTTCGCTGGATTCTGTGCGCCGACGGCGACGAGGCGCAGTGGCTCAGCGCCACCGGCTCGGTGTTGACCGACCCGGCCATCAGCGTCCTGGGGGACGTGGACAGCACGGCCGTGACGATCCGGACCCGAAAAGGCCGCCTGTGCCAGATCAATACCACGCGCCGTGCCGCCTACGGGTATGACCAGCGCTTTGAAGTGCTGGGCTCCGCCGGCATGTTGCAATGTGGCAACCATACGCCGAGCGAGGTCAAGCAATGGGATGCCTCGGGGGTGCGCAGCGACAAGCCCGAAAACTTCTTCCTGCAACGTTACAGCGCTGCCTACCGGCTGGAAATCGCACATTTTTTTGAATGCCTGCAGTCCGGGGCTGCCTTCCGGACTTCTATTGCGGATGGCGTGGCGGCCCAGGAGTTGGCCGACGCGGCCGCCGAAAGCTGCAAGAGCGGCTTGCCGGTCAGTCTTTGATACCGGTTCAGTCTACGATCAGGGTTTGCTGCAAGAACAGAAACCATGTCCGATATCCTGAACCAGATTGTGGCCGCCAAGCGCGAGGAAGTGGCTTTGGCGCTGGAGCGCAAATCGCTCGCGGCGGTACGCGCCGACGCCGAGTCACGCGTCCTGACGCGCGACTTTGCAGACGCCTTGCGTGCCAAAGTGGGTGCCGGCCAAAGCGCCGTCATCGCCGAAATCAAGAAGGCCAGCCCATCCAAAGGGGTATTGCGCGAGGATTTTGTGCCGGCGGACATTGCCCAGAGTTATGCCGAAAACGGGGCTGCCTGCCTGTCCGTGTTGACGGACCGGCAGTTTTTCCAGGGCAGTGTGGACTTCCTCAAACAGGCGCGGGCTTCCTGCCAATTGCCGGTACTGCGCAAGGATTTCCTGATCGACCCGTTCCAGGTGTACGAGTCCAGAGCGATGGGCGCGGACGCCATTTTGTTGATTGCTGCCTGTCTGGACGACGCGCAGATGAAGGACATGGAGGCGATTGCGCGCGACCTTTTTATGTCGGTACTCGTGGAGGTGCACGACGCGGCTGAATTGGAGCGTGCCCTGTGCCTGAAAACGCCACTGATAGGCGTAAATAACCGGAATTTACGTACGTTTGAAGTGACTTTGGATACAACCCTGGCGCTCATGGGCAAGTTGCCCGCAGACCGACTTCTGGTGAGCGAAAGCGGCATTCTGGCGCGCGAGGACGTGTTGCGCATGAAAACGGCCGGCGTCCACGCTTTCCTTGTAGGAGAGGCGTTTATGCGGGCACCCGACCCGGGTGAGGCGCTGGCAGCATTGTTTCAATGAGCCCGTCGGTCCAGCTTTGCACCAGCGATCCGGCCGATTGGCCGGTTGCTGCGGGCTGGCGGCCTTTGGTGGATGATTTTTTCAGCGGGCCCACCGGGCACAAACTGCTCGGTTTCCTGCGCGAGAGGCTGGGCGCCGGTGCCGTGGTTTTTCCGCCCCAGCCTTTGCGCGCGCTTGAACTTACACCTCCCGAGCAGGTGCGCGTCGTGATCCTGGGGCAGGACCCCTACCACGGGCGCGGGCAAGCCGAAGGGCTGGCCTTTTCGGTGGCGCCGGGTATTGCCCTGCCCCCTTCGCTGCGCAACATCTTCAAGGAACTGGAACGTGATCTGGGCACACCGCCACCCCGGTTTCCGCAGCCGGGCGGGAGTTTGGTCAAATGGGCGACACATGGGGTGCTGCTGCTCAATACCTGCCTGACGGTGGAGGAGGGGCAGCCGGCGAGCCATTCGGGCCGAGGCTGGGAAGTTTTGACGGATGCGGTGATCCACCATGCGGCGGGAGCGCAGCGCCCGCTGGTATTCATGCTCTGGGGTGCGCATGCACAAAGCAAACGGGCCCTGATCGATACCAGCCGTCACAAGGTGTTGATGGCCAATCACCCCTCGCCGCTTTCGGCGCTGCGCCCGCCAGTGCCCTTTATTGGCTGCGGGCATTTCGGCGCGGCGCGCGCCTGGCGCGAGGCTCAGAACGCAGCCTAATAGTGTAAGCCTTTGATTTCAAGGGAAAATACTTCTTGTTATGCCATTTCGACTGACGGGCCACGCACGTCTGCGGTGTTGCCAAGTGGTACGGCCGCGCGGGAATCGGCACGCTCAAACTCACGGCTTCCGAGCAACCGTGCTATATTCCGAGGTTCGCTGGAGAGGTGGCCGAGTGGTTAATGGCAGCAGACTGTAAATCTGCCCTCTTACGAGTACGCTGGTTCGAATCCAGCCCTCTCCACCAAAGAAGAGCAGATTTTTCGAGGAGGTTGTAGCCGATCAGAAGTGGGGCTATCGCTGAGGTGTTGAGATGGTCAACCCCGATGCGGGAGTAGTTCAATGGTAGAACCCTAGCCTTCCAAGCTAATGACGCGGGTTCGATTCCCGTCTCCCGCTCCACCGGTCGGTTCGCGTTAGAGATTGGCCCATTTGGCTCAGTGGCAGAGCACTCCCTTGGTAAGGGAGAGGTCGCGGGTCCGATTCCCGCAATGGGCACCAAGATTCCGGTGCACCGGTGCTGGCCCTCATGGATGGCGCCATCGGCCAGGCAGAAATTGATGGTTTTCGAGTTCTTTTGGAGTTAAGCGAAATGGGAAAAGAGAAATTTGCGCGGACCAAGCCCCACGTGAACGTGGGCACGATCGGACACGTGGACCATGGCAAGACGACGCTGACGGCGGCGATCACGACGATATTGGCGGCCAA
>JANLPN010000536.1:0-3126 GCA_031367285.1 Betaproteobacteria bacterium | reverse complement strand
ACGGGGGACATCGAGCGCCTGATGGCCTGCTGGTCGGACGACGATGAAATCGTCTGCGTGCACCCCGGTGGTCCGCGTGTGGTGGGGCCGGGTGCGATCCGCGCCACCTTTGAGGCCATCTTTGCCAATGGCAGCATCCGGGCCTGGCCGGAGCAGGTGCGCAAGGTGGAAGCGCTGGCCAGCGTGGTGCACAACCTGCTGGAGCGGATCGAGGTGCTGACCGAAGGCGGGCCGGTCCAAGCCTATGTGCTCGCCACCAACGTCTACCACAAGACCGCACAGGGGTGGCGTATCGTCGCCCACCATGCCAGCCCCGGCAGCGAAGCCCAGGCGCAGGAGATCAACGAAACACCGCAGGTGTTGCATTGAGCCGCTTGGTGGCGGTCTGGCTCAGGCCCGACAGCGGTTCGGGGTTGAGGCCGACGTGACCTAGGCCGCCCCGGCCTGGTTGCCCGGCGGCAACCTGCAGACCATCTGGCCTGCGCTTTATGCGCGCCGCGTGTTCGGGCCGCATCCGCTGTACCGGCGCGAGCGCTGGACGGCCCCTGATACCGACTTTATCGACGTGGACTGGCTGGCACCCGAGGCCTTGCCCGCTACAGTGCCTGGCGGCGCGCCGCGCGCCCCACTCGCCAATGGGTTGCCGCCATCGAAACCGGCTTTGCTGGTTATGTTCCATGGCCTGGAGGGATCGTCCGCCAGCACTACGCGCACGCTTTTGCCGACTTTGCGCGCGAGCGCGGCATCCAGTTTGCAGTAGCCCACTTTCGCGGCTGCAGTGGCGAGCTAAACCGGGGCCCGCGTGCCTACCACTCCGGCGACTTTGAGGAGATTGACTGGATCCTGAAGCGCTTTCGCCAGGTGCACGAGGGCCCGCTGCTAGCTGTTGGCATATCGCTCGGTGGCAACGCCCTGTTGCGCTGGGCCGGTGAGATGGGGAACTCGGCAGGCGCCGTGGTCCGTGCCGTGGCCTCCGTCTGTGCACCTATCGATCTTGCCGCGGGCGGTTATGCGATCGGCCGGGGCTTCAACCGCCTGGTCTATACCCGCATGTTCCTGGGCACCATGAAACCCAAGGCTTTCAGGAAGCTGGCGCAACACCCCGGCCTGTTTGACCGGGAGGCACTTGCAGCGGCACGGGACCTGTACGAGTTCGACAACATATTTACCGCCCCGCTGCACGGGTTCAAGAGCACCGAAGACTACTGGGCCAGGGCGTCGGCCAAGCCGCACTTGCCTGGCATCAGCGTCCCGGCCCTGGTGGTAAATGCGCGTAATGACCCGTTTGTGCCCGCCTGGAGTCTGCCGCACCAGAATGAGGTGGGCGGTTTCGTGGACCTGTGGCAACCGGCCCATGGCGGCCATGTTGGTTTTCCGCACGGGCCGGTGCCGGGGCATGTGCGGACCATGCCGGATGCCGTAGGCGGCTGGCTCCTCCAGCACACGGCGCCACGATAATCGGGCCATGGACGACATCGTCAAACAAGCCGTGGCCAAGTGGCCCAACGTGCCGCACTGTTATGGCTGGCTGGGCCTGGACACACGCGGCAACTGGTACCTGCGCGACGACCAGGTGCAGGCGCTGGGGCCGTTTGCCGACGGCACGCCGCAAAGCAAGGGCTCGCTGCTCGTGCATGAAAAGCTGATCGACTTTATCCAGCGCAATTACGAAACAGATGTCAGTGGGCAATGGTTCTTCCAGAACGGTCCGCAACGGGTCTACGTCGAACTGGCGGCTACACCGTTTGTCTGGCGCGTAGCGGGCGATTTTTCGGTCACGGCCCATACCGGCCAGTTGGCCCGCGTGCAGCGTTGCGTGGTGGACGAAGCCGGCTGTGTTTATCTGGAGTCGGACCTGGGTTTCGGTCTGGTCCACACGCAGGACATGGTGTGTGCCGCGGATGCCATCGAGGCCGGCTTATGGGTGCCCTTGCAGATGGAGGCATCCGAGTTGCCGCGCCGTTTTGGCTACGTCATGAGCCCACAGGCCTTGCACCAGCAGCCGGCAAGCTGAGGGCACGTGGCGCCCGGCACCGGGCAGCAAAAAGGCCCGAACGCGTCAGGCTTTTGTTGCAGCAACTACAGCGGGTTTATTTGGCCGCAACGGCGCTTGCAGGCGCCGCAGCTGCCGTGGCCGCCGCGTCGGGTTTCTTGGGCGGCTCGAACTTGGCGCCGCCGGCGTTGGCCATATAGACCACGGCCCGTGCCACTTCAAGGTCTTCAAAATCGCCACCGCCTTGCGCACCCATGGCGCCCTTGCCTTTGAGAGCCGAGTGCAACAGCGCCTCCAACCCGGTGGCAATACGCGGGCCCCAGGCCGAAGCGTCTCCGAACTTGGGCGCACCTGCCACGCCAGCGGTGTGGCAGGCCGTGCATTGGGCCTTGAACACCTGTTCACCGGTCTTGAGCTCGCGGTTGGCGTCGCGGATTTCAACCATGCCGACCTTCTGGATACGTTGAGCGACGGACTTCTCGGTATCCACCGCACCCGCCGCGGGCTTGTTGCCCGAGACCACGAAGAAGACCAAGCCGATGATGATGAAGACCGGTGCCACGAACGAGAGAAACACGGTCAACAGCAACTGCTTCGGGGTCTTGATGGGACCCGTGTGTTCTTCTTCGTGGCTGTTGTCGCTCATGGTGTCCTCAAAAAGTCGGGGGCTTCGGAATCAGCGTTGAATTATAGCCGTCGCCCCCATGCAAACCTCTTACAATGCCCAGTCTCACACCAGCGGCTGTAGCTCAGTGGATAGAGTATTGGCCTCCGAAGCCAAGGGTCGTGGGTTCGATCCCCGCCAGCCGCACCATCACTCGATTTTTCAACGTCTCCAAACGTCCCGCAACTCGCATGCTGACGGGCAGGGACTGTACCTACGCGTCAAGGACGCCGGCAAATATTGGCGCATCAGCTACCGATACATCGGGCGGCAGAAAACCTTGGCGTTGGGTCTGTACCCTGCTGTGTCACTGGCCAAGGCCAGGCGACGACGTGACAGGGCGCGAGAGTTATTGGCCGACCGCATCGATCCCGGCGTGGCCGGTTGCGATGCTGCAAAAAAGCCGAGCTTTCCATACACATGGCGATTAACATGTATAGAAATCTCCATTTTTTATGCGCTTTCGGTT
>JANLPN010000523.1:0-14832 GCA_031367285.1 Betaproteobacteria bacterium | reverse complement strand
ATATGCCTCATATGGAAGAGACGTGGGAAATCGGAGCGAGGCAGACGACGCTTGGTGGCCCACGCCGGTGACTTCAACGTCACGGGGCTTAACTCGAAAGAACTGCTGCGAAGGCATGCTGTAGGGCGGTTGCGCTTTGTGCGCCGTCGCACTGACAGGGAGCCATATTCCATGGATGATGCCGATGCAAACCCGATAGCGTTGCGCGGAAGCCCGCCTCAGCATCGCCAAATAATCCCAAACCCTGTCGTAAGGAGAGATCAATGAGTTTCCAACTATCAAAATCGATTCGGACCCTGTGCCTTGCCCCCGTGGTCGCAATTGGCCTGATGTCCGGTGCGCTGGCGCAGACCGCCAAACCCGCGATGCACTCCGCGAGCATGCCTTCCGCCAACATGCCGATGAACAAAGGCGCAGCCGGCGCTGGGGACATGAAGCAGGCAATGATGATGGGGATGGAGGGTATGCAAAAGATGCCCATGTCCGGCGACATCGACAAGGACTTCGCCATGATGATGAAGATGCACCATCAGCAGGCGCTGGAGATGGCACAAATGCAGCTTGCGCAGGGCAAATCACCGGAGATGAAAACCATGGCAAAAAACATCATCTCAGCGCAGAAGAAGGAAATCGCACAGTTCGACAAGTGGCTCGCAAAGCAAAAATAGTTATTGCGCCGGCCTTCAGGGTGCAAGAGGCGGCTGTTCGTGCCGCTCTAAAAGCGACCCAGTAAAGAGCATTGTTCGGGTTTACACCGGCGGCACTGACCTCGTCCGTGCCTGACGAGCAGCTGCGGGCAAATACTTGGGCACCAGGGGCAAACAATCGGAGACAGCTGGAGCAGTCTCGTATGCGGCGCATCCATGATGCGAGCAGTGACGCAGCCATCGGTTGACCAAGATCAATGCGTCGTGGCAGCGCATGCCTAACATGGGTTTTCAGAGATCCGCCCCCGCCGCAAGGCAGAAGAGTTCCCGATTCAAAGAGAGACGCGCATGTTGAAAAGAAGACGCCTGTTTCAGTTCGCCGGTGTGGCGGCCGCAGCCGGAGTCGGCTGGGCGGCCTGGCTCTATAAAGGATGGCATCCTTCCGCCGGGCAGGCCGGTGGACCGTTTCGCCACTACCCGTTTGACCCGGTCGCGGTGGAGAACTTCCAGCAGAAACTCTTTATCCCCGGCGCCGACGGGCCGCTGGGGGTGCTGGATGTAGCCGGGCCGTTGAAGATCCGCGCTACGGCGGCGAGTTTCCCGCTGCTGCCGGGGCGGGAATCGCCGTTGCTGCTGTACCAGACCGAACAGGCGGGCAAGCCGTTTCAGAACCCGATCCTGCGTATCGAAAGTGGCAAGCGCCTGACGGTCAGCCTGGACAACGCGCTGGCAGAGCCGACCATCATCCACTGGCACGGCCTGCACACGCCCGCAAGCATGGATGGCCACCCAGCCAGCACTATCCCCCCAGGCAGCCGCTTTGAATACGACTTCACGGTGGGTAATCGCGGCGGCACCTACTGGTACCACACCCACGCGCATGGGTTGACGGCCAAACAGGCGTACAACGGTCTTGCGAGCTTTTTTTTGGTGGAAGACGACGACCAGCGCAGTCTGACCACTGCGCTCGATCTGCGGCTGGGGGTTACCGACCTGCCGGTGGTCCTGCAAGACAAACGGTTCGACGCCCAAGGGAAGCTGCTGTACCAGCCGAACGCGCAGGAGTCGATGATGGGCTGGCTGGGCGACATAATTCTGGCCAACCTCACCCCCAACGCGGTGCAGGCCGTCTCCGCGCGCATTTACCGTCTGCGCTTGCTCAACGGGTCCAACGCGCGCATCTACCGGCTCGCTTTCATGCGGGAAAACACGCCGCTGGAGTTCATTGTCATCGGCACCGACGGCGGGCTGCTTGAGCGGCCCGAAACGGTGACCGAGGCTTTTCTGGCGCCGGGGGAGCGCCTGGATGTGCTGATTGATGCCGGGCAAGTACCGCCAGATACGAATATCTTTCTCAAGAGCCTGGCGTTCGATCCGATGGAAAACGAGGGATCGGCCGGTGGCATGGGCAGCATGGCGGGCATGGGCGGCATGGCGGGAATGGAGCACGGCACGGGGCAGACCATGGCTGGCGGTAACCCTTCGCGGTTGCCGCCTGGCCTGGGTTTCAACCTGTTGAAACTGGTTGTTTTGCCCGGTGACCGAATCGTCGCCAAGCTGCCGGCGACGTTATCCAAAATCAGCCCGATCCGCACCGAAGGCGCTACCGGGCGCCGACTGGAACTGTCGATGGGCATGATGCGTTTCCTGATCAACGGGCGCAGCTTTGCCATGAACGAAATTGCGTTTGAAGTGAAACGCGGCGCGGTGGAAATCTGGAGTATCAGCAATCCGGCGCAGGGCATGCCGCACCCAATGCACCTACACGGCTTTTCGTTTCAGGTGATCGAGCGGCTGAGCAGCCCGCCCCATCTGTCAGCCATGGCGCGTTTTGGCAATGGGCGAACGGTCAGCGACCTGGGCTGGAAAGATACGGTATTGGTGTGGCCCGGTGAAACAGTGCGGATTGCAATCGACTTCGCGCACGATTTTCCCGGCAGCCAGACCCACCTGTTCCATTGCCACAACCTTGAGCACGAAGACGCCGGGATGATGATCAACTTTCGCGTGCAGGCATGAAGGCGGCGGCAAGCCGGCTACAGGCAGATCAGTGGTAGTGGCTCTCGACCACGTTGATTTCTGAATACATTCCCCACATGCCTCGCCGCAAGATTTCCGCCATGATTTTTCTCGCGTGCGGCATCTGGCTGATCGGCTTGGGCGGATATTTCGCGCTGCTGCGCCCGGCGCTTCTTCCCGAAGACCCACCGGCACGTGGATCGCCTTTATTCACGCAAGCACTGCCTGCAGCGGCCGTCGCAGCGACCGAGGCATTTTTGGACCCTGGCCAAAACGGACCACCAGGTCGGGCCGGCCGCTGCCAATACCCAGGTGGGTCGCAAACTGCTTGCGCACCTGGGCTACTTCGACCGCCTGGTTGAGCATGGCATTGCGTATGCCCAGGGCCGTGGCTTGCAGCGCGAAACGTTCGTAGCAGCGTCCGGCCTCGATCCAGTGCGTCCTGTCATCGGCGTCGGACACAAAGATCGCAATGCCGGCCGAACTGCGCACTTGTTTCGCGTATTTGTCGTTTTCGCCTTCCTCGGTGAAAAATAGGCCAAACAAAAGGCTGCCCAACCAGCGCGGCAGGGATGGATTGCCAGACGCCGCGCTGTACAGGCCGTCGCCGCTTCGCACCGCCTCGTCACCGCCAAAACGGATCCAGGACTTGAGCTCGCGCACAAAAGCGGCATCCCGCATTTGTGCGGTGTTGCCTTGCACCACGTAGGCCAAAACCTGCTCCATCGCCCGCTTTTCGGTGAGCAGCAGCACGCGCACACCGGTACCCGTGCCGGCAAGCTCCAGCAGCTTCAGTTCCGCCTGGGATAACGGCTGGCCATCGAACTCTGAACGGGTGCACTGGCGCTCGGGAATCGCCTGAAACAGCGGGGACAGGACCGCCTTCGTGGGTTCCAGCGTGACCTGGATCGCTCCGGTGGCGCCGGTGGCCGCACCCACCTCCATGCCGGCGTCAAAGCGCACTTCCCCCTGCAAGCCGTTGGCAAGCGCCGCCTGCACCAGGTTTTCGGCCGCACAGCCCAGCGAAACAACAAGATGGTGGTCGTCCGGATCGACGGCCGGGGTTCGCCGCGCGAAATCCGGCAGTATGGAAATCTTGTCTTCTTCCACGTGGAACTTCCAGCACTGGGTGTTGTGGCTTGACGGTGCCAGCGTTGCATACCGCACCAGCTCGTGGCGCAGGGCGAGGCTGTCACCCACGGCGCCGACCGTGGGCTGCCAGATCCGGCGCGCGGCGGCTTCGTAGCTTTCGTGCTCCGCTTCTGAAGAAGCCGCCTGCAAGAGCCCGGGCATCGCGCCCGCTGCCAGGCCGCGGAGCAGGAACTGCTTGCGTGAAATCACTGCGGCGTCCCGTGCATTTCCCGGCTGCAGCCCGGCGCAATGCGGGCGGTTCGACGGGGCTGGTAGGTGTCAGCCACCAAAACGGCTGACCTGCAAGCTGGGCGCTGAAATACCTGCCAGCCCCCGGGGTGGCAGGCTGAGCAGGTAGGCGACCAGATTGGCGCGTTGGCTGGCGTCGGCCAGGCCCGCGAACGGCATCAGGTTGCCGGGCACCATGCCGTGTGGGTCGCTCAGGTAAGCGTTCAGCGAAGCGGCATCCCACACCGTCGCGTTGGCCTTCATGGCGCGGCTGTACTCAAAGCCCGGGAACGATCCGGCCTTGCGCCCGGCAACCCCTTGCAGGCTGGGGCCCGTGCCGTTGCTGCCGTCGATGGAATGGCAGGCTGCGCACTGAACGAAGGCAGCCCGGCCAGCGGCAATGTCCTGGGCCTGCGCAGGATGCAAAACCAGCAGTAGTGCGATGGCTGCGAGCGGCATGGAGGGCTGCTTGCTTGTCATATTCCGTTTCCAAGAGTGGTTGGACCTACCGAAGTCTGCGCGGCAGGTGGGGGCCGGTCTGTGCGGTACAGCGCTTAAGGGCTTTGATGAAGCTTGTCAATGGACGTATCGCGGGACACCATGGTGGCCGGCAGGACCTGGGCGAACTTTGACGCGCGTCAAGCGGCAACGATTTGTGGGTCTGCCGGTTCGAATTGCGCTTGGCACAATACGAACGCGCACCGCAGCCGCCATGTTCTCCGTGTAATGGCTCGCTTGGGCGGCTCTTCATGTGCGTCAACGCACAGACCCCGGGCCAGGGATGTTTTACAAGCGATGGCTGGCGTGACGGCGCTCAAGGCGGCCTGGCGTTTCTGATGAAAGGATGGACATGAAACTGGTCATAGCCCTTGGAGGCAATGCGTTGCTGCGCCGCGAACAGGCGCCCAGCGCCGCCAACCAGCTGGAGAACATCCGCCGCGCGGCGGCCCAGATCGCGCGTATTGCGCCGGGCAACGAACTGGTGCTGACCCATGGCAACGGGCCGCAGGTGGGCCTGCTGGCACTGCAGGCCGCGGAGCACATCGCGGCGCAGGCTTTTCCGCTTGACGTGCTGGGCGCGCAGACCGACGGCATGATCGGTTACCTGCTGGAGCAGGAACTGGCCAACCTGCTGCCGGTGTCACACACGGTCGCCACCCTGCTCACGCGGGTGGAGGTGGACCTGCGCGACCCGGCCTTCGGGCATCCGACCAAACCAATAGGCCCGATGTATACGCAAGCCGAGGCACAACGCGTGGCGGCGGCCAGGCAGTGGTCAACCGCCGCCGACGGCACCGGCTTCCGGCGCGTGGTGGCTTCCCCGCAGCCGCTGCGTGTATTGGGCCTGGAGCCGATCCGCTGGCTACTGGAGCGCGGCGCGCTGGTGATTGCGGCCGGTGGTGGCGGCATACCGGTGGCACGCGGGGCGGACGGCAAGACCCTGCAGGGTGTGGATGCGGTGATCGACAAGGACTTGTGCAGCGGTTTGCTGGCGCGCGATTTGCAGGCCGACTGCCTGGTGATTGCCACCGACGTGGCGGCGGTGTACCTGGACTGGGGCAAACCGGGCCAGCGCGCCCTGGGCAAGGTCACGCCCCATATGCTGGCGCAGCAAAGCTTCACGGCCGGCTCCATGGGCCCCAAAGTCGAAGCCGCGTGCCAGTTTGTGCTGGCCACCGGCAAACGCGCCTTGATTGGCTCGCTGGACCAGATCGAGGAAATGCTGGCCGGCAATGCGGGCACCGAGGTCAGCCCGCACGCGGTGGTGTTGTGACCAGCGCCTGGCCCGGATGGTAAGGCGCGCACGCGCGGGGTTTGGCGGCCGCTCGTTGCGGCGCTCGCTGCTGGCGCTGACACGTACCGCGGTGCGGGCCGGCTCCAGGGCCATGGCGGGTGTTTTGCGTGCGGCGCCAGGCAGGCCCGACCTGGCCCGGGCAAAAACTTCCAAGCCGCCACGAACAACTGTCAAGCGCAGCCCGGTGAAATCCGTGCCCGCAAAAAGGGCGCGTGCTGCGGGGCCCGGCCCGGCCGGCGGCATGGCGACCGGTGCGGCCGGCACGCGGCTTTACCGGCTCTACAAGCCGCCGGGCGTGTCGCGGTCCGAGCGCCTGCCGCTGCTGGTCATGTTGCATGGCTGCGCGCAGGATGCGCAAGGCCTGGCCGCGAGCACCCACATGAACCGTGTGGCGGCAAGGGAGCGTTTTGTGGTCCTCTATCCCGAACAGGGCCGGCTGGCCAATGCCCAGGCCTGCTGGAACTGGTACGACACCCGCGCCGGGCGGGCGCAGCGTGAAGCCGACAGCATAGTCGCGGCGATAGACAAGGTGTGCGCGTCGCAGCCGGTAGACCCACAGCGCATTGCCCTGGCCGGCCTGTCGGCGGGCGCCAGCATGGCAGCCTTGCTGGCCACCCGCCACCCGGAGCGCTTCGACTCCATCAGCATGCATTCGGGCATAGGGCCGGGCGTGGCGCAGTCGCCGGCCGGCGCCGTGATGGCGATGCGCGGGCGCAAACATGCCGCCGCACCCATGGCGGGCAGTGCCGCGTTGCCGGCGCTGCTGGTCATCCAGGGCAACAGCGACGTGATCGTGGCCAGCAGCAATGGGGTCAACGCGGCGCAGCGCTGGGCCGCCCATGCAGGTGCACAAGCGGGCACACCGCGCAGGGTACAGCGCGGAGCGCGTTACGCCGCCACCGTCACGGACTACCGGGCCGGTGGGCGGCTGGTGGCCAGCTTGTGCGCAATCAACGGGCTGGGCCATGCCTGGAGCGGCGGAACCGCAGGACAGCCCTGGAGCGACCCCAAGGGCCCGGACGCATCGCGTATGGTGTGGGCGTTTGCGGCGCGGCAGTTTGCGCTCAAGGTACGTGGCAAAGTGCGATAGCCGGCCCCAAGAGGACGGCGCTACACCGCAGTCAGATCATGTTCGACAACCGGTAGGCGTAATAACCCAGCAACTCGTGCAGTGCCAGCTCCCAGGTGTGCGGGCCGTCATGCATGGAGAAGTCGTACCACGACGGCGGGTAGGCGCTGCGGTAGTCCACCGGATACGGCATGACGTTCCACCCCGCGCTCTGAAATACCGCCATGGAGCGCGGCATATGGAAAGCCGAGGTCAACAACAGCCAGGGCTGCTTTTTGTCGACCCCCAGCAGCGACGCACTCAGGGTGGCGTTCTCAAAGGTGTTGCGCGATGCGGCCTCGTACTGTACCTGCGCCGGGGCCACGCCCATGTCGTCGAAAAAAGCCTTGGCCAGGGTGGCCTCCGGGAGCCCCTTGGGCGGCAAACTCGCGATGCCGCCGGTAAAAATCAGCTTTAGCTGCGGATGTTTGCGCACCAGGCCCACCGCCACGGTCATGCGTTCGGCCTGTTCGTTCAAGCCCACCTGGTGGTGCACCGCCCAGATGTCCGAGTTGGACAAGGCACCACCCAGCACCACCACGCCCGCATACCGCCCCAGGTCGGCCCCGTCCGGTATTTGGGGGTACTGGGCCTCCAGATGGCGCAACAGGAGCACCGGGATGGGGAGCCAGCAAGCCAGTACCAGTGCCAGCAACGCGAGCCATGCCAGGCCCTTGCCAAGCCGGGGCCGCCAGCGCATCAGCAGCAGGCCGGCCAGCAGCAAAGCCAGTACCCAGAACAGCGGCTCCAGCGTGAACGCGAGTATCTTGGAAGCCGCAAACATCAGGGCGCGCTCATGGCCCCTTGATCTTTGCCACCGGCGCAGCGCGCAGGCGGTGGGCGTCCGGCAGACCCGAGCCCAGCAGCGGGCGCAGGTACATGCGGAACGCGTCGGTCACGTCGGTGCCGCTGCTGGTGATGAACTCGTCTTCCATCACACGGGTCTTGCCGGCCACGGTATCGAGCGCAACCAGTTCGTAGTTCACCGCGTAATCCCCGCTGCGTTTTATGGCCACCGAGCCGTCGCGAGAGCCCCACATGGCGTACTGCACGGCCTTCTCGCCGACCTCGCGCGCCTCGCGCTGGTCCACGTCGGACACACAGCCCAGAAAGGAGCGCTGCAGGTAGCCGAAGGTGTCGCCGCGCACGCGTTTTATGCCCACCTTGGACTTGATCTCCTCGCACAACAGGTCGGCCAGCGCACCGGTGCCCGAGAGCTGCACGTTGCCATGGGCGTCGTGTTCCAACTGCTTGGCCAGCAGGCTCAGGATGGGCGCGCCGACGGCATCGTGGATACCTTCCGACACCGCCACCACACAGCGCCCGTAACGGGCATAGGTGGCCTTCACGTCGGCCAGGAACCGCTCCAGCACGAAAGTGCGCTCGGGCAGGTAGATCAGGTGCGGGCCGTCGTCCGGGAACTTCTTGCCCAACGCCGACGCAGCGGTCAGGAAACCGGCATGGCGGCCCATCACCACGGCCACGTACACACCCGGCAACGCCGCGTTGTCCAGGTTGGCGCCGGCAAAAGCCTGGGCCACAAACCGTGCTGCCGACGGGAAACCGGGCGTGTGGTCGTTGCCCACCAGATCGTTGTCTATGGTCTTGGGAATGTGGATGCAACGCAGCGGGTAACCGGCCTTCTGCGCCTCCAGGCTCACGATACGCACGGTGTCGGACGAGTCGTTGCCGCCGATGTAGAAAAAGTGCTCGATCTCGTGCAGGCGCAGCACCTTGAAGATCTCCTGGCAGTATTTGGCGTCGGGTTTGTCGCGGGTGGAGCCCAGGGCGGACGACGGTGTGGCCGCCACCAGCTCCAGGTTGGCGCTGGTCTCCTGCGTCAGGTCGACAAAATCCTCGTTGACGATACCTTTGACGCCATGGCGCGCGCCATACACCCGCTCCACCTTGTGCTGGCGCCGCGCCTCCAGCGCCACGCCCACCATCGACTGGTTGATCACTGCCGTTGGGCCGCCGCCCTGGGCCACGAGAATTTTTCCGGATGCCATACGAGTCCTTTCGATTTTCAATCCCGATTGAACCCGCATTGTGCCAAGACAGCGACCGCGTTCCGCCAGTTGGCGGGAACATTCCGGCCGTGAGGCTGACGGGGCACGACCAGCGGCTCAAGTCAGCTTGAACCCGAGCGCGCGCATTACCTTGAACAATGTGTCGGAACTCGAAGCCCGCTCGCCTGACAGGCTCTTGTACAGGCTCTCGCGCGACAGGCCCGTATCCTTGGCCAGTTGTGCCATGCCCCGTGCGCGCGCAATGTCGCCCAGGGCGGCAGCCAGCTTGTCAGCCACCGGCTGAACTCCTTGACTTCGATGACGTTGTACATAAGCAAATTGCCGCATGGCTACAGTCGAAGGATGGCGCCCACCGGTCGGATCAGACGGGTCTTCTGGTTCATTGCAGGCATGGCGGGATGATGAGGGGCGCCTACGGACCGCTTCCGGGCGCAGAATGCAATAGTTGGGATTGCGACAAGCTGTAACTCGTGTCGGCATTTGCCAGGCGCGAAGCGTTGCACGGATAGGTTCTTAGGCGCCGCAGGTGTGTTGTGTCTGGCGGCGATTTCGCAACGGATGTCTGAGGTACTTTCACCATGAACCTTGTCCCTCTGAATCGGCGCCAGGCCTGTGTTCTGGCAATTGGTGCCAGCGCTTCGGGCTGGGCGGCCGCCCAGGCCAACCCGCAGACCCAGGCGCTGCACGTGCTGAACCGGCTGGCTTATGGCCCGGCGCCGGGCGACCTGGAGCGCGTGGCGCAGATGGGTGTGCAGGCTTACCTCGACGAGCAGTTGCACCCGGAGCGTATTGCCCTGCCGCAGACCCTGGTGCAGCAGCTTGGCGCACTCGATACCACCCGCCTGTCACAGCGCGAACTCATTACCTTGTTTCGCGAAGCGCAGCAGGCCGCAAAAAACGACAGCGAAGAAGGCAAGGCGCAACGGCGTGAGTTGTACCAGCGCGTGACCCTGCAATCCGGAGAGGCGCGGCTGCTGCGGGCGATCCAAAGCCCGGCGCAGTTGCAGGAGGTGATGGTTGATTTTTGGTTCAACCATTTCAACGTATTTGTCGGCAAGGGACTGGACCGGGTGCTGGTGGAGAACTACGAGCGGGTGGCGGTCCGGCCCTACGTGCTGGGCCGGTTCCGCGATCTGCTGGGCGCCACGGCACACCACCCGGCGATGTTGTTCTATCTGGACAACTGGCAGTCGGTGGTGGCGGGTTACCGCCCGCCGCGCGCGGTGGCCGGGCTGCCGCAAGCCAGCGGACTGAACGAAAACTACGCGCGTGAGCTGATGGAGCTGCATACCCTGGGCGTGGACGGCGGCTACACCCAGGCCGACGTGACCGAGCTGGCGCGTATGTTGACCGGCTGGACCTTCAACCCGCGGGTTGGTGGGGCTGAGTCGGTGTTTGCCTTTGACCCGAGGCGGCATGACAACGGCGACAAGCAGTGGCTGGGGCGCCGCATCACCGGGCGTGGGCAGGCCGAAGGGGAAGAGGCGCTGGACCTACTGGCGGCCCACCCCGCGACGGCCCGGCGCATCGGCTACAAACTGGCGCAGTATTTTGTGCAGGATGAACCGCCACGGGCTCTGGTGGAGCGCTTGTCCCGGCGCTTCATGGAGTCGGGCGGCGATATCCGCTCGGTGCTCAAGACCCTGTTCGACAGCGCCGAGTTTCGCGACCCCGCGGTTGCCGGTGCCAAGTTCAAGACGCCCTACCAGTACCTGGTGTCGGCGGTACGCGCCTCCGGCCTGCTGATCACCAATGTGCGCCCTTTGCTGGGGACGGCGTTCCAGCTCGGCATGCCTTTGTATGGCTGCCAGACACCCGATGGTTACAAAAACACCGAAGAGGCCTGGCTCAATCCGGACGCCATCACGCGCCGCGTCAACTTTGCCACCGCATTTGCTTCGGGCAGATTGCCGTTTGCGCGGCCCATGGACCCGGCCGACACCGGCGGCGTTGGCAAGGCCGCGCTGCAACGTGTTGCGGATACGCCGCCCGATGGCAGGTTCAACCCGGCCTGGGCCACGGCGCCGGTCAATGCCGATGCCGTGTTGGTGGTACTGGGCAGCGGCATCTCGGCACGCACGCGCACCGCGGTGATGGAGTCCGAGCCGGGTTTACGCGCTGCGCTGGTGCTGGGCAGCCCGGACTTCATGCGCCACTAGCGATTATTCACACCATCTGTGCAAGATGCGTTGCGAGTCGAAAAGGAGCTTTTTATGTTGCGCCGTGATCTTTTCAAAACAGCCGCTGGTGTGGGCGCCGGCCTGCTCCCGATAGGCCGCGCCGCCTGGGCCGTGGTGGCTGAGCCGCCCGCGTCGGCGCCGCGGCGCCTGCTGGTGGTGTTTCTGCGTGGTGCGGTGGACGGGCTGAACGTGGTGGTGCCGTATGCCGACCCGGGTTATTACCGGGCGCGTTCGTCGATTGCCCTGGGCCGGCCCGGCACCGAGGGCGGCGTACTGGACCTGGACGGGCGTTTTGGCTTGCACCCGGCGCTGGAACCCCTGCTGCCGCTATGGAAAGGCGGCAAGCTGGGTTTTGTACAGGCGTCCGGTTCACCCGATGCCACGCGCTCCCACTTCGACGCGCAGGACTACATGGAATCGGCCACGCCCGGGCGCAAATCGACCCAGGACGGCTGGCTCAACCGTCTGCTGGGCGCCTTGCCGGCAGCGCCGGGTGGCCGGGCTTCGCCGACGCGGGCCGTCAGTGTGGGCCCGGTATTGCCACGCATTTATGCCGGAAGCAACCCGGTGGCCAATATTGCCTCCGGTGCCGCAGCCACCAAGCCCACCCAGCTGGACCGCCCGGTCATCAGCCAGGCCTTCGACAAGCTGTACAACGCGGACGACAAGTTGTCGCGCGCCTACCAGGCGTCGCAGCAATCGCGCCGCGAGGTCATGGGCTCGATGGAAGGCGGTGACCTGGAGCGCGAGATGATGGCCGCCAACAACGGTGCACCCTTGCCCAACGGCTTCCCCGACGACGCGGTACGCCTTGCCACGCTGATGCGCAACGATACACGCGTGCAACTGGCCTTCATGGCCGTGGGTGGCTGGGACACGCATGCCAACCAGGGCGCGGCTACCGGCCAGCTCGCCAACCGCCTGGCGCCGCTGGGCACCGGTCTGGCGGCATTTGCGAACCGGCTCGGCCCCGCGTTTGACGACACCATGGTGATCGTGATGTCCGAGTTCGGCCGCACGGTGCAACAAAACGGCAATGGCGGCACCGACCATGGCCACGGCAATGCCATGTGGCTGCTGGGCGGCCGCGTGTTGGGCGGCAAGGTGCACGGCCAATGGCCGGGCCTGGACAACAGTGCTTTGCATGAAGGCCGCGACCTGGCGGTGACAACCGATTTCCGCGTGGTGTTGGCCGAGGTGCTGGAGCGCCACCTGCTGCTGCCCGACGCCCGGCTGGCCGAGGTGCTTCCGCAATTCACTGGCAACCAGGGGCCCAGGCTTGGTCTGGTTCGCGCGTAGGGGAGGGCCCGCGCATCCGGGGCGCCAACCCGCCGACGCCCGGCAGGACGCCAATCAACGTTGACGCAAACAGGTAGCCGGCGCACACTGCCGCAGGCGGGGCAATGGTGCTTCGTTGGAGCACACCGATGCCGAAACTCCTGCACGTGCTGGTCGCAATGGTTTTACTCTTGGTGCCACCCTGGGTGAAGGCAGACCCGCCGACCGGCGCTACCGTCACGCCGCGCGTGCCCGATCTTCCGCCGCCCGAGGGCTGCGCCTGTGCCGACAGCGCGCTCGCCAACGTGATCAAGTACTTCAGCGAAAACGGCTACCCCAAGCTGGGCCAGGACGCCAACGGCGTCAAGTTGTCGGATCCCGACCTGGTCAAGGCGGTCAACGAAAAAAGCCCTGGCAGCGACGTGCCCAATGCCGCGCGCGAGTACATCAAGTCCAAGGGCTACCAGGACACCCTGTTGATCCACGACACCCTGCCGACCACTTTTGCCGCCATTGTTTCCGAGCTGAAAAAGAACCAGCTGGTGCTGCTCAATCTGCGTGTTGGCAACAGCAACCTGTTGCATACCGTCACGGTGGTCGGCTGGTCGGACACCGGCGGTGTGCAGCAGATTGGTATCCACGATATCAATGCGCCGGTTCGGGCTAGCAAGGACTACACCGGGTCCAGGGCCGATGGCACCGACTTCTACAAGATCCACCCGGCGCCGGTGGGCAGCGGATTTCGCTTCGATTACGACGGCACCCGGATCTTCAATACCGTCTCGATTGTGGGAATCTCACCGAAGCAACCGGAAAAGGACAAGAAGCCCACCTCGAATGTTGGGGAGTCGGACGGCAAGAGCGTGCACTTCGATGCCGCCACTTCGGGCTTGACGTTTTCCAACGACTTCATCCGCGCCACGGGGTTCATCGGCGATGCGCTGCTTGGTGCCCGCGTATCGCCGCCGCCGCTGGAGCTGGTAAGCACCGATCCGTTTGCGCGCACGGCCCTGTTTCGCCCGGTCGGGGATGAGCGCTTCAGCCTGCGTGTCGGCGACCAGGTGGTGGCGCAGGCGAGCCTCGGGCTGATGCGTTATGACGGCTCGGACAACACCCTGGTCACGGACTTGTTCGATATCGCGCTGGCGGGCGCACCGGTGGGTTCCCCGTTTTTTGACGCGGCGCTGGCACCATTTTCGTCACCCTGGCTGGATCACATCGGCGCGATTCTTGATCCCGCGTCGGCGGCGTTTCAGGATGACACGGTGCTGCACCTGAGTTACCACCCGTTTGGCGACCTGTGGGACATGACCAACGCCTTCACCGCGTCGGCCGAAGCCGCGATTTCGAATTTTGTCTACACCCAGCTTGTAGTTGTAGTGCCCGAGCCGCCGGGCCTGCCGCTGGTCTTGACGGCTGTAGTGGCCCTGTGCGTCCTGAGGACCAGGAGGCTTTCCCTGCGCGGCGCCGTGGTGGCAGAATACATTCGAGCCCAAAACATGTGATGAAACCAGCCCGCATCAGCCGTCGTCATTTGATCGGTGCGGCTTGTTGGTGCGGCGTTGCGCCCTGCCTTTCGTTGGCCCAGGACAGCGTGCGCCTGCAAGACCGCTGGATGGTGACGCAGCGCTTTCGGCTCCGGGTGGTGGTGGTGGCGCATGGCCTCGTGTTTCCCTGGGCCATGGCCTGCCTGCCGGATGGCCGCTACTTCGGCGTCAGCAGGTAGATATGGCTTCCCTCCAGCGGGTTGCTCCGGACGCTGCCAGTGGTGACGATCTGTCCCGAGGTATTGATTTGCAGCGCCTGTCCGAGTTGGATATCGGTGCGGTCAATACTCCCATTCAAGTCGATCGGCTCGCCGTAACTCAGCGCGGTTCCCGCGGAGGCCGGCCACAGGCAGGCCCTGGCACCGCAGCGGCCCACCACGGCTCCGGCGGCGCTGATGCCGTAGGCCCCGGCATCGGCGCCAGACAGAAAGACGAACGCCCCATCGCCTGGCCGCCAGACCCAGCCCCGCAATACACCGTTGGTGTCCCTGCCTTCCCCCACGACAACGTCGGAGTCGTTGATGCCATAAGCGCGCCCCTCGATGGTCAGTGTCTTGGTCTGCGCGGGTTCGGGCGGGAGGCCGGCGACCTGGTTGCCCGGGGTTCTGAACCAGGGCTTGTCCTTGCTGGCCGGAAGCGGCCGATCACCCTCGCGTCGATCGGCACACGCTTGTCGTCCGCCCCGGCGACAACTTGTGGAGCATCGCGGCGGCCGAGACCACACGCGTCGTTGGAATCGCGCATCCCGACACGCGCGCCGTCGCCCGCTATTGGGTGCGCGTGCTCGCGGCCAACCGCTCGACCCTGCGATCGGGCGATCCGAGCCTCATCTTTCCGGGCGAGCTGATACGACTCCCCGACTTCGAGCG
>JANLPN010000518.1:0-6639 GCA_031367285.1 Betaproteobacteria bacterium | reverse complement strand
TGGTCCACCATCGACCCGTTCCTGTTTTGTGTCTACCACGACGACGCCTACCCGCGTGGCAATGCCAGCCTGGGGCCGGATGCATCGCTGGCCGGACGCGATATGGGGCAGGACTTTGCCGGCAAGGATGGCTGGCGCATGTACCACGGCATGACTGTGCCGGGTTTTCCGTCGCACCCGCACCGCGGCTTCGAGACCGTGACGATTGTGCGCAAGGGCCTGATCGACCACTCGGACTCCCTGGGCGCCACGGCGCGGTTTGGCGGCGGAGACGTGCAATGGCTGACCGCCGGGCGCGGCATCGTGCATTCCGAGATGTTCCCGCTGCTGGACGCCGGCAAGCCCAACCCGCTGGAGTTGTTCCAGATCTGGCTCAACCTGCCGGCCAGCCACAAGATGGTGGCGCCGCACTTCACCATGTTCTGGTCCGAACAGGTGCCGCACCACGAGTTCACCGACACCGAGGGCGCGCGGACCGAGGTGGCCTGTATCGCAGGCTCGCTGAAACATGCCGGCGCCGTGGCCGAGCCGCTGGCGCCGCCGCCGGACTCCTGGGCCTCGCAACCACAGGCCGACCTGGCGATCTGGACGCTCAAGATGCAGCCCGGTGCGCGCTGGACCCTGCCTGCCGCGAGCGGCAAGGGCACCCGGCGCAGCCTGTATTTCTTCAAAGGCGCCAGCCTCAGTGTTGGTGGCCAACCCGTGAACGGCCATGCTGGTATAGAACTGCGCTGCGACGCCGACGTGGAGTTGGTCAACGGCAAGGACGTCGCCGAATTGCTGGTTCTCCAGGGCAAGCCGATTGCCGAGCCGGTGGCCCAATACGGGCCTTTTGTGATGAATACCGAGGCCGAAATCCACCAGGCGTTTGCCGACTACCGGCGCACCGAATTTGGCGGCTGGCCGTGGCCGGACAATGCGCCGGTGCATGGCAAGGAGCTGCGACGCTTCGCGACCCATGCCGACGGTAAGACCGAACAGCTGAAGATTCAATCCACTACCTGAAACTGCCATGATTCTTGAACTCGCCGACATCCGCATCGCCCCCGGCCAGAACGCCGCTTTCGAAGAAGCCATTGAGCGGGGCCTCAAGACGGTCATCGCCAGGGCCAAGGGCTTCCAGGGCTACAAGGTAAACCGGGGTATCGAGAGCCCGCAGCGCTACATCCTGCAAATCTTCTGGGACACGCTGGAAGACCACACCGTGGGTTTCCGCGGGTCCGAACTTTTTACGCAGTGGCGTGCCATCGTCGGCCCCTTTTTTGCCGGTCCGCCAACCGTGGAGCACTTTGATCTGGTGACAAAATCGGATTGAACGCGCCCCTGCGGGCGATGCCGCCGATGCGCCATGGTGGCCAGGCCGGCGCAGGGGTGCAAGCCACGGAGCCCACCGTTAATATTGATGCAAGAGAGGATCGCATGAATTTTGTTTTTCAACCCGCGCCAGTAGTGTCCGTGCCCGTAGTGGGCCACAGCGAGCGTTTCCCGGTGCACCGTATTTATTGCGTTGGCCGCAACTACGAGGAACACGCCAAGGAGATGGGTTTTACCGGGCGCGAACCGCCGTTTTTCTTTCTCAAACCAGCCGACGCCATCGTGGTGGTACCTGCCGGAGAGACCGGCTCCATGCCCTACCCCAGCCTGACCAAAAACCTGCACCATGAAATCGAATTGGTGGTAGCCATCGGCACCGGTGGCAAGAACATCAAGGCTGCCGACGCCATGCAATATGTTTACGGTTATGCCGTAGGCCTGGACATGACCCGCCGCGACCTGCAAAACGACATGAAAAAACAGGGGCGGCCGTGGTGCATAGGCAAGGCCTTCGACTACTCGGCGCCGATCGGGCCGATTACCCCTGCGGCCCAGGCCGGTGATGTGGGCCAGGCCGAGATCTACGTGCAAGTCAACGGAGCCGACCGCCAGCGCAGCAACGTATCCAAACTGATCTGGAACATTGCGGAAACGATTGAACACCTGTCCGCCGCGTGGGAGCTGCAGCCCGGCGATCTGATTTATACCGGCACCCCCGAAGGCGTGGCCGCGGTCGTGGCCGGGGACGCCATGGTCGGGGCCGTCCAGGGGCTCGGAGAGCTCAGGGTCACGGTACGCTAGGTGCGCGGCACGCGTTGCACGGCTGGTTACCGGAGAGCCCCGTGAAAGTACTGATCCCCCTGGGCAAGCTGTGCGCCATTGCGGCCGGCCTGTTGATGACCCTGATTACCCTGTTGACCTGCGTCAGCATTCTGGGGCGCGAGTTTCTGAGCAAGACGGTTCCAGGAGACTTTGAGCTGGTAGGGCTGGCGACAGGTGCGGCCATCGCCCTGTTCATGCCTTATTGCCAGATCGAGCGCGGCAACATCATTGTCGATTTCTTCACCATCAAGCTGTCCAAGCGGGTGCATGCGGTCCTGGACCGGCTCGGTGCCCTGGTACTGGCGCTGTGTTTTGCGCTGCTGGCCTGGCGCACCACGCTGGGCGGCATCAACTCCATGGAAACCCATTCCGGCAGCATGCTGCTGGGTTTCCCCGAGTACCTGATCTACCTGTCCATGGTGCCGCCCTTTGTGCTGACCGCCGTTATCGCCTTCCACCAGGCGATGTTCGGTTTTGGTTCGGCGTCGAGGGCGCATTGATGAGCGCAGCGCCAAGCGTGGGCTACCTATGACTCCGGTTTCGCTGACGCTGTCTTTTCTGGCGCTGATGTTCGTGATGATGGCACTGCGTGTGCCTATCGCAATTTCGATGTTTGTGGCCGGTTCGGTCGGTTATGTGATGCAGGCCGGCTGGTCGCCGTATGCCAGCTTCATGAACACCATGACCTTTGCGCGTTTTGCCAGCTACGACCTGTCCGTCATTCCGCTGTTTATCCTGATGGGCCAGTTCGCGACCCAGGGCGGCATCAGCAAGGCGCTGTTCGCGTTCACGGCCGGCATCATGGGCCGCTTCAAGGGCGGCCTGGCCATGGCGGCGGTGCTGGCTTCGGCCGCCTTTGGGGCCATCTGCGGCTCCTCGGTGGCGACGGCCGCCACCATCACGGGCGTGGCGCTGCCCGAAATGAAACGCCACGGTTACTCGGGGCGGCTTGCAACCGGCACCCTGGCCACCGCCGGCACGCTGGGCATACTGATTCCGCCATCGGTACCGCTGGTGATCTACGCCATCCTGACCGAGCAAAACATTGCCAAGCTGTTTCTGGCCGCCACCATTCCCGGCATCATCGCGATGCTGGGTTACATGGCCGTCATTTTTATCTATGTGCGGCTGGTGCCTGGCCATGCCCCGGCGGTGGACAAAAACCCTCCGGCGCTGACATGGGCGTCGCTGGTCGGCGTGGCTCCCATAGGCGTGGTGTTTGTGCTGGTGTTCGGGGGTATTTACGGCGGTTTCTTCTCACCTACCGAAGGCGCCGCGGTGGGCTCGGCGGCGGCCTTTGTGGCGGCAACGCTCAAAGGCGAGATGACCTGGGCCAAGTTCAAGCAATGCTTCTACGCCACGGCGCAAAGCTCGGCCATGATTTTTGTGATTTTCATCGGCGCCGACATCATGAACTCGGCGCTGGCGCTGACGCAGATCCAGCACCAGTTGGTGAACATCATCCACGGCTGGAACGTGGCGCCGATCTGGGTCATGGTGGCCATCGTGGCGCTGCATATCGTGCTGGGCACGGTGACCGAAGAGCTGTCCATCATCCTGCTGACCATCCCGATATTTTTCCCAGTGGTGATGGGTCTGGACTTCGGCATGCCCAAGGAGTCGGTCGCCATCTGGTTTGGCATCATGATCCTTATGGTGGTGTCGTTCGGCATGCTGGTGCCACCCATGGGCCTGAACGTGTATGTCGTCAACGGCATGGCAAAAGACGTACCGCTGACCGAAAGCTTCCGCGGCGTGTTGCCGTTTCTGATCAGCGACCTGTTCCGTATCCTGCTCCTCTTGTTTGTGCCGGGCGTCTGCCTGTGGCTACTCAGGTTCATGCGTTGATGCCCCCATGGGCTCCAACCTAGGGGAACCACCGTTGCCCAAAGCCGTCAGATCACGTTAACTTGGAGTTGTTGAAACCACACACGTCGGAGACCTCCATGATTTTGCGTCGAACCCTTCTCAAGTCCACTGCGGCGGCCGTGCTGGGCGCTCCTGCACTGGCCGGCCTGGCGCAGCAGGCGGTTACGCTCAAATTCCATACCTTCATGGCGCCCCAGTCCAATGTGTGGCTGACCATGCATAAACCCTGGATGGAAAAGGTCGAGAAGGAGTCCGGTGGGCGTATCAAGTTCGAAGCTTATCCGGCCATGCAGTTGGGCGGCACGCCGGTGCAGCTCTATGACCAGGCCAAAGATGGCGTGGTGGACATCGTCTGGACCTTGCCGGGCAATACGGCAGGGCGTTTCCCGCGGGTTGAGGCGTTCGAGCTACCGTTCATGATGAACGACGCCGAGTCCACCTCCAAGGCCTATTGGGAATACGTACAAACCTTGGCGCCGGACGAATTCAAGGACACCCAGCTGCTGGCCCTGCACGTGCACGGGCCCGGCGTGATCCACACCACCGACAAAGCGGTCAAAACGGTGGCTGACCTGCAGGGTACCAAGCTGCGCGCGCCCACACGCCAGGTCACCAAACTCATGGGGGTGCTTGGTGCCACACCGGTTGGCATGCCGCTGCCCAGTATTCCGGACGCCCTGAGCAAGGGCACCATCAATGGTTGCGTCATCCCCTGGGAGGTGGTGCCTTCGGTCAAGGTGCACGAGCTCACCAAATTCCACGCCGAGTTCGACCCGGCCGGTGGCTCGCTCTATACCACCACCTTTGTGATGGCCATGAACAAGGCCAAATACGGCGCGCTGGCACCGGATCTGAAGAAGATCATCGACAACAACTCGGGCCTGGCCACGTCCGGCTGGCTGGGCAAAGTCCAGCAGGGCAATGACCCGATCGGCCGCAAGGCCGCAGTGGACCATGGCAACACCATCTTTACTGTAAGCGCCGCCGATGCGCAGGAGTTCCGCCGCAAGTCGCGTTCGATCGAGGTGGAGTGGATGGAAGACATGAACAAGCGCGGCTTCGACGGCCGCAAGCTGCTCGACACCGCCCGTGCGCTGATCGAGAAACACGGCAAGGGTTCGGCCAAAAAAGCCTGAGTGGACGCCCCCGCCCCCCAAGGACTCCCGCGCGGAGTCCTTTTTTTATTTTCAAATTACACTGCAAACCGATGCTGCACAGCCCGATCAAACATTGCAAAAACTGCGGCGCCGCCGTGGCCTACCGGGTGCCGGACGATGGCGACACCAAAGAGCGCGCGGTGTGCCCGGTGTGCAACACCATCCACTACGAGAACCCGCTCAATGTGGTGGGCACGGTGCCGCATCTGGGCGACAGGGTGCTGCTGTGCAAGCGCAATATCGAGCCGCGCAAGGGCAAATGGACGCTTCCAGCCGGCTTCATGGAACTGTACGAGACCACCGCGCAGGGCGCCGCCCGCGAAACCGTGGAAGAAGCCGGTGCCCAGTTCGAAATGGAGGGGCTATTTTCTATCCTGAACGTGGCACGCGTTGGCCAGGTTCACCTGTTCTACACCGCCCGTCTGCTGGGCGACCAGTTTGATCCCGGGTACGAGACCATGGAGGCACGGTTGTTCACCGAGACCGATATTCCCTGGGAAGAAATCGCGTTTCGCACCGTCAAGGAAACCCTGGAACACTATTTTTCCGACCGCCGTTCGGGCCGGTTGTCCATCCACACCATCGACATCGTTTGAACAACACGGTAGTGTGCAACGGGTGTATAACTTCTCCGTAGGTCGCCAGCCAGGTGGCCTGCCCTGACCGAACGGAGGCACCGACATGAAACAAGACCGGTTCTGGAACGTAGACCTGGGGGTCCTTTTCAAGATATGGATCGATGACATGGGCACCTTCCTGCTCACCGCCCTGACGTTTGTGGGCCTGGCGATGCCGGTGATCATCCCTACCCTGATCCTGTGGTTCCTGTCGTCCATCAACTGGAGCATGAAGCCCTGAACCATGACCATCCTGCGCGCCCTTCTACTGACCGACGTCGTCGACAGGTGGTGCTGCAGCGTGCACAGGAAGCTCCAATTTTTTCGAGTTGAGAGTGAGGCCGAAGCTACCTGCTTGCAGACATAGCGGCAGCCCAAAAACTTTTTGCACTGATATGCTGGCTGCAATTCAACGGTAGTATCTTTTCAAAACTGGCTGCGTCCTGAATAAGATTTGAATTGCGCAGGCCGGCGGGCCTCGCAGTTATGCTCCGCCAGCAAAGGCAAGAAAATCGACGATGCCATAGTGACGGTTCTGACGGCACCCGAATTCGCCAGCTTTGGGAGCCCACCCAGTTCTCAGAACACTTTTGTCGTCTGAGAGCATCAGTCCAATGATCACTTCGGCGACGATCCGGCCGCCGACTGTGCCGAGCCGCCGCCCATCGTGGAAGTGTTCCGCCTCCTTGAGTACGTAGTACCAAAGCGGTGCGTCTAGGGTCAATTGCTGCTCAAGTTCGGCTTTGCTGATGCCAGTCCCGCCGATGTCGCGATCACCCGGCAAGGCACCTGCCGCCACAATCGGTAGCTCGATGCCAAGAAGGCGATGCGGCAACTCTGTTCCGGGCACTTTACGCTTG
>JANLPN010000501.1:0-7671 GCA_031367285.1 Betaproteobacteria bacterium | reverse complement strand
TCCCGAGCCGGCGCTTGCGATGGTGCTGGTTGTCGAGATGGCGAACATTCTGAGCATTGCCGGCGTTGGCGCGATCTCGCTGTGGGCCCAGGGCGTAGCGCTGCGCGACCTGCGCGCAGCAAAGGCGCAAGACGGTGAACGAGCAGCCTGAGCCTCGGGGCCGTTTTTGTTGCCGCGCCGTCGCGCGGGCGCTCTGGCGGATCGTTGAGATGAGACCACGGCGATGAATAATTTCGTCTTGAGCCTCGCACGCTGGCTTCGCGCCCGCGTGGCTCGGTCGTGGCTGCTGTCGCGTGCGCACTACCGTCTGCGCGGCCTCGAACTGACTGGCCGGCCCAGCGACGAAGTCTGGTACTTCGCCTGCGGCGCCAACATGCACGACAGCGCGTTTCTCGTCCGACGAGGCATGCGGCCGCTCGACTGGAAGCCCGGCCGGGTGCGTGGCTGGCGGCTGCGCTTTAACCTGGAAGGCCGGCCGAAGGGAAAGGCGGCGCCAGCCAACCTTTGTGCCGACGCGAGCGCCGAGGTCTGGGGCGTGCTCTACAAGATTACGCGCCACGGCCTGGTCCACCTGGACTCAACCGAAGGCGTGCCCGGTCGCCGCTATCGGCACCTCTGGCTGGATGCGGAGGACGCTGAGGGGCGAGGCGTTTACGCCGTGACTTACATCGCGGACGGGTTGGAAGTTGACGGTAATCCGTCGCTGCGCTACCTGACGTTGCTGTGCGACGGCGCACGAGCGCACGAGCGCACGAGCTGCCCGACCACTGGCTGCGCTTCCTTGATGGGGTCAAGGCTGCCGAGTAGCAGTCGCACGCCCCTCTGCGCCGAAAAAATCGATCATGCCGCCAGTGAAGCGATCGCCTGCTGGAGTGTGCGATGTTCCGTCGCAGGATCTCGGGTGTCGATACTGAGTTTTTCCCGCGCTACGCGGGATTCCGGCGTATACGCCCGGCGCTCCCGTCTTGAACTTGCTGGTGGTCCCGGGGGGATCGTGTCCACGTAGGAAATAGGTGGACATGATGGTACTGCAATCTTGCAACACCACGTCAGTCAATGAGGCGCGAAGCAATTGTGGGGCCGATGGCCCCGGCGACTTACAAAGCAGGCTTCTTCTTTGCGACTTGTTTGGTCGTCTTTTTCACCATGGGGTGCGTGTGGCGCTTTCCGGCATGATGGGTCATCGGCATCGTGGCCTTGACATAAGGCGAGGGGTGCGCTTTGGCATAAGCCGCATCGTGTTCGGCGACCAGTTTTGCGCCAGCAACCTGTGCTGGGGACTGCGCAAAGCTGGACAAGGCGCAAACTGACAACAAGCATGCGACAACGAGTGATTTTTTCATGGCAATTCCCTTGGGTTCATTGAATGCCCGGGCAAGCCAAATTGCTTGCTTGGCTGAGACTTAACGTCAGCGCAGTCAAGTGCGTTGACCATTGCGCTCGTGACGGCATGAATGCCTACACGCTGCAAAACCGGTTCTCGTGGCTATAGGGAAAGAATTCGCGCCATTCAGCATCGATGCAGGCACCCTGGGCTGCGCTGATTGCGGACGTGGCCGCTATCGGCCTCCCGAGCGCTATCGGCTTGATCGGCGAATTCGTCCAGCCTGGCCGGTCAATTGACTCCCGTCTGCTTCCCGGTGGTATTGGTGCCGCTGCTCAGACGACCGTCAGCAACAAGGTTGCCATCGAGGAACTTGACAAGTTGAGAGCCCTGGCAGTGGCCGCCGACACTTTCCCAACGAAGCGGCGTCCGCGTCAAGCGGGGGCGCCCAGATAAGCGCCCCAGATACCTACCGCCACCATGGCGCAATATGGTCGAACCGGTCAGGGGATGCAGGAACCGGCTGACAAATCTGACCGTTTTCGCCCCCGTGCCGGCCCCCGGCCTAAAGCGTAAAAATCTTGCCCGGATTGAGCAGGTTCAGCGGGTCCAGCGCCAGCTTGATCTGGCGCATCACACCTACGGCGTCGCCGTGTTCGGCGGTCAGGAACTTGCGTTTGCCAAGGCCAATGCCGTGTTCGCCGGTGCAGGTGCCATCCATGGCCAGTGCACGCATCACCAGGCGGTCGTTCAGGCGTTCGGCTTCTTCCAGATCTTTCGGGTCGTCGCGCATGATCAGGAAACCCAGGTGGAAGTTGCCATCGCCCACGTGACCAACCAGCGGCGCGGTCAGAAAACTCCGCGCCAGGTCGCGCTTGGTTTCCAGAATACATTCGGCCAGCCGCGAGATCGGCACGCACACGTCGGTGGCCCAGATTTCACAACCCGGGCGCAAGGCCTTGTTGGCGTAGTTGACGTCGTGTCGTGCCGCCCACAGGGCATTGCGGTCCTCGGGTTTGCTCGCCCACTTGAATTCACCGCCACCGTGTTCCGCGGCCACCGCCTGCACTATTTCGGCCTGTTCCTTGACGCCTGCGTCGGTACCATGGAATTCGACGAACAGGGTGTCCTGGACGGAGTGGTTCATCTTCGAGTAGCGATTCAGCGAATCCATCTGCACGTCGTCCAGCAGTTCGATGCGTGCCACCGGCACCCCCAGCTGTATGGTCTGGATCACGGCGTTTACCGCGCCTTCCAGCGAGTCGAAGGCGCACACGGCGGCGGCCATGGCCTCGGGGATACCGTACAGGCGTACTGTTACCTCGGTGAGGATGCCCAGCGTGCCTTCGGAGCCCACAAAAAGCCGCGTCAGGTCGTAGCCCGCGGCCGATTTGCGCGCCCGGCGCGAAGTGCGGATGATGCGCCCGTCGGCCAGCACCACGGTCAGCGCCAGCACGTTTTCGCGCATGGTGCCGTAACGCACGGCGTTGGTGCCGGAGGCACGGGTGGCCGCCATGCCGCCCAGCGAAGCGTCGGCGCCCGGATCGATGGGAAAGAAAAGGCCCAGGTCACGTACATGGGCGTTTAGTTCCTTGCGTGTTACGCGCGCCTGTACGGTCACGTCCAGGTCTTCGGCGCTCACGCGCAGCACCTGGTTCATATTTGCCAGGTCCACCACCACCCCGCCCAGGTGCGGAATGACGTTGCCTTCCAGCGAGGTTCCTGTGCCGTAGGCAACCATGGGTGTGCCATGCGCGCTGCAGATACGCGCGATTTCGGCCACCTCTTCGGTGCTGTTGGGGAACACCACCGCATCAGGCCGGTGCGGCTGGTGCCAGGACTCGTCCTTGCCGTGGTGGTCGCGCACAGCGGCGCTGGTGGATAGCCGCTCGCCGAAACGCTGGCGCAGCTCGGTGATGGCCGTCTGGTGGTTGGACAGGATTGCGCTCATGGCGTCAAGCCTCCCGCCGGATGCGCCTGTGGATGGGGAAAGTCACTTGGTGTCCTGCACGGCTTTGATCATCTCCATGCCGCCAACCTTGGAGGCCCAGGTGGTGTAGATCGGCATCATGGCCTTCTGCCACGGGGCCTTGTCCACCTTGTGGTACTTGGAGCCCGCGGCCACGGCCTTTTTCATGGCTTCTTCATCGCCTTCGGCAATCAACCGGTCCTGCAGTTTGATGCCCTCCATGGTTGCCGTCTGCACCAGTGTCTGCTGCGCCGGTGTGAGACGTTTCCAGAAGGTGCTGGAAAACGCCACGGCCGAGATCGAATAGATATGGCCCAGGTCGGTCACATGCGGTGCCACCTCATAGAACTTGGACGCCCAGTAGGTTGTCTTGGCGTTGTCCATGGCGTCCACCACACCGGTCTGCATCGAGTTGTAGATCTCCGGGAAGGCGATAGGCGTCGGGTTGGCGCCCAGCATCTTCCACAGCTCTATGTGCAGCGGGCTCTGGATGACGCGGAATTTCTTGCCCTTTACATCGTCGGGCGTAAGTATGGGGGTCTTGGACATCGGATGCCGCGTACCGTTGACCAGGAAACCCACCACCTTGAAGCCATGCGGCTCGTATTTGGCGGCCAGCTGTTTGCCTACGGCGCCGGCCAGCACGTGGTAGGCGTGTTCGTCGTCGCGGAACAGGAAGGGCATGTCGAACAGCTGGCCCTCCGGCACCCAGACGCTGAGTACCGATACGTTGACGGGGGCGCCGCAGACCGAACCCAGGCGCATACCTTCGGCCATCTCTTTTTCACCGCCTAGCTGCGCGTTGGGAAACAGCTGCATCTCGAGTTCACCCTTGCTGGCGGCGTTGACCTTGTCCACCATGAGCTGCATGCCTATGGTGCCTGGCACGTCCGCGCCAAGCAGCACGCCGAATTTGCAGGTGAGTTTGGCTTGGGCGGACGCGCTGGAAGCGGCGCCCAGAAGTGCCAGCGCGAGGGTCGCGGATAGCGCTGAAACAAGATGTCGAAGTTGCATGGGATTGTCTCCTTGGAGTTGAAAACACTAGAAAAACGAGCGCACCATGCCCAGGGAAATCCAGGGCACATAGGTGATGAGAACCAGGCCGAACACGAGGATCAGGAAAAACGGCATCGCCGCGCGGAACGTGGCCTGCACCGGCGTGCCCGTGATGGCCGAGGGTATGAACACCAGCAGCCCATAAGGCGGCGTCAGGCCGCCCAGCATCAGGTTGACCACCACGATGATGCCGAAATGCACCGGATCCACCCCCAGTTGCAGTACCAGCGGCAGCGACAGCGGCACCACGATCAGCATGATGGCGGTAAGGTCCAGGAAGGCCCCCGCGATCAGCATGATGATGTTCAGGAACAGCAGGATGGCCCAGCCCTGGCTCACGTAGCCCAGCATCACCTGCAGGAACTGCTGCGGTACGCGGCCGGATATGAGCACCCAGGCAAAAGGCGCCGCCACACCGATCATGAAACCCACCATGGCACTGTCTATGCTGGATTCGCGCAGGCCGCGCCAGACTTCCGGCAGTTTGAGGTCGCGGTAGAAAAACATGCCTATCAGCAGCGCGTACACCACGGCCACCACGCCGGCTTCGGTGGCGGTGACGAAACCAAACCGTATGCCGCCGATGATCAGCACCGACAGCAGCAGCGCCGGAATGGCCTGGAGCAGCGGCGAGGCCAGCATGCGCCAGGGCGGCCGGACGGTGGCGTGGCCGTAGCCGTTGCGCCGCGCCGAGACATAGACCATCACCATGATCAGCAATGCAATCAGGAGCCCGGGCACGATGCCGGCCAGGAACAGCTTGCCTACCGAGACGTTGGAGATGGACGCGAACAGCAGCATGGCAATCGACGGCGGAATCACGTTGGGCAACACGGCGGAAGATGCGATCACGGCGCAGCAGAACGGCGCCGGATACCCGTTGCGCACCATCTCGGGTACCGTCATCTTGGCCAGCAGCGATGCGTCCGCCGTGGAGGAGCCCGAGTCAAAACCGAAGAATACGCTGGTGAGCACATTGACCTGTGCCAGGCCGCCGCGCAAATGGCCTACCAGTGCCCGCGCCAGGCTGATCAGGCGCAGCGTCAGGCCACCCGCGTTCATGATCTGCGCCGCCGCGATAAACAGCGGAATCGCCAGCAGCACAAATTTGGACGAACCGACCACCACGTTGTGCGCCACGGCAGCGGGCGGCAGCAAGTCGCCGGCATCGCTGGCCACAAAAGCCGCGAACAACATGCAAAACGCCACCGGTACACCAAGCACCAGGGTGGTGATAAACGAGAGCGCCAGCAGCAGCGTGGGGCTGCCGCTGCGGATATCGGTGACTTCGAATACGTCGGCCAGCAGCCACACCAGCACCGCCGCCGCAATGGCCGCCAGCGCGGTGCGGCGTGTTTCGGCGACATGCAGGCCGTCCAGGACCTGGTACAGCAGCAGCAGCGTCGCGGAAGCAGGGATGACGGCGTATTGCCACCAGGACGGAATACCCAGCGTGATGCTGCTGCCCGAGGTCATGCCGGTGATCGTGGCGCCGGCGGTCAGCAGCCGGATGATGGTGTAGGTGACCGCGGCGGTTGCCAGGAAACGCACCACGCGCTGGCCGCCGGGTGGCAACAGGTCGCGCACGATGGGTATGGCGATATTCTTGCTGCGGTGGGTTGCGATCGGCAACACCGTGAAGATCAGCCAGGTGAACAGCCACAGCCCGGCTTCTTCGGTCCAGCTGAACGAGTTGTTGAACGCGTAACGCGAAATGACGCCGCCCAGCACCACCAGGATGATCGCGCTCAGGCACACCGCGCCCAGGTGGCTCAGCCCGGTGTCAAGCGCGAGACGCGTTGCCAGTGCGGCGTGGCCGATGCGGTCGGTCGGCGCGGCTTCGGCCGGGCGGCCTTCCACCCCATCCAGGACGTCGGAAACGGCGGCGGCGGTCATGGGCGGGCCGCTACGCAGCCTGGGTGTGCTTGATCACGCATAACGGTGTGTGCCGGCTTGGCAGGCAGCCCATGCTGGCCTACCCAACCGGCTCTGTTCAGAGCTGTCTCCCGGCCATGGTTTTGGCTGGTGGTTTTTGTTAATTATTATAATAGCATAAACGTAATAGACCGCCTATAGTGGCAACACTGGCGCGGGACCCTCTGCGCGGAGGAGTTCCTGTTATGGGCCCGCATGGTATTGCGGACAGTTGCCGATGTCGTATGCACGCACCGTTGTCCTGACCGCGCTTGCCATGCTTGCATTTGCCGGCAACTCCCTGCTTTGCCGGGCCGCGCTGCAACACACGGGCATTGACGCAGCCAGCTTCACCACGATCCGCCTGATCTCCGGAGCCGCGGTGTTATGGCTCATAGTGCGTGTCAGGCGCGGTGCTTATTCCGGCGCGGGCAACTGGATATCGGCCGGCGCTCTGTTTGTTTATGCGGCCGGCTTTTCCTTTGCCTATGTCCGGCTGTCGGCCGCCACCGGCGCCCTGCTGCTTTTTGGCGCGGTGCAGGCAACGATGGTCGGCCGCGGCCTGTGGATGGGAGAAGGTTTGCGCAAATTGCAGTGGGCCGGGTTTGTGCTTGCCATCGCAGGTTTGGTGGGGCTGCTGCTGCCTGGCCTGGCCGCACCGCCGCTGTTGCACGCGGCCTTGATGCTGGGTGCCGGTGTTGCCTGGGGTGTTTATTCGCTGCGCGGCAAGGGTGCGGGCGATGCCACCCTGGTGACAGCCGGCAATTTCATGCGTGCTGTTCCGGTAGCGGTGGTTTTGAGCGCCTTTGCCTACGGCAACATCAGACTGGACAGCGCCGGAATCTGGTACGCGGTGGCGTCCGGGGCCGTGGCTTCCGCAATCGGCTACGCCATCTGGTACACGGCCTTGCCCGCGCTCAGGGCCACCAGTGCCGCGACGGTGCAGCTCAGTGTGCCGGTTATTGCGGCGCTGGGTGGCGTCGCTTTTCTGGGCGAGACGGTGACGCTGCGCCTGCTGCTCGCCTCGGTCGCCATACTGGGCGGCATCGCCCTGGTCATTCTCGAAAAACGGCCCACGCTCAGTAAGCCATGATGACCAGCCGGGTCTGGGTAAATTCCAGCATGCCGTGTTTGCCGTCGTCACCGCCCAGGCCCGAGCGCTTCCAGCCAGCGTGGTAACCCTGGTAGGGGTCGGCAGGCGTACGGTTGACGTACAACTCGCCGGCTTCGATTTCGTTGCCGGCCAACATGATGCTGGCGTAGTTGTTGGTGTAGAGCACCGACGCCAGGCCGAACTGGTGGTCGCTGGCCAGCTCCAGCGCATGGGCCATGGTGGTGTAGGGCAATACACACAACACCGGGCCGAACACCTCCTCCTGCACGATCTCGGCGTCCTGGCGCACCCCGG
>JANLPN010000465.1:0-6086 GCA_031367285.1 Betaproteobacteria bacterium | reverse complement strand
CCTTTCAACCACCCGCCCGTTTTTCAGGTGCGATTCGACGATTTCATCGATGTCGTGCGCGTCCACATACGAGTACCAGACGGCTTCCGGATAAACCACGGCCACGGGGCCAGCGGCGCAACGGTCCAGGCAGCCTGCCTTATTGACCCGCACTTTGCCCGGCCCGGACAGGCCGGCCTCCTTGACTTGACGCTTGCAGCGGTCAAACCCGGCCTGCGCCTGGTGGTCGGCGCAACATGCTTCGCCGTTCTTGCGCTGGTTGAGGCAAAAGAAAATATGCCGCTCGTAATACGACGCGCGCCCCGGCACGTCCTCGGGTTTGATTTCACTCATGCGGGAATTCTAGTTTTTCCCGTCCTGTCCCCATACTTGGGACAGCAGATAAACCAGGGCCGCATAAGGCCACAACCAGCCCAGCCATTGCGCCAGGCCGTGAAACCGGATGAAACGGCCCTGCTCCCAGGTCTGCAGGGTTTGAGTGAAATACGGGTCCGCCGGCGCCTGGTTGAGCAGGCTCAGATAGATGCCCAGGCACAGCAGGGCAAGTGCCGCGCTGACGCGCCGCGGAATCCCCCCGATGACGATGGCCAATACAGGCGCCACACCCAGGCCGAACAGTACCGGCCGATGGATCCAGTCCCAGGCGTGTTGTGGCCCGTAACTGAGGGCTGCCGACAAGCCCGTGCTGGCCACGCCAATCAGCACTGCCAGCAGGACGAAGACTGCCCTGCGGGTCCAGGAACGGATGATGCAATACCCCACCAGGCAGGGAATCAGCGCTCCCAGCAGGACACAGACAAATTCCGCGCCAGGCACCAACGGCTGCAACTCCATGTCGCGCACCGGTAACCAATCCAGAAACGGCGTGTCCTCCAGCGTGTCGGCCAGCACCGCCTCCAGCCGCTCGAGCACCTGGCCCAAGCCCAGGGGTACAGCGGCCGGGAATAACAAAGCCACGGGCCACAGCGCCAGCAATACCAGGGCGCCCCGCGCGTCGGCCACAAACCAACGGGCCCGAAACCGGCTCCAGTGGTCAATGGCACCCATCCTCTCCAGCCATGACGCCGCCACCGCCCCACACCATCCGCCAAACATATTCAGGGCAAGATCTACGTTGGAGGGAACCCGTGTGGGCAGATAACTTTGCAAGGTTTCCATACCGAGCGACAAACCGGTGCAAACCAGCGCCGACAGCCATACGGCCCGTCGACCGCGACCCGTGCGCCAGGCCGTCAGCGCCAACAAAAACCCGGCCGGGACATACCCCAGCACGTTGGAGACCACATCAAAACCGGTCCAGTACTTGGGCAGCGGTGCCCAGAGGAACGCCCATGGAACGATGCCTTGGTCACGCCAGTCGTTGAACGGGTAAAGGCTGGCATACAGGATAAGGCCGACATAAATCAAGGCCAGCGGCCAGGCAGACGTTTTTTGCATCCGTGCCGGGCCGTCAAAAGGGTTTGACGACCACGAGAACGACGGCCAGAAGCAACAGCAAAACGGGTATTTCGTTGAACCACCGATACCATACGTGGCTGCGCTGGCGAACGCCCAGCCTGAATTGCCGCAGCATGGCACCGCAAGCGTGTTGGTAGCCCAGGGCCAGAACCACAACACCGAGTTTTGCATGCAGCCAGCCATTCCCAGGCCCCTGCCCGAATCCCGGCACGCCCCAAAACGCCACCAGTAACCAGATTCCAAAGCCGAGCGCCGGCAGCGACAATATGCTGGTGAATCGGTAGAGCTTCGCTGCCATAAGCAAAAGCCGCTCGCGCTCGGACATTGAATCCGGAGCCACCAAGGCAAGGTTGACAAATATTCGCGGCAGGTAGAACAAGCCCGCAAACCAGCTGGCGACAAACACTATGTGCAAGGATTTGACCCAAAGCATGACGGCAGTTTAGGGCATGCGCCGGCTAACAATTACCCGAAGGTTTGTCATGCCGGAGTCAAAACACCGTTTCGGCGCAGGCTAACAATTACCAGCAGGGTTTGTTCGGCCGGAGCCAAAAAAAACCCCAGCACGAGGGCTGGGGGATAAGCCTTTTTTGCTGTCACACATCAAGGCCCCGCTCAGGGAGGAAAAGCGGGGGGCGGCGAACCGCCCATACGCAATCTAGCAAAGATGTCTTGCTGATTCAAGGGTTTTGTTACAAATATGTCGCCCTCAAGACAATTGACGGTCGAAATGGGAACTGTGTTGCGCATTTGTTCCAAACCGCGCGGATACAGACCGGGCGCGGTGAATCAGGCACAATTTTAGTTAAGACATAACTTGGGTACAAGTTGTTCGCCTCTGAAACTTAGTTTGCCACATGACCAACTTTGCCTCCTACCCCATGGGCCGGCCACGGCGATTGCGCCGTGACAGCTTCACCCGCGATCTGGTACGCGAGAACCAGCTCAGTACACACGATCTGATTTATCCGGTATTTGTGGTGGACGGTGTGCAACACCGTCAGGCCGTGGCGTCGATGCCGGGTGTGGAGCGTTTAAGCCTTGACCTGTTGTTGCCGGTTGCGCAGCAGTGTGTGGACCTGGGGATTCCCGTGATGGCGCTTTTCCCGGTGATTGACCCGAGCCTGAAAACACCCGACGGCCGGGAGGCCCTGAACCCGGATGGGCTGGTGCCGCGCGTAGTGCGCGTGCTCAAAAACCAATTCCCCGAACTCGGCGTGATGACCGATGTTGCGCTGGACCCGTTCACCAGCCATGGTCAGGACGGTTTGCTCGACCCGGACCCGGCGGCACATGGCTACATCCTCAACGACGAAACGGTGCAGGTGCTGGTCAAGCAGGCGCTCACCCAGGCCGAGGCGGGCGTGGATATCGTCGCCCCCAGTGACATGATGGACGGCCGCATCGGCGCAATTCGCCACGCGCTGGAAGCGAACCACTTCATTCATACACGCATCATGGCCTACAGCGCCAAATACGCCAGCGCGTTTTATGGCCCGTTTCGCGACGCGGTAGGCTCAGCCGCCAATCTGGGCAAGAGCAACAAGAAGGTTTACCAGATGGACCCCGGAAACAGCGATGAAGCCTTGCGCGAGGTAGCCCTGGACATTGCCGAAGGGGCCGATATGGTGATGGTCAAGCCGGGTATGCCGTACCTGGACATTGTGCGCCGTGTCAAGGACGAATTCCGTGTGCCGACCTTCGCCTACCAGGTCAGCGGCGAATACGCCATGCTCAAGGCAGCGGCACAAAACGGCTGGCTGGACCACGATGCAGTAATGATGGAAAGCCTGCTCGCCTTCAAACGCGCGGGCGCGGACGGCGTCTTGACCTACTTTGCGCTGGATGCAGCCAAGCTGCTTCAGAACCAATAGCGACCTGCGGTTGCAAATGGAGAGAGACCTGTTTTCGCCTCAGAGCCTGAGAGTTTTTCGGGCGTGCCCGAGCAGCGCGCCAAAACGCACCTGGTTTAGGCGCAAATGCTCGCCATAGCTCGGGCTATGGCGAGCATTTGCAACAACGAGCAGGGGTGTTTTGGAGTGATGAGCGGGCATGGGCGAAAGACTCTCAGGCTCTCAGACCCAGGGCTGTTCTAGCTGCTCGCTGGCCAGGGCCCGCTGCACCGCCGGGCGCTCCAGCATGCGCCGCAGATACGGCCCCAGGTGTTTGCGGTCACGCGCCGGCGCGGCCGTGGAGAAGCCACGCGTCCAGCGGCACAACATCAGGCAAAAAGGGTCCAGCGCCGAATAACTGCTGCCCAGTAACCAGGGGCCGCCATGGCGCGCCAGTTCTGCTTCGAGGTGCTCTAGCAGTACACCCACCTTGGTTTGCGCACGCGCCTGGATTTCGGCCGCCGCGCCCGTGGAGCCCGCGCTTACCCAGCGCTCGGGATAGAAATAAACCATCAACGCGGCCTGCAATGTATTGGTCATCCACATCAGCCACTTGTAGCCATGCGCTCGCTGGGCCGTTCCGAATGCCGGCATCCATTGGCCGCCGGTGGCGGTGTCACTGAGGTGCAGGCAAATTGCCGCAGACTCGTACAACACCAGGTCGCCATCAACCAGCACGGGAATCGAGCCATTCGGGTTGAGCCGCAGGTAGGCGGCGGACTTGTGCGCGTCCTGGTCCCGGTCCACCAGTACAAGCTTGAAAGGTTCGCCAATTTCCTCCAGCAGGATATGCGGCGCCATGCTGGCGTTGCTCGGGTAGTAGTGAAGTTGTCGCATGCGGTATTCCATTTCTACTTGAGGCCGAACAATGACGCGCCGTTGTCCCAGCCGATCTTGCGCGCCACGGCGGCGGGCAGATCGCCCAGCCAACTTCGGTAGCCCTTCATCAGGTCGTCGTAGTACAACCAGCGCTGGTTGATCCAGGTATCGGACCCGATCAGGAAACGGTCCGGGTATTTCAGCAGCAAGTCCCGCCATTCAGGGCATAACCTGCCGTCCGCGCAGGTCAGGCCCGGACGGTAGGACAACTCCCCCATCAGCATCGGATAACGGGTGAGCAAGGCGTCAACCCGCGCCACCGGCGGACCATCTATGCCCGTGTGGGCCCAGATCAGGCGCAGATTCCTGCCGCCCTGCGGCGCGTGCGCCATCAACAGGTCTATCGCCACGTCGTCCACATGTGCCAGGATCACCAATTGTTTGCCGTGCGCAAATTGCACCAGCTTTCTGGCGACCGGCCCATTCGCGTTCGCGCTGTTGTACAGGTGAAACTCGCCAATACCCTGGTACGGCCCGCTGGCCGTGCCGCGCGCGAATTCGGCCAGCACCATCTCGTAAATGCTTTCGTCACGAAACCAGTTGTCGTAGTCGTCGCGGTTGCGGTACAGGCGGATAAAAGGGACAACAGCGAGTTGCGACGGCGCCCCGTCCGCCAGTGTTCTGGTGCCGTCATTTGGCCGCGAATTGGCGACTATGGCCTTGACATCATTGCGCTGGAAGCGGGCCAGCACATCGCCCGGCGGATGCGGGCCACCCCTCCCGTTCCAGGCCTCTTCGTTGTAATGAAGGTGCGCATCAAACAGGGGGCCGCCATAGTCAGCTGCCGCTACCTGGGCGGCCGACAAGGCCAGGCAGGCGGCAACCCCCACTCTGGCGATGATTGCGAGGCTTGATCGCTGCCAACTGCCACGGACAACCGGGCGCATGGCTTTTCAGGCCAGATGGCGGGCAAAAAACGCCAGGGTACGTTCCAGCGCAAGCGCGGCCGCCGCCGCGTCGTAGGACCCACGCTGGTCGCAGTTGAAACCATGGTTGGCGTGGTAGATCTGCACCTCCACCTTCGCCTGGGCCGATTTAAAGGCCTCCACGGTGTCGAGCGCAATGGCATGGTCCTGATCGCCAAAATGGCATAACACCGGGCACAGCGGCTGGCGTGATACCTCGATGCCGACTGTCATGCCCCCACCGTAATAGGGCGCTGCCGCAGAAACACTCTTGAGCAAACAGGCGCTGCGCCAGGTCAGCAAACCGCCCCAGCAATAACCCACCACCCCCACTTTGCCCGCCTGCTCAGCGTACTGGACGGCGGCTTCGATATCCGGCATGGCGCCCGGAGCGGGCAAGGCTTCCACCTGCGCCTTGAGCGCGGCACCGGCCTGGATATCGGGCGGTGTGTAACCGAGTTCCACATCCTGTCCGACCCGATGGAACATTGCCGGTGCTACCGCCAGATACCCCTGGGCGGCGTACCCGTCGGCTACCGCACGGATATGCGAATTGACGCCGAATATCTCCTGCAGCACGACCACGGCAGCCTTGGGCTTGCCGGCAGGCCGAGCCACATAGGCCGGAAAAACAAAACCGTCGGGGGACTTGAGTTGGATGGTCTCTGACATGGGGTTTCCTTTTTTTGAGCACGCAATCTTACGTTGGCTGCAGGCGGCGCTGCACAAAGTCGAGCCGGTCCTGGCCCCAGAACATTTCTCCGGCTACGCAATACGTGGGCGCACCAAATACGCCAATATCGATGGCCGATTGTGTATACGCCTCGTAACGCTGCTGCACCTGCGCGGCGCGTGATTGCTGCAGCCGTCCGCCAGCCAGCCCCGACTCCGTGAGCAACTCGGCCAGCACCGTGGCGTCTGCAATGTCGCGCTCTTGCGCCCAGACTGCCGC
>JANLPN010000443.1:0-1569 GCA_031367285.1 Betaproteobacteria bacterium | reverse complement strand
GTATGCGTCGAGCTCCAGCGTCTACGGCGGCAACACCGAGATGCCGTTCTCCGAGCAGCAGGGCGTGGACCACCCGGTCAGCCTGTACGCCGCCACCAAGAAGGCCAACGAGCTGATGGCCCACGCCTACAGCCACCTGTTTCAGTTGCCCACCACCGGCCTGCGCTTTTTCACGGTCTACGGCCCCTGGGGCCGGCCGGACATGGCGCTGTTCATGTTCACCAAGGCCATCCTGGCGGGTGAGCCGATCCAGGTCTTCAACCACGGCAGGATGGTGCGCGACTTTACCTACGTGGACGACATTGCCACCGGCGTGGTGCACACGCTCGACCGGCCGCCGCAGGCCGACCCTGGCTACGACAAGACCCGGGCAGACGCCGCCACGAGTTGGGCACCCTACCGGGTGTTCAACATCGGCAACCACCAGCCGGTGCCGCTGATGGACTTCATCGCCGCCATTGAGCGCCACACCGGCAAGACTGCCGAGAAGGTGCTGATGGACATCCAGCCGGGGGATGTGCCGGCCACCTTTGCCGATGTCTCGGCCCTGGAGGCTTGGACCGGCTTCCATCCGGCCACCTCGATCGATGAGGGGGTGGGGCGGTTTGTGGCTTGGTACCAGCAGTACTACAAAAAATGACGTCCGTCACAAGCAAGCGCCGATCAATGGCGAGGCATTGCGGGCACCGGCCAAGGAGCCCGGGGCTTGCCCTGCTGAGTTGACCTTGGCACGGAATGCGCCAAGGCTCGGCCCAATCTGCCAGGCCAGCTCAGGTCGTCAGTCCAGCCCGCTCTTGCGTGCGACCACGACACAAGAGATCGCCAACTTGTGCTTGCGGGCCCGCTCCAGGCTGGCGCCCGACATAGGGAACGCCTGCACCTCGATGATCTCGAAGCCAGCCTGCTGGACCAGGCTGGCAGCATGCTCGGGGCTCTCGACCAGGAACAAGTGATCTGGGGCCGGGCTGTTGGCCGGCACGTTGACGAACAACAGCCCGCCGGCACGCAGCGCTCTGCTGGCGGCACGCAAAGCAGCCACCGGCTCCTCCAGATGCTCCAGGATTTCGCTCATCACCATGCTGTCGAAAAGACGCTCCTGGCTGGGTGTTGCCGCGGCGAACATATCCTGCAATACCAGCTCCGGGGACAAGCGCGCGCCCAGCTTGGCCAGTGCCCCACGGGTCTTTTCAATGCTGGTCGGACTGACATCCCACCCGGTGATGGCCGCCACCGCAGGACACTGCGCCGCAAAGAAGAGAAGCAACCCATGCCCCGGGCCAATCTCCAGATGCCGACTGCCCGGCGCCAGCCTCGGTAGGTATTCAGTCGCAAAGTGGGTGAACGCATTGGCGTGGTTGGCCCAGAACACATTCGAGAGCAACAGCCCATTCATGTACCGGGCCATAAAACCGGCGTTGGCGTAGCACTCGGCGTTGGCATCCTCGAAACGCGTCAACCTGTAACAACCATGCCGCCGGAAGTGCACCTCTTCGGGCAAGGTGATCACTTCGCACAAGTAGCGGTAGTCGTCGACCAGCGTGGTCAAACCGCCAGGTGTGTCCTGCGCCA
>JANLPN010000412.1:0-2093 GCA_031367285.1 Betaproteobacteria bacterium | reverse complement strand
GGCCAGGGAGGCTTTTGCCGAACAGGCGCAAAGTTTGAAGGACGGCGGCGCCGACGTGTTGTGGATAGAGACCATGTCCTCGGTGGAGGAGGTGCAGGCCGCGGTGGCCGGTGCGGCCACGGCCGGCCTGCCCATTGTGTGTACGCTGAGTTTCGATACCAACGGCCGCACCATGATGGGCATCTCGCCCAGCGACTTTGCCGCGCTGGAAAAAACCCTGGTGCCGCGCCTGGCCGCCTGCGGCACCAACTGCGGCGTTGGGGCTTCTGAAGTGGTGGCCTGTATCCACAACTTGGCCGCCGCGGCCGGACCGGAAGTGGTGCTGGTGGCCAAAGGCAATTGCGGCATTCCGCAGTATGTGGACGGGTCCATTGTCTACAACGGCACACCCGAACTCATGGCGGTGTATGCACGCATGGCGCTGGACGCCGGCGCGCGCATCATCGGCGGTTGTTGTGGCACCTCGGCCAGGCACCTGCGTGCGATGCGTGATGCGCTCGACGCCCATGCTTCCGCAGCCAGTCCGGAACTGGACGCGATTGTGAGCGCACTCGGTGAGGTGTCCACCGGCGCACGCGCGCAGTGGGGTGGTGAACAAGGCCGCCTGGGCGGCGCGGCGCCCGGTGCCAACCTGAAACGCGGGCGTGGCCGGCGTTCGGGTGCAGGGGCCGAGTGAGCCATCTTGCGCAATGAAGTGAAAGGTGTTGCGCTGGTCATAGGCGCGACGGTGTTCTGGAGCCTCTCCGGCGTGTTTGTACGCTGGATGCCCAGCGTGGACCCGTGGACCTTCAACGCCTGGCGCGGCCTGGGCATGGGCCTGACGCTGCTGGTCTGGACGCTGCTGCATTACGGGCGCGGTGCGCTGGCCTTGTTCCGCCACACCGACCCGGTTGCCATAGTGATCGCGGCGAGTTTCTTTGCCGTGGGTTCGTCGCTGTATATCCTGGCCATGCAGCTTGCCAGCATCGCCGCCGTGTCCTGCCTGGGCGCCACCTCTTGCCTGTTTGCCGCCGTGCTGGCGCGGGTCTGGCTGGGCGAACACACCCGGCCCGTCTTTTATGCGGCAATTGCGGTGGCCATGGGCGGCGTGGCGTTTATTGCGCTGGGCGAAAGTAATGCGTCGGTCAGCGGCCTCACCGGCTCGATCGTGGCCCTGGGCATGGCCCTGTGTTTTGCCGGCCAGAGCGTCGCCTTGCGGCGTTACCAGGCGCTGGACATGGAGCCTTCGATGGTGGTGGGCGGCCTGGGCGTTTTTGTGCTCGTGGCCGCCACCGTAGGCCTGGCCCCGATTGCCACCAGCACCTTGCTGACCCTGCTGTTGATGGGCGCCTTGCAACTGGCCTTGCCCATGGTGCTGTTCATGCGCGGCGCCCGCCACGTGGCCGCCGTGCAAATGGTGCTGATCACCATGGCCGACGCCTTCCTGAACCCGCTGTGGGTCTGGCTGGTGCATGGCGAACTGCCGGCCACCGCCGTTTACTGGGGTGGGGCGCTGATACTGGGGGCGATTGGGGCGACGACGCTGCAGTCACGAACTGTGGCTGATTCAAAGGTGTAGCGCGATTCCAATTGCGCCGGCCCTGGACGCCCACATGCCACGCTGGAGGACCGTCAAGGAACGGTTGGACGGCATGGCAGAACGGATTTTGCCGCCCCTGTAGTGCCGGCGGAATATGTGCCGCGCCATAGGGAACCGAAGTAGACTACCCGCTCAACTACAAGGTTGGGGGCACTATGGCGTTCTTTGCGAAGAAGGAACCGGAACCTCTGTTTCCGGTGGAGCAGCCCATACGGCCGGCCGCGCCCGACACCAGAAAAGCTTACGGCATCGCCGACGCCATCCAGCTCATGCGAACCTTGCCCGTCGATCAGAACGGCGAACTGGTGATCCGCGTGGTGCGCGCCACGCTGGGTTCGCTCAATGTGCGGCTGCCGCAGATCATCGATGATGCCGCGCGCAAACAGAAGACGACCCAGGAGCGCATCACGGGCATACACAGCCAGATCGCCAGTCTCGAAAAGCAGCTCGAGGCGCACCGCAACGAAATAAAAGCGCTCGAAGCCGACCTCAAAGAGACCACCGAAGTGAAAGA
>JANLPN010000368.1:0-2687 GCA_031367285.1 Betaproteobacteria bacterium | reverse complement strand
CATCTGGCCAAAGTGCGCAGTTATATCGAACTGGGCCCCAAGGAAGGCGCGACCATTCTGTGTGGTGGACTGGGAGCCCCGGTGGTGCCGAAGCGCGTCAAACGCGGCAACTATGTGCTGCCCACGGTGTTTGCGGATGTGGACAACCGCATGCGTATCGCACAGGAAGAAATTTTTGGCCCGGTGGCCTGCCTGATCCCGTTCAGCGACGAAACTGACGCGATTACGAAGGCCAACGACATCCAGTATGGCCTGTCGAGTTACGTCTGGACCGAAAATCTGGGCCGCGCACACCGTGTGGCCGCAGCGGTTGAAGCCGGCATGTGTTTCGTGAACAGCCAGAATGTGCGCGATCTGCGCCAGCCCTTTGGCGGAAACAAGGCCAGCGGTACCGGCCGCGAAGGCGGAACCTGGAGCTACGAGGTATTTTGTGAACCCAAGAACGTGTGTGTCTCGTTGGGCAGCCACCACATTCCGCACTGGGGAACGGCATGAAGCCGTTCCCCGGCAGGGGTGTATTGACGCTCACCCCACCCCGACCCTCCCCATCAAGGGGAGGGCCACAAAACCCGTAGCAGCCCATCCTGCAGTCCCAATGTCCTCGCCTTTCCGCCTATGCCCCACCTCGTCATCCTCTACACCCCCAACCTCGAAGCCGAGACCGATATGACGGCCTTGTGCCGCAGCCTGGCCGACACCATGCTGGGCGTACAGGACGATGCCGGCAAGCAGGTTTTCCCGACCGGCGGCACGCGGGTGCTGGCCTACCCCGCAGCGCACTACGCGGTGGCCGACGGCAAAGGCGACTACGCGTTTGTATACCTCAACCTGCGCATGGGCCGGGGACGCAACGACGCTACCCACAAACGTGCGGGAGATGCCTTGCTGATGACTACCAAGGCCCACTTCCAGCCGGTCTTCATGCAGCGCCATGTCGGTATCACACTACAGATCGACGAAGGCCCCGAGGTATTCGACGCCAAACACAGCAACCTGCATCCGCTGTTTCAAAGACCTTAGGGGTCGAACGACATGTTTTCTGAAGAACTGGTGGCACAACTCGCGACCGAACTGCAACAGGCCGAGCAGACCCGCGTGCAGGTGGAGCATTTCTCCAAGCGTTTCCCCGGAATGACGGTTGCCGACGGCTACACGGTGTCGCGCGCCTGGGTCCAGCTAAAACTGGCGCAGGGCCGGGTGGTGCGTGGCCACAAGATAGGACTGACTTCGCGCGCCATGCAGCAGGCCAGCCAGATCACCGAGCCCGACTACGGCACGCTGCTGGACGACATGTTTATCCCGGAGGGCAGCGACATCGCGGCCACACGTTTTATCGCTCCGCGCGTGGAAGTGGAGCTGGCCTTTGTGTTGGGTCGGCGCCTGCAAGGCCCCAATGTGACGATATTCGATGTATTGGACGCCACCGACTACGTGGTACCGGCGATCGAGATCATCGACGCCCGCATCGAGCAGTTCGACCGCTACACCAAGGTCATGCGCAAGGTGTTCGACACCATTGCCGACAACGCGGCCAATGCCGGCATCATCACCGGCGGGCGGCCGGTAAAACCGAACGCGGTTGACTTGCGCTGGGTCAGTGCCCTGTTGTACAAGAACGGCGTGATTGAGGAGTCCGGCGTTGCGGCGGCCGTGCTCAACCACCCCGCCACGGGTGTCGCCTGGCTGGCCAATAAACTGGCACCCTGGGGCGAGTTTCTGGAGAAAGGCGAAGTGGTGTTGGGTGGTTCTTTCACCCGGCCCACCCACGCCGTGGCCGGTGATACCTTCCATATTGACTATGGCCCGCTGGGCGCCATCGCCTTCCGTTTTGTATAAGCGCCGGCACCGCATCTCCTGACCCGCACCTCCCCCGTCCAACATTGTCTGAGAATACACGCATGCAAACCCCCGTCAACCGCTTCAAGCGGGCCATGCAGAACCAGCAGGCGCAGATCGGCCTGTGGGTCAGCATGCCAACCCCTACAGCACCGAGATCTGTGCGGGCGCGGGCTTCGACTGGTTGCTGATCGACAGCGAACACGCGCCCAACGACTTGCGCAGTGTGATGGCCCAGCTGCAAACCATTGCAGCCTATGACAGCCAGCCGGTGGCCCGGATACCGATCGGCGACAGCACCGTGATCAAGCAATACCTGGACATGGGTGTGCAGACGCTGCTGGTACCGATGGTTGATACCCCCGAGCAGGCGCACGCGCTGGTGCAGGCCTGCCGTTACCCGCCCGACGGGTTCCGTGGCATGGCGGGCGCACGCGCCTCGCGTTGGGGCCGCTACCCCAACTACGCACGCGAAGCCAATGCCCAGGTCTGCCTGCTGGTGCAGGCCGAGACCCGGCTGGCACTGGCCAACCTCGACGCCATCGCCCATACCGAAGGCGTGGACGGCGTGTTCATCGGACCGGCCGACCTGTCGGCCTCCATGGGGCATGTCGGCAATGCAGGGCACCCCGAGGTGCAGGCAGCCATCGAAGATGCCATCACACGCATCCTGCGTGCCGGCAAGGCACCTGGCATTCTCACGCCCGACACCACGCTGGCCAAACACTACATAGGCCTTGGCGCGCGTTTTGTGGCGGTCGGGCTGGACACGCTGTTGCTGGTGCGTGGCATGCAGGCGCTGCTGTCCCAGTTCAAGGTCGTGGCGCCGGCGCCCGCTGCCGCCAGCGGCA
>JANLPN010000363.1:0-35681 GCA_031367285.1 Betaproteobacteria bacterium | reverse complement strand
TCGTCCACCACGGGCCGCACCCCGGCATAACAGGCGCTGATGTCGGCAGCGTCGATGGCGGCAGCCGGGAACTGGTCGTTGACCGCGGCCAGCAGGTAGTCCACCTCGGCTCGCGTGATGGAGGCTTCCAGGTCCATGTTGCCCTGGTGGTCGAGGTCGGTGGTACCAACCAGCGTGGCGCCTTCCCACGGATAGAGAAACACCGGCCGCCCGTCCTGCGGATGCATGAAGCTCACGGCCTGGGCTACCGGCAGGCGCCAGAACGGCAACACCAGGTGGCTGCCGCGCAGCGGACGCAGCATCGGTTTGCCGCCAACCGCGCCGCGCAGCCGGTCGGCCCAGGCACCGGTGGCGTTGACCACGGCCCCGGCACGTACCTGGAATTGCCGGCCGCTGGGAACATCCTGCAGTGTGACGCCGCGTACCCGCCCGGCGTCAAGCTGCAGCGATTGCGCTGCAACGTAGTTCAGCGCCAGGGCACCGTCGCGCCGTGCTTCGGCCAACACGCGCAAGACCAGGCGCGCGTCGTCGGTTTTGGCATCCTGGAACACCAGCGCACCACGCATATGGGGTGGTGCCAGGCCGGGAACCAATACGCGTGTAGTGGCCAGGTCGGCCCACACGCGGCTATGCCGCCCGGCCATCAGGTCGTAGACCACCAGGCCGAGCTGGAACATCCAGCGGCCCGGCTTGCGGCCGACGCAATCGGCAAACAGGAAACTCTGCGGCTCTACCAGCCCGGGCGCTTCGCGCATGAGCCGATCGCGTTCACGCACCGAATGCAGGGTGGTGCGCAGCGCGCCCTGTTTTAGGTAACGCAGCCCGCCATGGACCAGTTTGGAGGAGCGGCTCGAGGTGCCCCAGGCAAAATCGCGCTGCTCCACCAGCAGCACCGTCCAGCCAAGGCGCGCCGCCTGTTGTGCGACGCCCGCGCCGCTGATACCGCCGCCGATTATGACCAGGTCCCAGGTCTGTGTGTCGAGCCGCGCCAGAGCGCTGAGGCGTTCGCGCTGCGACGATGGAAGTGAAGCGGCCGGCGCAGGCCCCACGGAGGCCATGGCCTCCATTGCCGGCGTCAAGTCGCCCATGGCCCTTCGTCCTGCAGCAGCTTGCCCGGGTTCATGATTTTTTGCGGATCGAAGTGGTGGCACAAAGCGGCCAGCGTGGCCATGCCCAGCGGGCCTTTTTCCTCGGGCAGGTGGGTTGCCTGGTCGCGCCCGACGCCGTGCTGGTGGCTCACCGTGCCTCCGTGCGCTGCAATCGTGGCCGACACAGCTGCCTTGAGGCGCTGCCAGCGCTCGAAGTTGGGACCGAAGCCGCCCGCGGCATTAGCCCAGACGAATTGGGAATAGATGCTGCTGCCCTGCGGGTACAGATGCGACAAGTGCGTGAACGCATGCACCCGTTCCCCGTACTGCGCAAACACGTCGCGCGCGGCCTGCTCCATGGCCGGCATCAGGCGGCTGACCTGCGGCCAGTCCACGGCTGTTTCCATGGTGTCTACCGAATAGCCCAATTCCCACAAGGTGTTGCGCAGGTACGGGCCCCTGAAGCGATTCGCCGACCACTTGTCGCCCATGGCCCGGCCTATGTACACGGCGCCGTGGGGCGCCAGCACGCGCCGCGCCTCGCGCAGCGCGAAACGCGCGGTACGGGTGTCGGCCGTCACACCCAGCATCAGCATGGTTTTGCCGGCTGCGCAACCGCGCCAGGACAGGTAACGCTCCAGCGCGCTGATGAGCCGCGCGTGCCCTGCCAGCGAGAGGTTGGTCTCGGTCTCTATCGCATTGGACAGGCGCAACATGGACAGCGGGAGTTTGTGCTGCACCAGGGTACGCACGGCGGTCTCGGCCGCCTCCCAGTGCGGGAAAAACAGCGCGTGGAAACTCTCGTGTGCGGGCTGGGGCGACACCCGCACCGTGGCTTCGGTAAGGATGCCGAAACGGCCCTCCGAACCGAGCACGAGTTCACGCAGATCAGGCCCCGCGCTGGCTGCGGGAAAGGTCGGAAGCGTCAAAGTGCCCAGCGGTGTTTCCATGCGCCCGCCGGCAAACAATTGCTCGATGCGGCCGTAACGCAGCGACTGCTGGCCGCTGGAGCGCGTGACCACCCAGCCGCCCACCGTGGAGTATTCGAAGGACTGCGGAAAATGCCCGAGGGTGTAACCCTGCGCGCGCAATTGGGCCTCCACCAGCGGCCCTGGCGTGCCGGCGCCAAAAGTGGCGAGCTGGCTCAGCTTGTCCAGATGCAGCAGCCGGTTCATGCGGCCCAGGTTGACCGACAGGATAGGCCGCTCGCTGATCGGGCAGTCGAGGTGCCCGGACACACTGGTGCCGCCGGCATACGGGATCACGATCCAGTTGTGCTGCTGCGCCAGATCCAGCAGGATACGTACCTGCTGGTTCGACTCGGGGTAGGCTACGCCGTCGGGCACCGGAGGCAAGGCGCCAAAACGTTTGCGAAGCCAGTCGCCAAAACTCTCGCCCATCGCCATCGCAAAACGCGTGGCCGCGTCGGTCAGGATCAGCGTATGGGCCGGCAGGCGCGAGGCCGGCACCCGGGCCAGCGTATCCTGCAGCGCCGCATCCTGCCCCGGCAGGCCTGGCCCAAGCCGCGCGGACAACATGGTGCGTGCACGGCCATCCAGGGCCATGGAGGTGGCGTCATCGCCCCAGCCGTTCCAGCGCCGCACCGGTCAGCTCCGGCCAGCCATGAAATACGTGGCGGTGTGTATGCCGGCGACCGTAAGCAGCAACGATCCGAAAATATGCAATGTGGCTGTGCCCATGGCCAACGCGTAACGTTGTTGAACGAGCATGCCCACCACTTCGGCCGAGAAGCTGGAAAAGGTGGTTAGCCCGCCCAGGAACCCGGTGATGAGTGCCAGTCGCCATACCGGATCAAGTTGCGGCATGGCCTGGAACACGGCCACGCAGACCCCCACCAGGTAACCGCCCATCAGGTTGGCGGCCAGCGTGCCAAAAGGCATGACGGCACCCGGGCTCAGCCACAAACCCAGGCGCCAGCGCGCCAACGCACCCAGGCTGGCACCGACGCAGATGGCGATGACGGAAATCATGCAGGGATCATAACGAGCCGCCTTCGCCGGACAGCGGCACCAAAGCGCTACCTGGCCATTTGCCGCGGCAGCCAGGTCACGATGCCGGGGAAGATATAGATGATGGCTACCGCGACACACATCAGAAAGAACATCGGCATGGTCACGCGTGCAATCCAGGTGAGCTGCTTGCCCGTCATGCCCTGCAACACAAACAGGTTGAAGCCCACCGGCGGTGTGATCTGCGCCATCTCGACCACCAGCACGATAAAGATGCCGAACCAGATAGGGTCTATTCCGGCCGCGTTGACGGTGGGCATCAGCACCCCCATGGTCAGCACCACCATGGAGATGCCGTCCAGAAAACAGCCCAGGATGATGTAGAAGATGGACAAGGCCACGATCAGCTGGGCCTTGCTCAGGCCCAGCGTTGCTATCCACTCGGCGAGGTGGCGCGGTAGGCCGATATACCCCATGGACAGGGTCAGAAAGGCCGCGCCGGCGAGGATCAGCGCAATCATGCAATACAGGCGCGTGGCGCCCATCAGCGCGTCGCGAAAGTTGACCCAGCCCATGGAACCCTGCAGGGCTGAAATCACCAGTGATCCCACCACACCCACCGCTGCTGCTTCGGTGGCGGTGGCGAAGCCCGAATAGATCGAGCCCAGCACCGCCAGGATCAGGCAGACTACCGGGATCAGGCTGCGCGAGGCGGAGAGTTTTTCCATCAGCGTGAAGCTGCGGTCCGCCGCCGGCACCTGGCCCGGGTTGCGCAAGGCCCAGACAATGATGTAGCCGGAGAACAGCAGCGCCAGCATGATGCCTGGCAGTACACCGGCGATAAACAGCTTGGAGATCGACACCTCGGCCGCCACACCGTACACGATCATGATGATGGACGGCGGTATCAACAGGCCCAGCGTGCTGGCGCCGGCCAGCGTGCCGATGACCATCGGTTCAGGGTAGCCGCGGCCGGTCAGCTCGGGCAGTGTCATTTTGCCTATGGTGGCGCAGGTGGCCGCGCTGGAGCCCGATACCGCGGCGAAGATGGTGCAACCGATCACGTTGGTATGCAGCAGCCGGCCGGGCAGGCTCTGCACCCACGGGGCAAGGCCCTTGAACATGTCCTGGCTCAGGCGGGTGCGAAACAGGATCTCGCCCATCCATACGAACAGCGGCAGCGCCGTAAGCGTCCAGCTTGACGACGAGCCCCACACCGTGACCGCCATGGCGTCACCCGCCGGCCGGGTGGAGAACAGGGTCACGGCCAGCCAGGCAACACCGGTGAGCGTGAGCCCGATCCATACGCCGCTGCCCAGGATCAGCAGCAGGGCCGCCAGCAGGGCGGCAGTGATCGCAAAGTCATTCATCGAGCACCTTGTTTTTATTCATTGCGCAGCGCTTCACCGCTGGAGCGTTCGACCCGTTTGCCCTGCACCTCCAGCACCAGTTCGTCGGCAAAGGCGATGGCCAGGATGACCGCTCCCGCCGCCATGCCGATCTGGGGAATCCACAGAGGCGTAGCGTCGTTGGCGGTGGAGATGTCATGAAAAGTGTTTGACTGCCAGGCCAGGCGGCAGCAATAAAACGCAAACATGGCCGACAGCAGGGTGGCGAAGGCCAGTGCCCACAACTCCATGCCTTTTCTCCACCGCCCCTTGAGCGCGCCGAGCAGCAGCGTGACGCGTATGTGTTCGCCCCGTTTGAGCGTATGTGCCAGCGCGAGAAAGCCGCTGCCCGCCATCAGGTAACCAGCGTAGGCATCGGTGCCCGGAACATTGAAGTGCAGTTGCCTTCCCGCAATGGACAGCAGCACCATGACCAGCAGGCCGACCAGAAAAAGCGCCGCCACGGCGGCAGCGCTGTCGTAGAGCGCGTTCAACAGCTTGCGCATTGGCTCAGTCCAGGCCGTGCGGAAGAGCGATCCACAACTTCTCAGGGCTTGTTGAATGCGTCTACCAGCGCCTTGCCTTCAGGACCGGCTTTTTGCAGCCACTCGGCAAGCATCACGTCGCCGATCTTCTTCATGTCGGCCTTAAGCTGGGCCGAAGGCGCAATGATATTCATGCCGTTGGCCTTGAGTTTATCCAGTGATTCGGTGTTGGCCCGTTTGGATGCGGCCAGGCCGCGCACTTCGGCGTCCGCGGCGGCTTTTAGCACCGCCGCTTTGCTGGGGCCGTCCAGTGCGTCAAATGCCGCCTTGTTGACGATCACCATATTCTTTGGCAGCCAGGCCTGGGTGTCGTACCAGTACTTGAGGCTCTCATAGGTTTTGGTGTCGAAGCCGGTCGAGCCGGACGACATATAACTTTCAACCACGCCGGTGGCAAGTGCCTGCGACAACTCCGCGGCCTGGATCGTGACCGGCTGCGCGCCCACCAGCTCCGCAATACGCGATGTCTGCGGGTTATAGGCACGCCACTTCACACCCTTGAGGTCGGCCGCCGAGCTGATCGGCTTCTTCACGTAGATGCCCTGTGGTGGCCAAGGCACGGCGTACAGCGGCAACATGCCCTGCTCGGCCAGCTTCTTCTCAAACACGGGTTTCTGCACGCGCCAGAGTTTGACGGCTTCGTCGTAACTGTCGGCCAGGAAGGGCAGGGCGTCGGCGCCAAACAGATCCCACTCGTTGCTGAAGTTCGAGATCAGCACTTCGCCAATCTGCGCCTGGCCGCCTTGCACCGCGCGTTTGATTTCCGGGGCCTTGAACAGCGAGCCATTGGCATGGACCGTAATTTTCAGTTTGCCGCCGGTGGCTTTGTCCACATCGTTGGCAAATTCGGCCAGATTGATCGAGTGGAAGTTGGTGGCGGCATAACCTGCCGGCAGGTCCCACTTGGTTTGCGCCGTGGCCGCGGCGGCAAAAGCGGTCAGGGTAAGAGCAAAGGCCGTGGTCAGGGCTCGGCGGGTCAGTTTCATGAATAACTCCTGGAACAAAAAGAGGAAGCGTGGTGAACACTTTCAAGCATAAGTCGTACCCAGGGCAAGTCCGCTGCTGATTTGCTGGGGTTTTCCCGCAAGCGGGTCCAAGCCCATCCTGCAAGCGGGTCCAAGCCCATCCCGCAAGCGGGTCCGGATCAATCCTGCAAGCGGGTCCGAGGCAATCCCGCAAGTAGGCCTGACACGAGGTAGAGTTGCCAGGAAATGCCGTACCAAACAATGCAACCCTTCACCGAAGCCGCCGGCCGCTGGCAATTCTGGATTGACCGTGGAGGCACCTTCACCGACGTGGTGGGCAAACGCCCGGACGGGGTGCTGCTGACGCTCAAGCTGCTCAGCGACAACCCCGAGCAGTACCGCGACGCAGCGGTCGCCGGCATACGCCATTTGCTGGGCCTGCGCGGCGGCGAGCCGGTGACGCCGGCGCTGGTGGAGTGCGTCAAGATGGGGACCACCGTGGCCACCAATGCCTTGCTGGAGCGCAAGGGCGAACCCACGCTGCTGGTGACGACGCGCGGCTTTCGCGACGCCTTGCGGATTGCCTACCAGAACCGCCCGCGCCTGTTTGACCGGCATATCGTATTGCCCGAGCTGCTGTACAGCGTGGTTGTTGAGGCGCAGGAGCGTGTGGGAGCGTTTGGCGACGTGCTGACGCCGCTGAACGAAGAGCAATTGCGGGCCGACCTGGTGGCGCAATATGCCAAGGGCCTGCGCAGTGTGGCCATAGTGTTCATGCACGGCTACCGCTATACAGCCCACGAGCTGGCCGCCAAACGCATTGCGCGGGAGGTCGGCTTCTCCCAGATCAGCACCTCGCACGAAACCAGTCCGATGATGAAGTTCGTCAGTCGTGGCGACACGACGGTGGTGGATGCCTACTTGTCGCCCATATTGCGCCGTTACGTGGACCAGGTTGCGGACGACATGCCGGGGGTGAAGCTGTTTTTCATGCAGTCGTCGGGGGGGCTGGCCGATGCGCGGGCCTTTCAGGGCAAGGATGCCATCCTCAGCGGCCCGGCGGGGGGGATTGTGGGCATGGCACGCACAGCGGAGCTGGCCTTCGACAACTCGTCGGCGGCGATTGCCGGGACGGTCAAGGTAATTGGTTTCGACATGGGCGGTACCTCCACCGATGTGTCGCACTATGCGGGCGAGTTCGAGCGCGAGTTCGAAACCCAGGTCGCCGGTGTGCGCATGCGTGCACCGATGATGAGCATCCACACGGTTGCGGCGGGTGGTGGCTCGATTCTGGCGTTTGACGGTGCACGTTTTCGGGTGGGGCCGCAAAGCGCCGGCGCAAACCCCGGCCCGGCCAGCTACCGGCGCGGCGGGCCCCTGGCCGTGACTGACGCCAACCTGATGGTGGGCAAGGTGCAACCGGCTTACTTCCCCAAGGTTTTTGGCGTGGGGGGCGTTGAGGCACTTGACGGCGACGTGGTGCGCGAGAAATTCAGGGTGCTTGCCGCGCTTACCGGTCTGAGCGCCGAAGACACGGCCGAGGGCTTTATCCATATCGCCGTGCAGCAGATGGCCAACGCCATCAAGAAAATTTCGGTGGCGCGCGGTTATGACGTGACGCGTTACACGCTCCAGTGTTTTGGTGGCGCCGGGGGCCAGCACGCCTGCCTGGTGGCCGATGCCCTGGGCATGGAGCGCGTGCTGGTGCATCCGCTGGCGGGCGTGCTGAGCGCCTACGGCATGGGGCTGGCGGACCAGACCGTCATCCGTGAGCAGGCGGTGGAGCGCAAGCTGGGCGTCGATGCGCTCGCGGAAATCGACAGCACGCTGGACGCGCTTGCGGCGGCGGCCCGGCGCGAGCTTGTACAACAGGAACTGGGCGATGGGCGGATAGACATGCATCGGCGCGTGCACGTGCGCTTCGAGGGCAGCGACTCCGCGCTGGTGGTGCGGTACCCCGAGGGCGGGCGGTCCGACCCGCAAGGCACGGTGGCCTTGATCACGGCAGCCTTCGAGGCCGCCTACCGCCAGCGTTTTGCCTTTCTGATGCAGGGCAAGGCGCTGGTGGTCGAGGCGGTATCGGTGGAAGCGGTGGTGGCCGGCGATACACCGGCCGAGCCGCGCTACCCCCTGCACCCGCCGCGTGAGGTGCCGCGCCGTGACACAGTGCCCATGTATTCGGGTGGGCAGTGGCACCAGGCAGCGCTGGTGGTGCGCGAGGATCTGCGCTGTGGCGACACCATCCGCGGCCCGGCCATCATTGCCGAGAAAAACGCCACCACCGTGGTGGAGCCGGGCTGGGAAGCGAACCTGAGCGCGCTGGACCACCTGGTACTCAGCCGGCGCGAGCAGCGTGCGGTCAAATACGCTGCGGGTACAACCGCCGACCCGGTGCTGTTGGAGGTGTTCAACAACCTGTTCATGAATATTGCCGAGCAGATGGGCCTGCAACTGCAGAACACCGCGTATTCGGTCAACATCAAGGAGCGGCTGGACTTCAGCTGCGCTTTGTTCGATGCACTTGGTAATCTGATTGCCAACGCACCGCATATGCCGGTGCACCTGGGTTCCATGGGCGAAAGCATCAAGACCGTGATTCGCGAGAATGCCGCGACGATGCAGCAAGGCGACGTGTTTGTGCTCAACGACCCCTACCACGGGGGTACACATCTGCCGGACATCACGGTGATCACCCCGGTCTACCTGGACGCGGCGGCGGCAAGCCCCACTTTCTATGTGGGTTCCAGAGGCCACCATGCGGACGTGGGAGGCACCACGCCGGGCTCCATGCCGCCGTTCTCGACCCGTATTGAGGAGGAGGGGGTGCAGATCAACAACGTCAAGCTGGTCGACCGGGGCGTGCTAAAGGAAGCAGCCATGCTGGCTTTGCTGCAGGGGGGACTACACCCTGCACGCAACCCCTCGCAGAATATGGCCGATCTGCGTGCCCAGATTGCGGCCAACGAAAAAGGCGTGCAGGAGTTGCGCAAGATGGTGGCCGATTTCGGGCTGGACGTGGTGCAGGCTTACATGGGCCACGTGCAGGACAATGCCGAGGAGTCGGTGCGCCGCGTCATTACGAAACTGCGGGATGGGGCGTTTACCTTGCCGCTGGACAACGGGGCCCTGATCCAGGTGGCGATCCGTGTGGATGCCGCAAACCGCGGCGCGGAGGTGGACTTCACCGGCACCTCGGCCCAGCAAACCAATAACTTCAATGCGCCTACCGCCGTGTGTATGGCAGCCGTGTTGTACGTGTTCCGTACCCTGGTGGACGACGACATACCGCTCAACGCGGGTTGCCTCAAGCCGCTCAAGGTCATCATCCCGCCCGGTTGCATGCTCAACCCCGATCCGCCGGCGTCGGTGGTTGCGGGCAACGTGGAGACGTCCACCTGCATCACCAATGCATTGTTCGGCGCGTTGGGCGTGATGGCGGCCAGCCAGTGCACGATGAACAATTTCACTTTTGGCAATGCCCGTTACCAGTATTACGAAACCATTTCGGGTGGGTCCGGCGCGGGTGGCGTGAGTGATGCCACGGGCCGGATGGTCGGTGGCTTCCATGGCACCAGCGTGGTCCAGACACACATGACCAACTCGCGCCTCACCGACCCCGAAGTGCTGGAGTTCCGTTTCCCGGTGCGGCTCGACAGTTATGAAATACGCCATGGCTCCGGCGGCGCGGGCCGTTGGCACGGTGGTGACGGTGGTGTGCGCCGGGTGCGTTTTCTGGAGCCCATGACAGCCAGCATCCTGTCCAATGGGCGCAAGTTTCCGGCCTTTGGCATGGCGGGCGGCGCACCGGGCATGCCGGGAATCAACCGCGTGGTCCGCGCCGATGGTACGGTGGAGCAGCTTGGGCACATCGGGCAGACGCAGGTGGCGGCCGGTGACGTGTTCGAGATCCACACCCCCGGAGGTGGTGGTTATGGGCCCGCAAGCTGATACAGACGATACAGACCGTGACCCAATACGACACCGCCGTGATACGTGGTGCCTGCATACTCTCCAGTGACCGGCTGCACAGGCCGCCACTGTTTGGATGCCCCGGAGATTGCCATGTACCTGCTGATTTTTGCCGCCGTTATCTTTGTTCCTGTTCTGGCTTTGGTGGCACTGCTTGCCTTTGTGCTGGTACGTATAGACTGTTACGGCGGCGTAAGAATCATGGGGCTTCGCGTGGCCTCGGGCCCCAGAAAGTGGGTCATCGTGGCGCGCGAGATCGCGCATCCCCTGAGGGCCTGACGTTAGACTGCCGGAAACGACGCCGAATCCCACCACCCCTTGGCCACCATCCGCGTCCTGGTTGTTGACGACGATCCTTTCATCCGCACCACGGTGTCGATGCTGCTGAAACTCGAAGGTTATGAGGTGCGCAGTGCCGCCGACGGGTGTGCCGGCCTGCAAGCCGCGCGGGACTACCTGCCCGACCTGATCCTGTCGGACCTGAACATGCCTTACCTGGACGGTTACGGCTTGTTGGCGGCTGTTCGCGCCGACCTAGCCCTTTGCGGGACACGTTTTCTGCTGCTCACGGGGGAATCAGATGCCGGTCAGGCGCAGGGCCGGGGTGATGCGCTCGCCGACGGCCGCCTGGCCAAGCCGTTTGCGCGGGAGCAATTGCTGGGGGTTCTGCGCTCCCTGCGGCTTTGAGCACGGCAGCGTGGGACCATGCGGACCGCGGCGATACAAATAATACAAACAGGGCTCGCGCAACATGGCCTGGATACATGGTGCTTGCACACTCTCGCTGGTCGCGATTCAACCAAGCATTCAGCGAGAGCCACATGACACATCCGCAATTTGCCAGCGACAGCACCGGTCCTGGATACACGCCATTTTCCCGGGAAGAAGTGAAAAAGTTAGTCGCTCTGGCCTGCGACGTTGACTGCACCCCCAAAAACTGGGCTGCCGTGGTAAGTGCGCTTCCGGCAGTGAGTGCCCGAATCCTTCAGGTTGTCAATGATCGTTATAGCTACCTGCCCGGAAAGCTTGCGTCGGTGCGCCAGGCCATGGTTTACCTGGGTTTCAATACGCTCAGGAACCTTGCCAGCGCGCAGGTGCTCGATGCAGCCCGGCTGCCAAAGCCTCGCAGCGAGGCGCAGGTCTGACAACGCCGCGTTGGTCAACCCAAAGACAACATATAACCCACCCCGCGGACCGTGCGCAGGGTCTGCGGATTCTCGGGATTGGTCTCGATCTTGCGCCGCAGCCGGGTCACGCGCAGGTCGATGCTGCGGTCGCTACCATCGTAATCGCGCTGGCTGGTGGTTTCCAGCAGCCATTCACGCGTAAGGGGCCGGTTGGGATGCTGGCAAAACAGGTCCAGCAGGTCGAATTCGGTGGCCGTGAGCGCCTCGCGCGTACCGTCGGCTGCCAGCAGAATCCGGCGCTGGCGGTCGAACCGGCAGCGGCCGAGTTGCACTAGTGGCAGCTCGGCTTCCAGCGCAGCGGCCTGGGATTCGGTGGCGGGCTCCGGCATGGAGGTGCGCCTGAGCACGCTTTTGATACGTGCCAGCAATTCCCGCGGGTCGAAGGGCTTGGTCACGTAGTCATCGGCGCCGGTCTCCAGGCCCACGATACGGTCCACCGAGTCGGTGGCGCCGGTCACCATGATGATGCCCATGCGGGGATGGCGCTCGCGCAGCCAGCGTGCGAGGGCAAAGCCGTCTTGGCCGGGCAGGCCTATGTCCAGCAGGACGATCCGGGGCAATTCCGCTTCCAGCGCGGTGCGCATCAAGGCGCCGTTGGACACGGCAGCGACCCGCAGGCTGTGGCGCGACAGGTACTCGGTCAGGATCTGGCGCTGGGTGGCTTCGTCTTCCACCACCAGCAGATAAGGTTTGTCGGTGCTCAAGTTGGGCCGGGTTTGAATGGTCTGTTGCAATTATGGCGGCGAAATGCCGCTGGAGCCGGTTCGGAGCGCGAGCAGCGCAGATACAAACGATACAAAGCGTCAGCGGGTGACACGGGCCTGAAACACGCGTTTCCCACAATACACCCACACCAGCGGCGCAGAGAATGCTCGCCGCTGGCGAAGCCCCCGGTCCGGGGAAACGACCAGAACGGTAAACCCGCTGCGGACTTGGTTGCAGCTTCTTAAAATACGGGAGAGAACGATGTTTATTTTTGTCCACCTCATGTTGGTCGCCGCTGTTTTGTTGCTGATTCTCGTGATTGCCGCGACTGCCTCGATACCAAGCCGGCAGGCCATTGGCGACGACTCGCCCGATGGCGAGTGGATGGGGCCGGCGCGCTTGCCGGGTGGCAGGTTATCCTATGCGCCAGCACCCGACCGGGTTGCCGCGTCGCCGCAGGTTGTCACCGCGGCGACGCGCTGAAATGCACGTTATGACCGATCCAACACCATGCCAATCGACGGGCGACCGGCGCAGGACCTGACTCCGGGCACTGATCATATTCTTGGCTGGACCCAGCAGGAGGCACTGCGCCGCTCCGAAGAGCGCTACCGCTCGGTGGTGGAGCACCTGGGCCAGGGCATGGTGGTGGTGCAGGGGACCCGGTTTGTATTCGTCAATTCGCGCGCCGCTGAAATCGTACAGATGTCGGTGAAAGAGATGTTGCGCGAGGGTTACCTGCACCGGGTTCATCCCGAGGATAGGCCGCTGGTAGACGAACGCAGGCGTCGGCGCCTGGCCGGAGAAGACATACCGAACCGTTACGAAATCCGTGTGCTGCTGCCCGGTGGGGTGGTGCGCTGGCTGGACATCGGCGTCACCATCGTGCCCTGGGATGGCGGCACCGCCACCCTGACGTTTTTCTCTGAAATCACCGACCGCAAGGCACTCGAGGCGCAGCTGAAGAGCACGCTGGAAGAGCGCGAAACCATTTTGCAGAGTTCCGTCGTCGGCATCGCGTTTCTCACGCCGCAGGGCCGCTTTCGCTGGGCCAACGACGCCATGCTGCAGATTTTTGGCGTTGCGCGGGAAGAGGACAAACTGGTGTCGATGGAGACCTTGTACGAGTCGCGTGAACAGTATTTGCGCGTGGGAACCGAGGTGGCCGAGTGCATCCGCAAGGGTGAGGGGTTCCAGACCGAGTTGCGCATGCGCCGGCTCGACGGCAGCCTGTTGTGGGCCTCGCTGTCCGGCAAGGCCGTGAGCAAGCTCGAGTTGAGTCAGGGCACGGTGTGGGTGGTGACCGACATCTCGCGGCGCAAGGAGCTGGAAGAGGCATTGCAGAAAACCTCCTCGGAGCGCGAGGCGATCCTGAACAGCGCGCTGGTGGGCATTGCGTTGTCGGTCGCGCGCAGGCACGAATGGGTGAACGAGAAATACGCCGAGATGCTGGGTTACAGCCGCGAGGAGTTGATGGGCAAATCGTCGGTTCAGGTGCACCCCGACCGTGAAATGTGGGACCGTCTGGGCCTGGAGCAACACGCGGCGCTGGTTGCCCATGGTACTTTCTCCAACGAGCGGCAGATGATGCGTCGCAATGGGGAGGTGTTCTGGGTGCAGATGTCCGGCCGGTGCATTCGTGATCGGGATCCGGATTCCGGAGTTATTTGGACTTTTCTGGACATCACGGAACGCAAAAAGGCCGAGGACGACATCCGTGCCGCACTGGAGCGGCAACGCGAGCTCAATGACCTGCGCTCGCGTTTTGTTTCCATGACCAGCCACGAGTTCCGCACGCCGCGGGCCAGCAGACTGTCATCGGCGGAATTGCTGAAGGACTACGGCGACCGGCTCCCGCCCCAGGACCAGCAGCAGATCATCCAGGCGATAGAGAACGGCGTGCACCGCATGACCGGCATGCTGGAACGCGTGCTGCACATTGGCAGGATGGAAGCCCGCATGCTGGAGTTCAAACCCCATCTGGTGGACATGCAGGCACTGTGTGGCCGGCTGGTGGATGAGGCGCGTGCGCAGCACCCGGCCACGCGCTGCGTGGTGGTGGCCGACTTCGCACCGGATCTTGGCGCCGGGAATTACGACGAGAAGCTGCTGCGCCACATTTTTGGCAACCTGCTGTCCAACGCCATCAAGTATTCACCTGCGGGTGGCGAGGTGGGGTTCCGTGTAGCGCGCGATGCCGCAGGGCTGGTGTTTGAAGTTTCCGACCAGGGGATAGGCATTCCGCCGGCGGAAATCGGGCACCTTTTTGAGTCTTTCCATCGGGCCAGCAACGTGGGCAATATCCAGGGCACCGGGCTTGGCCTGGCCATTGTCAAGAGCTCGGTGGAGTTGCATGGCGGCCAGATCCAGGTGCACTGCGAGCCGGGGCACGGAACTTCTTTTACAGTCCGTATATGAGCGCCGCGCCGGGGGGCCGCCCCAAGCAAGCTCGCACCGCAGCCCAACAGGCGCAGGTTACCTTATGACGGATGTGTATGGGACCGAGACGCCATGGCCAATATCCTGATCATTGAAGACGAGACCCAGATCCGCGATAACCTGGTGCGTTTCCTCAAGCTCGAAGGGCACCAGGTGGCGTCCGCGCCAGACGGTCTGGTGGGGCTTGAGGCGGCTCGCAGCAGCCCGCCTGACCTGATAATTTGCGACTTCATGATGCCGCGCCTGAACGGCTTTCAGGTCCTGGCGGCACTGCAGGGGGACGCCGCGCTGCGAGCGATTCCGTTCATCATGCTTTCGGCCAGCGCGGAGCCCGAACGGCTGCAGCAGGCGATTGCCCTGGGCGCCCGCGCCTACGTGACCAAGCCGTTCCAGTTCCAGCAGTTGCGCAGTTTGCTTGAGCGTAATCTTGCGGCGCCATGACGTCGCCAGAGGTTACGCGGCAATCCGTGCCGGTTTTTGATGCCACGGTACTGCGGGACATGTTTGGCGCCGAGGCGGACGTGATTGCCGCGGTGCTGCAAACTTTTATGGCCAGCATGGACGCCAGCACCGCGGACCTGCAATTTGCCAGCGCCCGGGGTGATCTCGCTGCTCTGAGCGCGATGGCCCATCGCATCAGGGGGGCTGCGCGTATGAGCGGGGCGCTGGCGCTGGCTGAAGCAGCGCGGAATCTGGAGCAAGCCGCGAAAGAAGGTGCAATACCCGGCGCGCAACAGGCGGCCGCGCAACTTGCAGGTCAGTGGCTGCTGGTGCAGGACGATGCGGCGCTGCAGGCTGCCTGCCGTGCACGCAGGTTATCCTGAGAACAACATGGGGCAAAAAAAACGGCCTGAGAATCAGGCCGTTTTACGCATGGCAAGCGGAACTATTTCTTGGCAGCGCTCGCAGCTGGTTTGGCGGCGCTGGCGGCCGGCTTGGCAGCATCTGCCTTGGTGTCCTTGGCCATTTTTGCGTCGGCCTTGGCCTTCTTGTCAGCTTCCTTTTTTACCTTGGCTTCATCAGCCATTTTTTTCTTTTCTTCCGCCTTCGCCTTTTTGTCGGCATTCTTCTTGGCTTTGGCTTCGTCGGCCTTCATTTTGGCTTCAGTCTTGGGGTCCTTCTTCTCTTCTTTGGCGGCTGCCGGTGCGGCTGCAGCGGCGGGCTTGGCGTCCGCCGCTTTTGCCGCCGGTGCCGCAGTGGCCTTGAAGGCCGAGCCGCTGACCGTCAGGCCTTCGGCGGAGAACTTGGCGGCGTTGCCTTCGCCCACGCCTTTGACGCGCTCGATGAAGTCGTTCCAGTCCTTGAAATTGCCCTTCTTGCGCTCGTCCAGAATCTTGGTTGAAATTGCCGGTCCGATGCCTTTGATGCCGTCGAGTTCAGCGGCCGTTGCCTTGTTTACGTCTACGGCGGCAAATGCGACTGCCGCGTACAACATGGCCATGATGGCCAGAATTTTCTTCAACATGGGTTTTATCTCCTGGTGGGTGAAATGCAGTTAGGGACCGTACCCTGGGCAAGAGCCAGGGTCAGCACCATAACGGCGCCGCCCGCGCTTGCGTTGACTGTGGCGGCGCGAGCCGATTGAAAAAGCTGGAGCGGCTCTAAAGCTCTTCAACGCGCCGGGCCGGATAACTGTCCCAGGCCTGGCAACCCGGGCACTGCCAGAAATGCTGTTTGGCCTCGAAACCACAGGCGGCGCAACGGTAACGCGTGAGCGGCTTGACGGCATGGTCGAGCGCGCGTTGTACCAGCGGATGAAATTGCTCGTGTTCAAGTTTTTCGCCGGCAATCCATTGGGCTGCGGCGACCAGTGAAGGTTCGCGCTCCAGGTGGCGCAGGTACCAGCTTCTGGCCTGCACGGAAGATTCGCCCTGGTGTATTTCGAGTGCCACGATGGCCTCCAGCACGTCGATGGAAGGCGTCAGCGCGTAGTGAGCCTTGAGCAATGCCAGGCTGCCTGCCGCACGACCGGCGGCAATCGCGAGTTGCGCCAGGTGGCCGGCAATCAGCGGCAGGGCTGCCGGTGCGGCACCCAGAATTTTTTCCAGCACGGCAAGGCTGGATGCTGGATCACCGCGCTGGCTCAGCAGCTTGGCCAATTCCATACGAGGGCGCGGGGCCGCAGGCGCATCGGCAATGGCCTGCTCCAGCAATGTCTGGGCCTTGTCCGGTTCGTGCGCCGCGAGGTGCGCCGCCGATTGTTCGCACAGGTAGTGCGCGAGCCGGCCGGCAAAACTGCCCTGGTCGGCATCCTCAAGCCGCTTGGCCACCTCGGCGGCATGGACCCAGTCGCGCGAACGTTCGTAGTTGGCCAGCAGGGCCAGCCGCGCTTCGGACTCAAAGGGCGTGCCTTCCAGTTTGAGCAGGGCTTCCTCGGCCCGGTCCAGCAGGCCGGCGCGAAGGTAGTCGAGCGCCAGCGCGTGTTGCGCCCGGTGCCGATCCGCCGCGCTCAGGTCGCCACGAGACAGCAGATGCTGGTGCACCCGCACGGCACGCTCGTATTCGCCGCGGCGGCGGAACAGGTTGCCCAGCGCAAAATGCAGTTCGGACGTATCGGGGTCGTTTTGAACCGCCTCGATGAAGGCGTCAATGGCCTGGTCCTGCTGCTCGTTGAGCAGGAAATTCAGGCCTCTGAAGTAGGCCTTGGGCGCCCGGCGGTTTTCGAGGCGCAGCTGGCGCAGATCGAAGCGCGACGCAATCCACCCCAGTACAAATGTGATCGGCAGGCCCAGCAGCAACCAGCTTACGTCAAATTCCATGTTGTGGGCCGGACGAGGCGGGTTTGTCCGGCTCGGCTTTGACTACTTGCGACAGGCGCTCGCGCAATGTTGCGTTGCGGTGTTTCCACCACCACGGCGCCATGCCCAAAGCCCCGACGACCAGACCGGTCGCGAACGCTGCCAGCACAATCAGCACCATGGGGCTGCGCCACTGGCTACCAAAGAAAAAATGCACGCTGCCTTCGTGCTGGTTGTTCAACGCAAATGCAAAAAGGGTAAAAAAAATGGCCGCTTTCAGTATCCACTTGAGCAGCCATGCGGGGTTTTTCATGCGTAGCCATTCTAGTGTCGCAATGCGGCTCAGGAGCGGTGGCCGCCTTGGCCGGTTGTGGCCTGTATTTCCGCCGTGCGCTGGTCCACCGATTCGCGCAAGGCCTTGCCCGGTTTGAAATGCGGCACCCGTTTTTCGGGAATGGCAACACTTTCGCCACTGCGCGGATTGCGCCCCATGCGGGGTGGCCGGCGGTTTACGGAAAAGCTGCCGAAGCCGCGAATTTCTATGCGGTGCCCCGATACCAGCGCATCGTTCATCGCATCCAGAATCGCCTTGACGGCAAACTCGGCGTCCCTGTGCGTGAGCTGGCCAAATCGGCTCGCCAACTCTTCAACAAGATCTGATCGGGTCATGAAGCATCCAGCTATGGGTAAAGCGTCGCCCGGCGTGGCATGCTGCCGGGCGATCACTTACCCCACAAAGACACAGATCAGTTGTTGTCCAGTTTGGCTCGCAGCAGCGCGCCCAGACTGGTGGTGCCGGCGTTTTCACGCAGCGAGTTCTGGCTCAAGGTGGCCATGGCTTCCTGCTGGTCGGCGGCGTCCTTGGCCTTGATCGACAACTGGATGTTGCGTGTCTTGCGGTCCACATTCACGACCACGGCGGTAACTTCGTCGCCTTCCTTGAGCACGTTGCGTGCATCTTCCACGCGGTCGCGGCTGATCTCCGAGGCACGCAGATAACCGATGACGTCCTGACCCAGGTCGATCTCGGCGCCCTTGGGGTCCACCGTCTTGACCTTGCCGGTCACGACCTGGCCCTTGTCGTTGACCGACACGAAGGTGGTGAACGGGTCGGAGTCGAGTTGCTTGATGCCGAGAGAAATGCGTTCGCGGTCCACGTCTACGGCCAGCACCAGCGCTTCCACGTCCTGGCCCTTCTTGTAGTTCCGCACCGCGGCGTCGCCGGGCTCGTTCCAACTCAGATCGGACAGATGCACCAAGCCATCGATGCCTGCCGCCAGACCCACGAACACGCCAAAGTCGGTGATCGACTTGATCGGGCCCTTGACGCGGTCGCCGCGCTTGGTGTTCTGCGCGAATTCCTGCCACGGGTTGGCCTTGCACTGCTTCATGCCCAGGCTGATACGGCGCTTGTCTTCGTCGATTTCAAGAACCATGACTTCGACCTCGTCACCCAATGCAACGATCTTGCTCGGTGCGACGTTCTTGTTGGTCCAGTCCATTTCGGACACGTGCACCAGTCCTTCGATGCCGGGTTCGAGTTCCACGAACGCGCCGTAGTCGGCGATGTTGGTGATCTTGCCGAACATGCGAGTGCCCTGCGGATAGCGGCGGTTGACGCCCATCCACGGGTCATCACCCATTTGCTTGAGGCCCAGGGATACACGATTTTTCTCGGTGTCGAACTTGAGAATCTTGGCTGTGATTTCCTGCCCGGCGGTGACCACCTCGCTGGGGTGGCGTACCCGGCGCCAGGCCATGTCGGTGATGTGCAGCAGGCCATCGATACCGCCGAGGTCCACGAACGCACCGTATTCGGTGATGTTCTTGACCACGCCTTGTACGACAGAACCCTCCTTGAGGGTTTGCATGAGTTTGGCGCGTTCTTCGCCCATGCTGGCTTCGACCACGGCACGGCGCGACAACACCACGTTGTTGCGTTTGCGATCCAGCTTGATGACCTTGAACTCCATGGTCTTGTTCTCGTACGGAGACAAGTCCTTGGTGGGGCGGGTGTCCACCAGCGAACCGGGCAGGAAGGCACGGATGCCGTTGACCAGAACGGTCAGGCCACCCTTGACCTTGCCGCTGGTGGTGCCGGTCACGAACTCGCCGGATTCGAGCGACTTCTCAAGCGACATCCATGAGGCCAGGCGCTTGGCCGTGTCGCGGCTGACGATCGTGTCACCGTAGCCGTTTTCCATTGCGACGATCGCCACCGATACAAACTCACCGACCTGGACTTCGAGTTCACCTTTGTCACTCTTGAACTCCGACAATGGTACATAGGCCTCGGACTTGAGGCCGGCGTTGACAACTACAAAGCTGTGTTCTATGCGTACCACCTCGGCGGTAACGACTTCTCCGATGCGGGTTTCGGAGCGTTTCTGGGATTCTTCAAAGAGGGCGGCGAAAGATTCGGACATTCTGTAATGCGGAGGAACCGCAGGTTAAGTTAAGCAACCACACAACCAGGGCGCAAGGGAGAAGCGCGAAGGGAGTCGTGTGGACCAATGCAAGGGCGGAAAACCCCGGCTTTTCTGTCTGCAGTGCATCAAGTGTCTTGATACGGCTGCCCGCTTTGCCACCAGTTCAATACGATCTCGACCGACTGTTCGACGGTCAAATCCGAGTTGTCCAGCAGCTTGGCGTCAGGCGCCGGCTTCAAAGGTGCGGTGCTGCGGGACGAGTCCCTCGCATCGCGAGCCTCCAAGTCAGCGCGCAAGCCCGCGATTGTAGCTGGAATTCCCTTTGAAATCAGCTGTTTATGGCGCCGCTCGGCGCGCCGGGCGGCATTTGCGGTCAGAAACACTTTTAGCGTGGCGCGCGGAAAAATTACCGTGCCCATGTCGCGCCCGTCCGCTACCAGGCCGGGCAGCAGTTGCGATGCATGTTGCAACACAATCAACGCTGTGCGCACCTTGGGTAGCGCGGAGACCCGGGATGCGTTCATGCCCATTTCCTCGCTGCGTATCAACTCGCTGACGTTTTCCGGGCCCAGGAAAATCCGGCCCATATCAAAGCGGATCTCCATGCCTTTGACCAATGCCGAAATCGCGTCTTCGCCAGAGGTATCGAGCAGCAAGCCGGCACGGGTGGCCACGAGCGCAGTGATGCGGTAGAGCGCGCCCGAATCCAGAAAGTGGTAACCCAGCCGGCGCGCCAGCTCGGCCGCAAGGGTTCCCTTGCCCGAGGCCGTCGGGCCATCCACGCAAATGACCGGAATACGCTCCAGCGGTGTTTGCACGACTGAAAACAGGGTCTCAAAATAGTCTGGATAGGTCTTGGCGACACATTGGGGGTCAAGTATGCGCACCGGCAGCGCGGCCGGGTTGAATGCCGTCAGCGAGAAACACATGGCGATGCGGTGGTCGTCGTAGGTGTGTACGGTGGCGGCGCGCCATTCAGCCGGCGACTCAGGTGGTGTGACGGCAATAAAGTCGGCCCCCTCCACCACGGTGGCGCCGAACTTGCGCAGCTCAGTGGCCATGGCGGCGATACGGTCGGTTTCCTTGACGCGCCAACTCGCAATATTGCGCAGGGTCGTGGTGCCCTGAGCGTACAGAGCCATCACCGCAAGGGTCATGGCCGCGTCGGGAATGTGGTTGCAGTCCAGATCGATAGCCCGCAGCGGCCTGCCGTCGCGGTCCGGGCCTTGCGAGACTTCGAGCCAGTTCGGGCCACTGGCGACGTGCGCGCCCATCAGCCGCGCCGCCTCGATAAAACGAATGTCGCCTTGTATCGAGTCCGCCCCCACACCCTCGATACGCAACACTTGCCCGTTCGATGGCGCGATAGCGCCAAGCGCAATAAAGTAACTCGCGGAGGAGGCATCGGCCTCCACGTACAGCGTTCCCGGAGAGCGCAGCTGACTTTGCGCCGGGATGACAAAACGTTGCCACCCTTCGCGCCGAACCTGTACCCCGAACCGTGCCAGCAAATTGAGCGTTATCTCAATATAGGGCCGCGAGATCAGCTCGCCCCGCACTTCAATCACGATGTCCTGGCGCGCGACCAGCGGCAAGGCCATGAGCAGTGCGGTGAGGAACTGGCTCGATACGTCGCCCCGGACCTGGATCGGCTGGTCAAGTTTCAGGTCCGGTACGCCAATTCGCAGCGGCGGGAACCCGTCAACTCCGAGGTAGTCAATGTGGCAGCCAAGCTGGCGCAAGGCATCGACGAGGTCGCCAATCGGACGCTCGTGCATGCGCGGCACACCACGCAAATCAAAGTCACCACCCAGCACGGCCAGGGCGGCCGTTAGCGGGCGCATCGCGGTGCCCGCGTTGCCCATGAACAAAATCGCCTGCCGATTTGAGAGAACACCGCCCAGGCCGGTGATCGCGACCGTAGATCCATTGTGCGAAACCCCGCACCCGAGCTGGCGCAGGGCAACCAGCATCACCCGGGTATCGTCGGAGTCCAGCAGGTCGTGCAAAGTAGTTGTGCCCGCGCTCAGGGCGGACAACAACAGAACCCGGTTGGAGATGCTCTTCGAGCCCGGGAGCACCACGCGCCCGCCTGCGCAGTTCAACGGCGGAATATCCAGAAACTCCGTGGCAAACATTGAGAATGGGTTCTTACTTGTGCTGCTTGGCCATGCTCCAGTTGGCGCGGGCGGTACTGGCTTTTTCAAACTGCTCCAGCAAGGCATCGCTATTCCCATTGGCGATCATGAGTTCGAGCGCCTCCAGGTTGCGCTGGAATATCTTGGATTGCGCCAGCAACTCCTCGCGGTTTGACAGCATGACGTCGCGCCACATGGTCGGATCCGACGCGGCGATCCGGCTGAAGTCCCGGAATCCCGGACCGGCCAGAGACAGAAAGTCCTTGCCCAGCGCTTGACCGCCGATGGCATTCATCAGGGCAAACGCAATCAGATGGGGCAGGTGGCTCACGGCCGCGAACGCGGCGTCGTGTGTCTCGGGTGTCATCTTGACCACCCGGCAGCCCAGGGCCGCCCAGACGTCGATGGCCTGCTGCAGTTGTACACCGTTGGTCCGGTCAATCGGCGTGAGCACGACCTGACGCCCGGCATACAGATCCGCGTCGGCGTTTTCCACCCCGGAGAGTTCCTTGCCGGTAATCGGGTGCGCCGGCACAAAACAGCCGATCTGCTCGCGCAACGAACGACGGCCGGCATCAACCACATCACGTTTGGTGGAGCCGACGTCCATGATCAGCATCGTGGGTGTGACCAGATGTTTGATGGACTTGAAGGTGGCCTCCGTCGAGGCCACCGGTACGGCTATCAATACGATATCCGCGCCGGATACAGCCAACAGAGCAGAGGGTGCCTCCACGTCAATGACGCCGAGGTGCCGCGCACGCTCCGTCGTGGACGGGGACTTGCTGTAACCCACGACACGTTTGACCAGCCCGGCACGTTTTAGTGCCAGCGCAAACGACCCACCCATCAATCCACAGCCTATCAGGCCTAACTGTTCAAACATTCTGGTTCCATGGCAATTCAGTCATTGTTCACCAACCGGGTAGGTACCCAGCACTTTGTAGAACTCGCACAGGCCCTGCAGGTCCCGCAGCGCGGCCGCCACATGGGGCTGGGACGGGTGTCCTTGGATGTCGATATAAAAGTAGTAGTCCCATTTCCCGGAACGGGCCGGGCGCGATTCAAAACGTGTCATGGATACGCCATGTGTCTTCAAGGGCACCAGCAAGTCATGGACCGCGCCCGGGCGGTTCGGCACCGACACGATCAGGCTAACGCAGTCGATGCCGGAGGCTTGTGGCGCTTCCAGCGTTTGGGGCAGGCAGATGACACAAAAGCGGGTGCGGTTGAATGCGTCGTCCTGTATCGCGTGCGAAACCACATGCAGCCCGAATTCCGTTCCGGCGCGTTCGCTCGCAATGCCGGCCCACGACGGATTGGTGGCGGCCAGCCGCGCACCTTCGGCATTGCTGGACGCAGCACGGCGCTCAGCGTGCGGCAGGTGGGTGCCGAGCCAGCCATGACATTGCGCAAGGGCCTGCGGATGGGCCAGCACGACCTCGATGCCATCGAGTGAGTCTTTCTGGCGCAACAGATGGTGGCGCACTAGCAGGCTCACCTCGCCCACGATGTGCAGCGGGGAATTCAGCAACAGATCGAGTGATCGGGTCACCACGCCTTCGGTGTTGTTTTCTACCGGCACGACACCGAACTCCGCGCGGCCCGATGCAGCGGCGTGGAACACTTCGTCAAAACTCACGCACGGCACATGGGTGATGCTCGAGCCGAAAAATTGCAATGCCGCCTGCTCGCTGAAAGTTCCGGCCGGCCCAAGGTAAGCGACGCGTTGCACCGCTTCCAGCGCACGGCAGGCGGACATGACCTCGCGCCACACGTTGGCAACGCCCTCATTTTTGAGCGGGCCGGTATTGCGCGCCTGCAGGCCGCGAATGACTTCGAACTCGCGCTGGGGCCGGAACACGGGAGAACCCTCGGCGCGTTTTACTTCGCCCACCTCCGCTGCAAGGGCCGCGCGCTGATTCAACAGAGTCAGAACCTGCACGTCAATGGCGTCGATCCGCGTCCTGAGTTCTGGCAGCGTGTTCTTCATGGAGTCTGGTTGGTTCTTGGGTGATGCTCAACTGCCAGCGTCGCCGCCGTCGTCCGGCACCGTATCAACCGGGGGCTCGCCATCGACAGGATTGGCATCGTTTTCCACGATGCGTTGCAGGCCGCTGAGCTTGGAACCTTCGTCCAGCCCGATCAGGGTCACGCCTTGTGTAGCGCGGCCCAGTTCGCGGATTTCGCTCACACGGGTGCGCACCAGAACACCTTTGTCGGTGATCAGCATGATTTCGTCGTCCACGTGCACCAGCGTCGCCGCTACCACTTTGCCATTGCGCTCGCTCTGCTGGATGGCAATCATGCCCTTGGTGCCACGGCCATGGCGCGTGTATTCGGTAATGCCGGTCCGTTTGCCGTAGCCGTTTTCGGTCGCCGTCAGGACCGATTGCTGTTCGTCTTCGGCCACCAGCATCGCAATTACGCCCTGGCCGTCTTCCAGCATCATGCCGCGCACGCCACGTGTGTTGCGGCCGGTAGGACGCACGTCGTTCTCGTCAAAACGCACCGCCTTGCCACCATCGGAGAACAGCATCACATCGTGTTCGCCATCGGTCAGCGCCGCGCCGATCAGGAAGTCGCCCGGATCGAGATCCACGGCAATGATGCCGAGCTTGCGCGGGTTGTTGAATTCATCCAGCGTGGTCTTCTTGACCGTTCCCATGCTGGTGGCCATGAAAATGTACTGGTCGCTCGGAAAGCTGCGCTTCTCGCCGGTTAGCGGCAACACCACCGTCACCTTCTCGCCCTCCTGTAGGGGGAACATGTTCACTATGGGTCGGCCGCGCGATCCACGCGAGCCCTGTGGTACTTCCCACACCTTGAGCCAGTACATGCGCCCGCGGTTGGAAAAGCACAGGATGTAGTCGTGGGTATTGGCGATGAAAAGCTGATCGACCCAATCGTCTTCCTTGGTGGCGGTGGCCTGCTTGCCGCGGCCGCCGCGTTTTTGCGCCCGGTATTCGGACAGCGGCTGGCTCTTGATATAGCCGCTGTGGCTCAGCGTCACCACCATGTCGGTCGGTGTGATCAGGTCTTCGGTGCTGAGATCGTAGGAGCTGTGTTCGATCAGGCTGCGCCGCGCACCGAGTTTGGTCTGGCCGAACTCCTGCTTGATGTGGCCCAGTTCCTCGATGATGATGGTCGTGACACGCTGCGGCTCGGCCAGGATGTCGAGCAGATCCTCGATCTCGGCCATCACTTCCTTGTATTCGGCGACGATCTTGTCCTGCTCCAGCCCGGTCAGGCGCTGCAGCCGCATCTGCAGGATTTCCTGTGCCTGGGTGTCGGAAAGGCGGTACAGGCCGTCAGTGCCCATGCCGCAGGCCCGGTTCATTCCGTCCGGGCGGTAATCGTCCGCATTCACGATACCGCCGTCGGCACGCGTGCGGGTGAGCATCTCGCGCACCAGCGTGCTGTCCCACGGCCGGTTCATCAACTCGACCTTAGCCACCGGCGGGGTCGGGGCGTTGCGGATGATGGCGATAAATTCATCAATGTTGGCCAGTGCCACCGCCAGGCCTTCGAGCACATGGCCGCGTTCACGTGCCTTGCGCAAGGTAAACACGGTGCGCCGGGTGACCACCTCACGGCGGTGCTCCAGGAAAACCTCAATCAGGTCTTTCAGGTTGCACAGCTTGGGTTGCCCATTGATCAGGGCGACCATGTTGATGCCGAAGGTGTCCTGCAACTGGGTCTGCTTGTACAGGTTGTTAAGCACCACCTCGGGTACTTCGCCGCGCTTGAGTTCTATCACCAGGCGCATGCCGGACTTGTCACTTTCGTCCTGGATGTGGCTGATACCTTCGATCTTCTTTTCGTGCACCAGCTCGGCCATGCGTTCCTGCAGCGTTTTCTTGTTGACCTGGTAGGGCAACTCATCAACGATGATGGCCTGGCGCTGGCCCTTGTCGATGTCCTCGAAGTGGCATTTGGCGCGCATCACTACCCGGCCACGGCCGGTGCGGTAGCCATCCTTGACGCCGTTGATGCCGTAGATGATGCCTGCGGTAGGGAAGTCCGGCGCTGGGATGATCTCCATCAACTCGTCAATCGAACTCTCGGGGTGGCGCAAAAGATGCAGACAGGCGTCGACCACCTCATTCAGGTTGTGCGGCGGGATGTTGGTGGCCATGCCGACAGCAATCCCCCCGGAGCCATTGACCAGCAGATTCGGCAACTTGCTGGGCAAAACCAGCGGCTCCTTTTCCGAGCCGTCGTAATTGGGGCCGAAGTCCACCGTCTCCTTGTCGATGTCGGCCAGCATCTCATGGGTGATCTTGGCCAGACGGATTTCGGTATAGCGCATGGCGGCGGCGTTGTCGCCGTCCACCGACCCGAAGTTGCCCTGGCCGTCCACCAGCATGTGGCGCATGGAAAAATCCTGCGCCATGCGAACGATGGTGTCGTACACCGACTGGTCCCCATGGGGATGGTATTTGCCGATTACATCGCCTACGATGCGGGCCGACTTCTTGTAGGCACGGTTCCAGTCGTTGCTAAGCTCATGCATGGCGAACAACACCCGCCTGTGCACCGGTTTGATGCCATCCCGGGCGTCGGGCAATGCGCGCCCGACGATCACACTCATGGCGTAATCGAGGTAACTTCGCCGCATTTCCTCTTCAAGACTGATTGGCAGTGTTTCTTTGGCGAACTGGGTCATGCGGAGGCTTTGCGACGGAAAGCAGTAATTTTACGGGTAAGCAGATGTCGCTAACTGGCAACAGATGGGATCAATCGGGCTTTAGTCCTACAGAGCCACGTCCTGTTCTGCCTTGCGGCACGTATTGTGTATGGCACAATACAAAACATGCCTTGGGTGGCGGTCACCGGGGGCTTCCAACACACCGCAGTCACGCTGCGTCTTTTGTCTCATTGAGGAGAAATATGAAGAATCTGAATAAAGTGGCAATGTTGTTTGCTACTGCTGCACTTGCTACCGCCGCCGGCGCCCAAACGATCGACAACTGGCGCAATGGCAGCTCCGAGTTGGTCTGGAAAAACGGCAGCAGCGAACTTTGCTGGCGCGACAATTTCTGGACCCCGGCTACCGCCGCTGTAGGTTGTGACGGCGCCATCGTGGCCCCCAAACCTGTGATGGCAGCACCTGCACCTGCACCGGCACCTGCACCGGCACCTGCCCCCGCACCGATGGCCGCTCCCACCCCCGCACCTGCACCGGCTCCCGCTCCGGCACCTCAGCCTCCGGCAGCCACCAAGGTGACCTACGCCGCCGATGCGTTCTTTGATTTCGACAAGTCCGTGCTCAAGCCTGAAGGCAAAGCCAAGCTGGACGATCTGGTAAGCAAGGTCAAGGACATCAACCTGGAAGTGGTTATCGCTGTAGGTCACACCGATTCTGTCGGTAGCGACGCCTACAACCAGGGCCTGTCTGTAAGGCGTTCGGAAGCCGTCAAAGCTTACCTGGTTTCCAAGGGCATCGAAAAGAACCGTGTTTACACTGAAGGCAAGGGCGAGAAGCAGCCAGTGGCTGACAACAAGACCAGCGAAGGTCGCGCCAAGAACCGCCGTGTAGAGATCGAAGTAGTCGGTACCCGCGCCAACAAGTAGTTGGCAACAGGCTCCGGTGTGCACCCGGGAAAGGGGTGTCCTGTAAACCCCGCTTTAGCGGGGTTTCTTTTGTGCGCCCAGCCCGGGCGCACTCCTATCGGTGCAAGTCCCGTCGTAAGTTGATCACGGCGAATGAAGTGCAAGCGCAACTGCATGAGGGCGACCGAGTGTGGGAAGTACAGAGCCAGGGTTCAGACGCTGTGCTGGCGAAATACCCGGGACCCCATCCGTAAATATTGGGGCCTTGGAGTCGGGTTAAACTCCATGGGTACCACTACACTGCGACCAGTAACAAGAGCGAGAAAGGCATCCTGGTTATGACACCGCGAACTACATCGATGGGGAAAACACAGTTCACGAAGCAGTAAGTCGCGCGCTTCGTATGCGCGGTCCTGACCAGACCCTTTCTTCAACAAAAAAAGCGCGGCACCGTCCGCGCTTTTTTTGCGCCCTGACTTTTTTGGATTGATCCCATGATTCACATCACACTTCCTGACGGTTCCATACGTGAGTTCCCCGGCCCGGTGACGGTGACCGAAGTGGCCGCCTCCATCGGTGCAGGACTGGCCAAGGCCGCGCTGGCCGGCAAGATTGGTGGCAAGGTGGTGGACACCAGCCACCGTATCGAGGCCGACAGTGACCTGTCCATCATCACGGCCAAAGATGCGGCTGGGCTTGAAGTCATACGCCACTCGACGGCGCACCTGCTGGCCTATGCGGTGAAAGACCTGTTCCCGGACGCCCAGGTCACCATCGGCCCGGTGATCGAGAACGGATTCTTCTACGACTTTTCCTACAAGCGGCCATTCACACCGGAGGACCTCGCCGCGATTGAAAAGCGGATGACGGCTCTGGCGGCCAGGGATGAACCAGTCACGCGCCGAGTGCTGCCACGCGACGAGGCGGTGGCGTATTTCAAAGGCATGGGCGAGCACTACAAGGCCGAGATCATTGCCAGCATTCCGGCTAATGAAGATGTTTCCCTGTACCGCGAGGGTGCGTTCGAAGACCTGTGCCGCGGCCCCCATGTGCCCAGCACGGGCAAGCTGAAGTTTTTCAAGCTGATGAAGTTGGCCGGTGCCTATTGGCGAGGCGACCACCGCAATGAAATGCTGCAACGCATTTACGGCACGGCCTGGGCCACCAAGGACGAACTGCAACAGCACTTGACGATGATCGAGGAGGCCGAGAAGCGCGACCACCGCAAGCTCGGGCGCGAACTAGACCTGTTCCATATCGACGACCACGCTCCCGGTCTTGTATTCTGGCATCCAAAGGGTTGGACCTTATGGCAGTGCGTGGAGCAGTACATGCGTCAGGTCTACCGCGACAATGGTTACCTGGAAGTGAAGGGCCCGCAGATCATCGACAAGAGCCTGTGGGAAAAGACCGGGCACTGGGACAAGTACCGCGAAAACATGTTCGTGACCGAGTCGGAAAAGCGTGAGTACGCGCTCAAGCCGATGAATTGCCCCGGCCACATACTGATCTTCAAGCAGGGCATCAAGAGTTACCGCGACCTTCCCCTGCGGTATGGGGAGTTTGGCCAGTGCCATCGCAATGAGCCTTCAGGCGGGCTGCACGGCATCATGCGTGTGCGTGGTTTTACGCAGGACGATGGCCATATCTTCTGTACCGAAGAACAGATCCTGCAGGAGTGCGTCAATTACACAGCGCTTTTGCAAAAGGTCTACACGGACTTCGGTTTTCGCAAGATCATCTACAAGGTTGCGACCCGGCCCTTGCAGCGCATCGGTTCAGACGCGGTGTGGGACAAGGCAGAGGAAGCGCTGATGGAGAGCTTGCGTGCTTCCGGCTGCGAGTTCGAAATATCACCCGGCGACGGCGCCTTCTATGGGCCAAAGATCGAATACACGCTCAAAGACGCGATTGGCCGGCAGTGGCAATGCGGAACCATGCAGGTGGACTTTTCCATGCCGGAACGGCTGGACGCCGAGTACGTGGGCGAAGACGGTGCCCGCCATCGCCCCGTCATGCTGCACCGGGCCATAGTCGGCAGCCTGGAGCGCTTCATTGGCATATTGATCGAGGAAAGTGCCGGGGCATTACCGGCCTGGCTGGCGCCGTTGCAGGTTTCGGTGCTCAACATCACGGACGCGCAGGCCGAATATGCATGCAGTGTGGCGAAAACGCTGCGTAATCAGGGCCTCAGGGTTAACCTCGACCTCCGTAACGAGAAGATTACGTATAAAATCCGGGAGCATTCAATGCAAAAGCTGCCATATATCCTTGTTGTAGGCGACAAGGAAATGGCAGCAAGTGCTGTTGCAGTGCGCGCCCGGGGAAACATTGACCTCGGTGTGATGTCCCTCGAAGCGTTCGCGCAAAAAATCGCTGGTGACATCACTCACAAGTCTGTTGTCTGAGTTTATTTGACTACTCGATTCCAGTTTGTCTGCGTGTGTTGCGCGGCTTTCGCCACTCGTTTGTGGCAAATGTTTTGAAGGACTGAACCATCGCTACTGAATTTCGTGACCGCCGTCACCGCGAAGAACGCAAACATCGCCTTAACCGGGAAATCATGGCGCCGGAAGTCCGCCTCTCCGGGCCTGAGAATGAGCCCATGGGGGTTGTCAGTCTGATGGAGGCATTGCGACTGGCTGGCGAAATGGACGTTGATCTGGTTGAAATTTCTGCCACGGCGAACCCGCCGGTCTGTCGATTGATGGATTACGGCAAGTTCAAGTACCAGGAGCAGAAGAAGGCGGCGGAAGCAAAGTCCAAGCAGACGGTTATCGAGATCAAGGAAATCAAGTTCCGGCCCGGTACCGACGATGGCGACTACAACATCAAGATGCGCAATATCCGGCGCTTCCTGGCCGAAGGCGACAAGTGCAAGATCACGCTGCGTTTTCGGGGTCGTGAAATTACGCACCAGGAAATTGGAATGGCCTTGTTGAACCGAATCCGTGCGGAATTGGGCGACTTGATTTTGGTGGAGCAGTTTCCAAAGCTGGAAGGGCGTCAGATGATCATGATGATCGCGCCGGGCAAGAAAAAAATGGCCACCAAAGCGGCGGCGGACGCGGCGGTTAGCGCGGCGTCATAAAGAGTTTGCAATCCATGGGTCTGGTCACCGATGGATTGCCAAAAGTGGTGAGGTAAAACTCGCCACAAAAAGTGGCTCGGGGCCAACAAGGCTGCAAACCCATTGCAGACGCCTCGCGAGCACAAAGTAGAAGGAGCATGCAATGCCCAAAATGAAGACCAAGAGCGGCGCGAAAAAGCGCTTCCGCGTTCGTCCCGGTGGTACCGTCAAGCGCGGTCAAGCCTTCAAACGTCACATCCTGACCAAGAAGACCACCAAGAACAAGCGCCATTTGCGGGGACCGACAGCTGTGCATGAGACCAATATGGGTCACGTGGCGCAAATGTTGCCCGGCTTCGGCATTTAACCCCGACGAACAAGGAGTAACAACATGCCTCGCGTCAAACGTGGTGTAACGGCTCGCGCCCGCCACAAAAAAGTTCTGGCCCTTGCCAAGGGTTTTCGCGGTCGCCGCGGTAACGTTTTCCGGATCGCCAAAGAAGCGGTCATGAAGGCCGGGCAATATGCCTACCGTGACCGCCGTACCAAGAAACGTGTGTTCCGCCAGTTGTGGATTGCGCGTATCAACGCCGCCGCACGTCAGTGCGGCCTGACCTACAGCCAGTTTGCCAACGGCCTCAAGAAGGCGGGTATCGAGATTGACCGCAAGGTCCTGTCCGATATCGCGGTGCATGACATGCCGGCTTTTGCGGGCATCGTGGAGCAAGTCAAGGCCAAGCTGGCGGCTTGAGTTCACTGCGGGCGAGCCGTCTGTTCGACCGCCTGCCGCGCACCGGAAACGAGGGCTAGAGCTTGAAAAAGCGCTAGCCTTTTTTTTGCCATCGGCCGACCCCAGGGAGCGCGTGTCCGAGCGGGTGCGCCGCGCGCATGGGCAAAACTCTTCGACGGGAGATTTCTATGAACGAGTTGGACGCAATCATTGACGCCGCCAGGGCTGCTTTCGGCCAGGCCGTAACACCCGCTGACCTGGAAAACGCCAAGGCGCTGTTTCTGGGCAAGGCGGGCCGCATCACCGAGCTGATGAAAGGCATGGCGGCCTTGTCCGTGGACGAGAAAAAGTCGCGGGGCGCAGCCATCAATGTTGCCAAGCAGGCGATCGAATGCGCTTTGACGGCGCGCCGCGAGGCCCAGGCCGAGGCGGAATTGCAGGCCCAGTTGCAGGCTGAAGCGCTCGACGTCAGTCTGCCCGGACGCAAGCGCACACCGGGCGGCCTGCACCCCGTGTCGTTGAGCACCGAACGCATCGAGGCGATATTCGGCTCCATGGGCTTCGAGGTCGCGCAAGGCCCGGAGATAGAGGCAGACTGGTTCAACTTCACCGCCCTGAACACACCCGAGGACCATCCCGCGCGCTCCATGCACGACACGTTTTACGTGGAAGGCGGGACTTCCAGCGCGCCCAATCTGCTGCGCACCCATACCAGCCCGGTACAGATCCGGCATGCGGTGCAACACGTCAAGAAGTACCGCAACCTGATCGATGCCGGGCAATCCATGCCCGAGATTCGCGTGGTGGTGCCGGGGCGGTGTTACCGGGTCGACAGCGACGCCACCCACTCGCCCATGTTCCACCAGGTCGAAGGTTTGTGGGTGGGAGAAAACATCAGTTTCAAGGACCTGAAGTCGGTGTACCTTGATTTCATCCAGGCGTTCTTTGAGACCAGAGAACTGGACATCCGTTTTCGCCCCAGCTTTTTCCCGTTTACCGAGCCGAGCGCCGAGATCGACATCATGTTCGGCGCCGGGCCGCTCAAGGGGCGCTGGCTGGAAGTTTCCGGCTCTGGCCAGGTGCACCCCAACGTGATCCGCAACATGGGGCTGGACCCTGAGCGTTACATCGGGTTTGCCTTCGGTTCCGGCATTGACCGCCTGACCATGCTGCGTTACGGCGTGGACGATTTGCGCCTGTTCTTTGATGGCGACATCCGTTTTCTGTCGCAGTTCCAATAATTTCCCGGCCCTACCATGCAATTCCCAGAATCCTGGTTGCGCGAGTTTTGCAACCCACCAATTTCCACCCGGCAACTGGCGGACACGCTGACCATGGCCGGCCTGGAAGTGGAAGAACTCAAGCCCGTGGCACCGCCTTTCACACTGGTTGTGGTCGGTGAAATCAAGCAGGCGGTCCAGCACCCCAACGCCGACCGCCTGCGTGTGTGCAAAGTGGATGTAGGGCAGGGCGACTTGCTCGACATCGTGTGTGGCGCGCCCAATGCCCGTGTCGGCATCAAGGTGCCGTGTGCGCTGGTGGGCGCCGAGTTGCCGCCAGTTGCGGATGGCAAACCGTTTGTGATCAAGCTTGGAACATTGCGCGGTGTGCAGAGCCAGGGCATGTTGTGTTCGGCGCGTGAGCTGCAGCTGTCGGGCGACCACGGCGGCCTGCTGGAGCTTGACGGGGCTGCGCCACTGGGCCAGAACGTGCGCGAGACCTTGCGCCTAGACGACAGCCTGATGACCGTCAAGCTCACGCCCAATCTGGCCCATTGCCTGAGCGTGTACGGCGTGGCGCGTGAGGTTGCGGCGCTTACCGGGGCTCCGCTTCATACGCCGGACTTTCCGGCGGTTCCGGTAAACGCAGACGACAAGTTGGCTGTCAAGGTCAGTGCAGGCGATTTGTGCGGCCGCTTTTCCGGACGTGTCTTGCGCAATGTCAACACCAAGGCCGCCACGCCGCAGTGGATGGTGGACAGGCTGGCGCGTTGCGGCCAGCGCAGCGTCAGTGCGCTGGTGGACATCTCGAACTACGTGATGTTCGAATACGGCCGTCCGTCGCATATTTTTGACCTCGACAAAATCCATGGCGGTCTGGACGTACGCTGGGGCCGGTCCGGCGAACAACTCAAGCTGCTAAATGGCAGCACCATCACGCTGGACGAAAAAGTAGGCGTCATCGCGGACGACCTGCAGGTGGAGTCGCTGGCCGGCATCATGGGTGGCGACGCCACGGCTGTCTCGGACGATACGCGCAACGTGTATGTGGAGGCCGCCTTCTGGTGGCCCCGTGCAGTGGCCGGGCGTTCGCGCCGCTACAACTTTGCCACCGACGCCGGGCACCGTTTTGAGCGCGGTGTGGACCCGAGCCAGACCGTCGAACACATCGAACGTATCACCCAGCTGATTTTGGATATCTGCGGCACCGCAGACACGCAATGTGGCCCTGTCGATGACCAGCAGGTCAACCTGCCGGTTGCCGAGCCTGTGCGCCTGCGGGTGGCGCGTGCATCCAGGGTAATTGGCATGCCGCTGACCATGGCCCAGTGCGCCGATGCGCTGACGCGACTGGGCTTGCCCGTCACACAGACCCCGGCCAGTGGCGCGGGCGACGATACCGGCAGCGTGACGGTCATGCCACCGCCGTACCGCTTTGACCTGCAGATCGAAGAGGATCTGATCGAGGAAGTGGCGCGTGTCATCGGCTACAACAATTTGCCAAATACGCCGCCGCTGGCACCGATTACCACCAGGCTCCGGCCTGAGGCGCAGCGCAGCCCGTTTGCGCTGCGCCGTACCCTGGCCGCGCTGGGTTATACCGAGACCATCAACTTCAGTTTCGTCGAACAACGCTGGGAGCACGAGCTGGCCGGCAACCTGGCGCCGATCAAGCTGCAAAACCCCATCGCCAGCCAGATGGACGTGATGCGTTCCTCGCTGCTCAGTTCCTTGTTGCAGGTACTCAAGTTCAACCAGGACCGCAAGGCCCCGCGCGTGCGGGTGTTTGAACTCGGCCGGGTTTTTTTGCGTGACGCGTCGGTCAAGAACACCGACACCACGGTGGAGGGTTTCCACCAGCCCATGCGGGTGGCGGGCATGGCCAGTGGTGGTGTTGACGGGCCGCACTGGGGCAGCAAGGAGCGCGGTGCCGATTTTTACGATGCACGCGGCGATGTGGAGGCCCTGCTGGCCCCGCTAGCAGCCAGTTTCGAGCCTGCGCTGCATCCTGCCATGCACCCCGGCCGTTGCGCCAGGGTGGTGGTAGCCGGCGTGGCCATCGGTTTTGTAGGCGAACTGCACCCCAAATGGCGCCAGGCGTACGACCTGAGCAGCGCTCCGGTGATGTTTGAACTGGAACTCGACCCGGTGCTGCAACGCCCGGTACCCGAGTTCAAGCCAGTCTCCCGGCACCAGCCGGTGCAGCGCGACGTTGCAATGCTGGTGGCTGAACAGGTGACCCATGCCGAATTGATGGCGGCGATCTGGGCCGCACCCAGCGACGGGCTGCTGCGCGACGCGACGCTGTTCGATATTTACCGGCCCAAGCCGGCCCATGGAGATACAGCTGTTGTTCCTGCGCAGCCGGCTGAAAAAAGTCTGGCCGTGCGCTTGACGCTGAACAGCGACGACGCTACGCTGACCGACACCCAGATCGACAACGCGGTGCGGGCCATAGTTGCCCAGCTATCCGCTGCGATTGGTGCCCGCCAGCGCGCCTGAGGCGCGGGGCCACACAACAAGAATGCAAGAGGGGGAGCGCATGGAATTCGCGATTGAAAGCCTGGAAACGCCGGCCCTGACCAAGGCGCAACTGGCCGAGTTGTTGTTTGAGCAGATCGGCTTGAACAAACGCGAATCCAAGGACATGATCGACGCGTTTTTCGACCTGATCGCCGGCAGCTTGGTGGAAGGGACCGATGTCAAGATCTCGGGTTTTGGCAACTTCCAGATTCGCACCAAGGCGCCTCGGCCGGGCCGCAACCCCCGTACCGGCGAAGCAATCCCCATTGAGGCGCGCCGGGTAGTCACCTTCCACGCCAGCCACAAACTCAAAGACCAGATCCAGGACGAGGGCCGCACGCCAGCCACGCTTTGATTACCCGGTGGAGATATTTGTGGGCCATGATGCAGACATGCTTTGCATCTGCGGGAAACTTAGAGTAACCTCAAAGCTTTCTCGCCTACAGCATTGATTTCAATGGAGAAAGCGCTCCCTCTTATTCCCGCCAAACGTTATTTCACCATCGGTGAGGTGGGGGATCTGTGCGGGGTCAAGCCCCACGTGCTACGGTATTGGGAGCAGGAGTTCACCCAGTTGCGGCCCATGAAGCGGCGCGGCAACCGGCGTTATTACCAGCACCATGAGGTGCTCATGATCCGCCGCATCCGCGACCTACTGTACGACCAGGGCTTCACCATCAGCGGTGCACGCAACAAGATGCAGGAGTTGCTGCAAAACGAACGCGACAAACGCAAGAATGGCGAGGTGTTGCTGGAGGGCGTTGAGGTCATCGAGACCAGCGACAGCGATCTGGATGATTTTGCGGACAGCGAACTGGACGCCGCGTCCGCGCCCGTCGCTGGCCAGTTGCTGATGGTACGCAGGGAACTGTCGGAGATACGCGAACTGTTGTCGGCCACGTATTAGCCGCGCCCGTTTTCGCGCCGTTATAATTCGAGATTAGTTCGGTGTGTGGCGCAGCCTGGTAGCGCACTTGCATGGGGTGCAAGGGGTCGAAGGTTCGAATCCTTTCACACCGAC
>JANLPN010000314.1:0-3725 GCA_031367285.1 Betaproteobacteria bacterium | reverse complement strand
CGTACACCCATGCCACGATTCCATGAAGGAGACGCGTCATGAAACGCACGACCCAACAACACGCGCAGTACGAGCGCGACGGTGATCTGTTTTTCCCCGGCCTGTTCACACCCGGGGAGACGCGCATGCTCAACGCTGCCGTGCCCGAGTTGTACGGCCGGCGCGAAGCCTACAACGTGCGCGAAAAGGCAGCGACGCGGTGCGCACCAACTTTGCCGCCCATCTTGTGAGCAAACCCTTTGCCAGGCTGGCGCGCCATCCGCGCATGATTGAACCGGTACAGGACCTGCTGGGCGAAGCGCTCTACATGCATTGGTTCAAGATCAACGGCAAGATGGCGTTTGAGGGCGACGTCTGGCAATGGCGCCAGGACTACGGTACCCGGCTCAATGACGACATGATGCCCACCGAACGCGCCATGAATATTGCGATCTTCCTCGACGACGTGAACGAATACAACGCGCCGCAGATGTCTATCCCCGGCAGCCACAGACGCGGCGTGGTCGAAGCCCACCGCGACTTCACACCCATCAGCTGCCTGCCCGATGATTGCCTGCTGCAGGACTACCCGGTGCAACGGCCCTGGAAGGACGGCCCGCCGGCCAGTGCGATGCAGACCAGCTCGGTGCCGCTGGACGAAACAAGGCGGGCGGCATGAATCTGTATTGCCTGGAGGCGTTCGCGCATGCTGCCGCATTTTTGCGAATCCACGCCCGACACGGTCTGGGGCTACTACGGCCTCAGCCCCGAACAGGCGCTGCGCGGCGGGCTCAACCCGAAGATATTCAACAGCTTTCTGGACGGCTCCAAACCTTCGATAGAAAGCATGGCCGTCTCCAATGCCACCAGGCTTGGCGTACCAGGCAACGGCCTGCTTTATCCGCCGACCAGCGTGGAAGATATTCCCCGGGCCGACGTGGCCATCGACACTGGCACCCTCGCCTACAGGGTGCGCAGGGAGATGGAAGACTTGTTCGCGGGTCCGCTGTGGAAGCTGGCGTGAAGGGCCATGCTGCAAGCCCGTCAGGCCGCAGGCGGAATACGCAGCTGCTGGCCCGGATAAATCTTGTCGGAGTGCGTCAACATGGGTTTATTGGCTTCGAGGATGGCCGGGTACGTGTTGGCGTTGCCATAGTGGGTCCTTGCCACTGTACCTGCAAACCAGGTGCAGCTTGATGGCCCACGATGTTCTCCGGATAGCCTTGCAGGCCCTGCATGGCAGCGCTAAGTTTTGCCAGCCGCTACCGCCTGCGCTGATTGCTCGAACGTTTGCCCCGTATCCGGGTTCCATTGCACGCCCGAGCGGGCCTGCACACCGGGCTTGAGCCGCTGGCTGTCGTCGTAGTCGCCGCGGGGGTGAAAAAACAGCGGCTCGGTCTTGTCCAGCGAGTTCAGGCGTCCCTCATAATCCGCCAGGTAATCCCTGCGCTGTTCTGCCGTGACGCGGCCCGGCATCCAGGCGGCAAAAGGCGGCAGCACGGTGAAGCCGGCATAGGCCAGGATGCCATTGTGGATGGGCCATAACACGTGGTGCAGGTCGCCATCGATGCCGTTGGGTGCATACAGCTCGGCCGCCGTGCCAGTGGTGAGGCACAACATGGCACGTTTGCCCCTGAAATGGCCGGAGTCGTACTTGCGGCCGGCCGAGTAGGCGAAACCGCGGCTGAAAACCCGGTCCACCCAGCCTTTCAGAATCGCCGGCATGGAGAACCACCACACCGGAAAGTGGAACAGCACCAGGTCGGCCGCGGCGACCTTGGCCTGTTCGGCTTGCACATCCTGGCTGTGGCTCTTGTGTTTGAAGGCATGCTCCTGCTCGCGCGACAAATCCAGGTAGCCGGGGTCGGCACGGCCCTGCGGAAAGTCCTCTACGCCTAGCGCCGCGAGCCACTTCATCCGATAGAGATCGCTGACGACCACGTCGTGGCCCATGCGGGTCAGGCTTGTCACAGCGGTGTCCTTGAGCGCAGCACTGAACGAAGCCGGCTCAGGGTGGGCGAAAACGATTAATACCTTCATGGGTCCATTTTGGACCAGGGCAGGTCAGGCTTGCGCCAGCACCCCGGCAAACACCGCCGTGTCCACATTGCCGCCACACAGGGTGATACCGACGGTGCGTCCCTTGAGCAAGGCCCGTTCCTGCATTGCCCCTGCAAAAGCCGCGGCACCAGCGCCTTCGGCCACGTTGTGGGTATCGTGGTAGATGGCGCGCATGGCCTGCGCCACTTCTTCGTCGGTGACCTTGACCACGTGGTCGATATGCGGCGCGATTATGGCCAGCGCCGCCTGGTCGGCGATGCGGCAGGCCATACCGTCGGCAAGCTGGGTGGTAACTGGGGCTTCAACTACACGGCCCGCTGCCAGCGAGTCGGCATAGGTGGTGGCGCGTGCACTGACCACACCCACGATACGCACCGAGTGCCGCAAGGCCAGTTTGGCGGCAATTGCCGCACATGCGCCCGAACCCTGGCCTATAGGCACGTAGGCCACGTCCAGCGCGGGCACGGCCTTGAAGAACTCCCACCAGTAGGTGCTTACGCCGCGCACAAGCTCCATGTCGAAGCTCGGCACCATGTGGGCGCCGCGCTGACGCGCCAACTCTATGGCGTATTCCCGGCTGTCCTGGAAATCGCTGCCGTGTTCGATCAGTTCGACGCCGAGCGCGCGCATGGCGGCGTTTTTTTCCACCGAATTGCCTTGCGGTACAACGATGGTGCAGGGCACGCCATGGGCGCGTGCTGCCCAGCCTATGCTCTGGCCATGGTTGCCGCGGGTGGCGCTCAGCACTTCGCGCGGCAAGGCAGCGCGCCTGCGCAGGGCATCGAAGTAGGTCAGGCCGCCACGGATCTTGAAGGCACCCACCGGCGTGTGGTTCTCGTGTTTGACCCAACAGTCCGTGCCCAGTCGCTGGCCCAGCAGGGCCCAGCGATATTGCGGCGTGGCCTGGAACTCGCGGTACACCACCTGCGCGGCGGCTTCTATGTCCTGCAAGGTGGGTAAGTATTTCATGGACGCTGCGTTTTGGACAAAACCACGTACAGGCCGAGAAATACCAGCGTCATGCCTGACGCCATGGCCAGCAGCTTCGCGCGCAGTTGCCCAGCGGCCTTACTCCGCACGATGCGCGACACCACGGCGACAGCGACCAGGTCGGCGCTGGTGTTGAAAGCCACACATAGGCTGCCCAGCAATATGAGCTGCGCGGGCACCGGCAGGCTGGCGTCGATAAACTGCGGAATGAACGCAAGAAAAAATAGTGCCGTCTTGACATTGAGCAACTCCACAACTACGCCATCGCGAAACGCACGTGACCAGCCGGCACGCCGGGCGGTGATCTGCATGGCCGGTTTCGAAGCCCCCAGCAGGATACGGATACCCATAACCACCAGATACGCGGCACCGATGTATTTGACGAGCAAAAACGCCATCGCCGATTGCGCGATAAGAACCGACAGCCCCAGTGCGGCTGCGACCACGTGGCCCATGCCACCCAATGCCGTGCCCAAAGAAGAGGCGGCCCCTTCGCGCGCTCCGCCAGCCACGGTGCGGGCCACCACATAGGCCAGGCCTGGCCCCGGTGTGATGGCCAATACCAGGGCCGCGACCAGGAACAAGCCGAATTGCGGGGATTGAAAGGTGGACATGCGGGGCTTCAGATCGCGGCGCTACCGCTTATACACGTGACGCTCTGGCCGCCTACCCACACCTGGCCCGAGGCATCGCGT
>JANLPN010000275.1:0-6302 GCA_031367285.1 Betaproteobacteria bacterium | reverse complement strand
CATGACCCTCAACCCCAGCAATTCCCAGGGCCACGCCGCCGAAGGCCACGCGGCAGAGGCGCCTGCGCGGGACGAAAGCGACGAGACACGTATCCAGAACCAGATCGAGCTCGCGATTTATGAGCACCGCGTCAAGCCCGGCACCAAGCTGCCGGAGGCCGACCTGTGTCGCATCTACGGCACCACACGCGGCGTGATCCGCAAGGTGCTGGACCGGCTGGCCACGGAGCAGCTGGTGGACCTGATCCCCAACCGCGGCGCGTTTGTGGCGCGGCCTTCGGTGGAGTACACGCGCGACACGTATGGCCTGCGGCGCATCCTGGAAGCGGGCGTGGTGCGCACGCTGGCCAAGAGCAGCCAACAGCTCTGGCTCAACGATGTGCGCGTGCAGGTGGCCGAGGAGCGCGAGGCCAACCGCGTTGGCGACAACGGCCGTTATATCCGCCTGGCCGGCAAGTTCCACCTCGACCTGGCTGCGGCGACCGGCAACGCGGCGCTGAACCAGCACCTGAAACGCGTGGTATCGCAGACCTCGCTCATGACGGCGTTGTACGACGTGCCCGGCACCAATACCTGCTCGGTGCACGAGCACCTGGAAATCCTGGACGCCATCGAGGCCGGCGACTACGCAGTAGCCGAGCGCCTGATGGAAGACCACCTGATCGGTTGCGAGCGCCAGCTGCGGCTGGATCAGGAGGACGCGCCTGTCCTGGACCTGGCCCAAGCCCTGGGGGCGGCACCGGACATTGCGGCACCCGCCGTCGCTGTGGCGTCACAACACAAGCCCGGCCGCAAGACCGGCAAAAAATAGTTTTCGTTTTCATCTTTCACCAAGGAGTTAGTTCCCATGAAAAAGCAAATGCTGGCAATCGGGCTGGCGGTATCCCTGGCCCTCGGCGCCACTTCCATCCAGGCCAAGACCTTTACCTGGACCGCGTCCGCCGACGCCTTGTCCATGGACCCGTATTCCACCAACAACTCGTTCACGAACTCGTTCATGAACAACATCTACGAAGGCCTGGTGCGCTTCAACGACAAGGTCGAGATCGAGCCCGCGCTGGCCGAGTCCTGGTCGTCGGTGAGCCCGACCGTGTGGCGCTTCAAGCTGCGCCGCAACGTCAAGTTCCATGGTGGTGAAGCGATGACGGCCGACGACGTGGTGTTCAGCTGGCAACGCGTGCAGACGCCCGGCTCCATCTCCAGGCTCAACCTGGGCAATGTCAAGGAGGTGCGCAAGGTCGATGCCTTTACGGTCGACGTAGAGACCAAGGCGCCCTTTCCGCTGCTGCTAAACGAGTTGCTCAACCTCACCGTCATGAGCAAGAGCTGGAGCGAAAAGAACAGCGCCACCGAGGCCAGCGACCTGCAGCAGAAGAAGGAAAACTTCGCCAACCGCAATACCAACGGCACCGGCCCCTTCATGCTCAAGTCGCGTGAAGTGGACGTCAAGACCGTGCTGGTGACCAACCCCAACTGGTGGGACAAACCCAAACACAACCTGACCGAAATCGACTTCACGCCCATTCAGTCAGACGCCACACGCACCTCGTCGCTGCTGTCCGGGGCGTTGGATGCCACCGTCAACGTGCCGCTGCAGGACGTGGCGCGTATCAACAGCTCGGGCGCCTTCACCGTGGTGCAGGGCCCGGAACTGCGCACCATTTTCCTCGGCATGGACCAGGCCCGTGACGAGCTGTTGTACTCCGACGTCAAGGGCAAGAACCCGTTCAAGGACATCCGCGTGCGCAAGGCGCTGTACGCCGCCATCGATGTGGAAGGCATCAAGCGCGCCGTGATGCGCGGCGTGTCCTGGCCGGCCGGCATGGTTCTGTCCCCGCAACTCAACGGCGCACCCAAGAACCTGAATACGCGTGTGGTGCCCTACGACCCCGAGGCCGCCAAGAAGCTGCTGGCCGAGGCCGGTTACCCGAACGGCTTCACGGTCGGCATGCAGTGCCCGAACAACCGGTACGTGTATGACGAACAGATCTGCCTGGCCATCATCTCCATGCTGGGGCGTATCAACGTCAAGATCACGCCGCAGATCGAACCGGTGGCCAAGTGGAACGTGCGCCTGAACCAGCAGGACATCTCGCTTTACCTGATAGGCCATGCCGGCCTGCCCATGGCCGACTCCTACGCCCTGCTGTCCGACGTGGCCGCCACACGCACCAAGACCGAAGGCGGCCTGAACGCGGGCGGTTATTCGAACCCGGCCTTCGACGCCGTGTTGCCCAAGATCGCATCCGAACTCGACACCGCCAAACGCACGGCCCTGATGGCCGAGGCCACCAACATCATCCGCAATGACGTGGCCTACATTCCCCTGCACCAGCAACCCATCACCTGGGCCGCGCGCAAGGGCGTAGAACTCCGGCAGGCGCCGGACAACCAGCTGCGCCTGTGGCTGGTAACCGCTCCCTGAGCAACCCGCTCACCACCACAGGCCCTTCCCATGCTGCGTTTCCTCTCAACCCGTCTGTGGAATGGCCTGCTGGTGATGGTAGGCGTGACCTTCATCTCCTTCCTGCTGTTCAACTACATCGGCGACCCGGTCAACAACCTGCTGGGTGACACCGTCACCATCGAACAGAAGGACGCCATGCGCAAGTCGCTCGGGCTGGACCAGCCGCTGCTGCTGCGCTTCGTCAAGTATGTGGGGCTCGCCGTCCAGGGCGAGTTCGGCATCTCTTACCGCAACCTGGAGCCGGTGCGCCAGGTGCTGGTGTCGCGTATACCTGCCACGCTGGAGCTGAGCCTGTGCGCCGCCATCCTGGCACTGGGGCTGGGCATACCGATGGGGGTGTACGCCGGCATCAAGCGCAACTCCTGGCTGGCCCAGACCATGCAGGTGGTGTCGTTGATCGGAGTCTCGATACCGTCGTTCTTGACCGGCATCATCCTGATCCTGATTTTTTCTGTCGAACTGAACTGGCTGCCGGCCTTCGGCCGCGGCGACGTGGTGCGGTTCGGCACCTGGAGCACCGGCCTGCTGACCGCCAGTGGCCTCAAGTCGCTGATCATGCCGGCCATCACGCTGGCGCTGTTCCAGCTCACGCTGTTCATGCGCCTGGTGCGCTCGGAGATGATGGAGGTGCTGCGCACCGACTACATCAAGTTCGCACGGGCACGCGGCATTGCGGACCGCTCGATCCACTTCCACCACGCGCTCAAGAACACACTGATTCCGGTCATCACCGTGGCCGGTTTGCAGCTGGGTTCCCTGATCGCTTTTTCCATCATCACCGAAACCGTGTTCCAGTGGCCCGGCATGGGGCTGCTCATCATCCAGGCCATCACCTTTGGCGACATACCGGTGATCGCGGCCTACCTGATGCTGATCGCGCTGTTGTTCGTGGTTATCAACGCCATCGTGGACCTGTTGTACTTCCAGGTCGACCCCAGAGTGAGGCTTGCATGAATAGGACGCCCCCCGTTGCGGACTCACTGCCCCGGAAGCGGCGGGAGCCGATTACGCAAGTAGCCGCCTCCCACCCCACTACCACTTCTGCGGTGTTCTCGGCTAATACGCCAACTCCACCGTCTACTTTGGCTCGCTTCCTCGACAGCGACTTTATCTACAGCTTCAAGCGTTCGCCCACGGCCATGGTTTCGGCGGCGGTGTTGTTCCTGTTTATCCTGATCGCGCTGCTGGCGCCCTGGCTGGCACCGCAGAACCCGTTCGACCCGGCCGCGCTGGAACTCATGAATTCACGCCTCCCGCCAGCCTGGCTCGAAGGCGGCCAGATGCGTTTTCCGCTCGGCACCGACGGCCAGGGACGCGACCTGATGTCCACGCTGATGTACGGCATGCGCATCTCACTCATGGTGAGCTTCAGCGCCACCATCTTCGCGTTGGTGGTGGGCGTCTCGCTGGGCCTGGTCAGCGGTTATGCCGGCGGCCGGCTCGACAACCTGATCATGCGGCTGGCCGACATGCAGCTGAGTTTCCCCACCATCCTGGTGGCGCTGCTGATAGACGGCCTGTCGCATTCGCTGTTGCCGCGCGCGGTGCATGAAAAATTAGCCTTGTTCGTCGTCATCTTCGCCATCGGCATTTCCACCTGGGTGCAATACGCACGCACGGTGCGCGGCGCCACGCTGGTGGAGAAGTCCAAGGACTATGTACACGCCGCCAAGCTCATAGGCATGGGGCCGCTGCGTATCCTGTTCAAGCATGTGTTGCCGAATGTGCTGGGGCCGGTGCTGGTGATAGCCACCTTGTCGCTGGGCCTGGGTATTCTGACCGAAGCTACGCTGAGTTTCCTGGGCCTGGGCGTGCCACCCACCTCGCCTTCGCTGGGCACGCTGATCCGCGTTGGCAACGAAGTGCTGTTCTCCGGCGAATGGTGGGTCACCGTGATGCCGGGCGCCCTGCTGATCCTGCTGGTGCTGGCAATCAATCTGCTCGGCGACTGGCTGCGTGATGTCTTTAACCCAAAATTGAAGTGACCCCGGCCATGGCTACAGACTCCTCTGCCTCACCCGTCCTCACAGTACAGGGCCTGCGTGTCGAGATACCGACGCGGCGCGGCCTGCTGCTGGCGCTGGACGACATATCATTCTCCATTGCGCCGGGCGAAATCCTGGGTTTTGTGGGTGAATCCGGCGCCGGCAAGTCGCTTACCGGCATGGCCATCCTGGGCCTGCTCGACCCGCCCGGGCGCGTGGCGGCGGGCGAGATCAGGCTCGGCGAGCGCCGGCTGGACACGCTGTCGCAGCGCGAAATGCGCAAGGTGCGCGGCAAGGAAATCGGCGCGGTGTTCCAGGACCCACTCATGAGCCTGAACCCGCTGTTGCAGATCGGCGAGCAGCTGGTCGAGACCATACGCACGCACCTGCCGGTATCGCAGGATCAGGCTGTGCAACGCGCGCTGGATCTGATGCGCGCCGTCGGCATCCCGGCGCCCGAGGCGCGTTTCAAGGCCTACCCGCACCAGTTCTCCGGCGGCATGCGCCAGCGCATCGTCATTGCGCTGGCGTTGTGCGCCGAGCCGCGCCTGGTGGTGGCCGATGAGCCCACCACCGCGCTGGACGTTTCCATCCAGGCGCAGGTGCTGCAGCTGCTGCGCAAGTTGTGTCGCGACAAGGGCACATCCATGCTGCTGGTCACGCACGACATGGGCGTGATCGCCGAAACCGCCGACCGCGTGGCCGTGATGTATGCCGGCCGCATTGTCGAAATCGGCCCGGTGGAGGATGTCATACGCAACCCGGTACACCCCTATACACGCGGGCTGATGGGCGCCATTCCTTCGCTCAAGCCCATCACCGGTCCGCTGGCGCAGATCGACGGTTCCATGCCCCGGCTCAACGCGCGTCCTGTGGGCTGCGCCTTCAATCCGCGCTGCCCGAACGTGATGGATATATGCCGGGAAAAGAGCCCGGCGGTCGAAGCCCGTGGCAATCGTCAGGTCGCCTGCTGGTTGGCCGAGGAAACTGCGGGAGTGGCAGCATGAGCGCCGTATTGAAAACGCCCGAGTCCCTGGTTGGCGACAGCCTGACGGTGAATGGTGTCTCGCGCCATTTCCCGGTGCACTCGGGCATGCTGGCCAGCGCACTTGGCGGCAAACAGTTGTCCGTAAAGGCCGTGGATGGTTTGAGCTTCACTATCCGCCGAGGCGAGACCTTCAGTCTGGTCGGCGAGTCTGGCTGCGGCAAGTCCACGCTGGCGCGGCTGGTTGCCGGGCTGGACAAGCCCACCGCAGGGTCGGTCCAATTTATGGATGCCGATCAAAAGGGGCACCGTATCCAGATGATTTTTCAGGACCCGTATGCGTCGCTGAATCCGCGCTACCGCGTGGGCACGGCCATCGCCGAGCCGATACGCTTCCAGAAGCTGCTGCCCGAGGCCCAGGTCATGCCGCGGGTGGTTGAGCTATTGCAGCAGGTAGGCCTGTCGGCGGCCGACGCCAGCAAGTTCCCGCACGAGTTCTCGGGCGGGCAGCGCCAGCGCGTGTCGATTGCGCGCGCATTGGCCGGCAACCCGACCTTTCTGGTGTGCGACGAACCCACCTCGGCGCTGGACGTGTCGGTGCAGGCCCAGATACTGAACCTGCTCAAGCGCCTGCAGGAGCAGCTGGGCCTGACCTGTTTGTTTATCAGCCACAACCTGGCCGTCATCAACTACGTGTCGCACGACGTGGGCGTGATGTACCTGGGCGGGCTGGCCGAACTGGCACCGACGCGTGTCTTGTTCGAGGCGCCCAAACACCCCTATACCCAGTTGCTGCTGGCGGCCCTGCCGCAGCTGGACACGCGTGGCCGCGACAAGCCGGCCATCACGGGCGAAATCCCCAGCC
>JANLPN010000287.1:0-1987 GCA_031367285.1 Betaproteobacteria bacterium | reverse complement strand
TCGTTCTCGGTCACGTGGCGGATAAAGTGTTCCCACTGGATCTTGAAGCCGTTGTCGTAAACCTGCGTATCGGGCACGTCCTGCCACTGTTCGAAGAACGGCATGCTTTGTTTGACGTCCGGGTTCCATACCGGGCGTGGTGTGTTGACGCGGCTTTGCGCGCGGCAGTCGGACAGGCCCGCGACGGCCGAACCATGGGTGCCATCGACATGGAAGGTCACCAGGTCGTCGCGGCGCACACGGGTGGTCCACGAGCTGTTGACCTGGGCAATCACTTTTTCGCCCTGGTGGCCCTTGAGCTCGAAGGTGGCGTAGGCCGCGTCGTCGGCCGTACAGGCATAGGGTTTGCCGGCTTCGTCCCAGCGCTGCGGTATGTGGGTGGCGCCCAGGCAGGACACGGCCTGCACTTCACCAAACAGGTTGTCCAGCACATAACGCCAGTGGCAGACCATGTCCAGGATGATGCCGCCGCCGTCTTCTGCGCGGTAGTTCCAGCTCGGGCGCTGGATCGGCTGTAGGTCGCCCTCGAACACCCAATAGCCGAACTCGATGCGCACCGACAGCAGCCGGCCGAAAAATCCGGCGCGGCGCAGCAGGTCGAGCTTGCGCAGACCCGGCAGGAACAGCTTGTCCTGCACCACACCGTGTTTGAGACCCGACTTCGCGGCCAGCCGCGCGATGTCGAGCGCCTCGTTCAGGTTGGTGGCCACCGGCTTTTCGCAGTACACATGTTTGCCGGCCCGAATTGCCTTCGCCAGCAGGGCAGGGCGCATCTGCGTGGTGCCGGCGTCGAAGAAAACGGTATCGTCCGGGTTGGCCAGCGCGGCGTCCAGGTCGGTGCCCCAGCGCTCGATGCCGTGGGCCTTGGCCAGCGCCGCCATCTTCTCGGCATTGCGGCCTATCAGTATCGGGTCGGGCAGGCACCAATTGCCGTTCGAGAGCAATACGCCGCCTTGTTTGCGGATAGCCAGGATGGAGCGGACCAGGTGCTGGTTCAAGCCCATGCGCCCGGTGACGCCGTGCATGATGATGCCAAGTCTTTGTGTGGTCATGGTGGGTGCGGTGTTGGAAGCGCGAATGTGCCGGGGATTCAGCGGGCCGCCGCCAGCGCAAGGCCCTTGTCGTCGAAGCCATGGCAGTTGGCGGGTGGCAGAGCGACGTGGACGGTGTCGCCCCGTTTGATGCGGCTTTGCCCCACCACCTGCACCACCAGCGACTGCTGTTCGCGCAACGTGCCATACAAGACGGTATTGCCGCCCAGCTGTTCGGTCAGGTTGACCTGCATCGGCAAACCGCTGTCAGCCAGCTCCAGATGCTCCGGGCGAATGCCGACGCACAGCGGAGCGCCCTGGGCGGATGCGGGTGCCGCCAGTGGCAAATGGACGTTGTCGCCACCGGCAAGCCGGACCTCGATGCCAGAGGCGGATTGCGAGGCCAGCACACCGTCCAGAAAGTTCATCTTGGGGCTGCCGATAAACCCCGCCACAAACTGGTTGGCGGGCTGGTTGTACAACTCCAGCGGAGAGCCCGCCTGCGCTATCCTGCCTTCGCGCAACACCACGATGCGGTCGGCCATGGTCATGGCCTCCACCTGGTCGTGCGTGACGTAGATCATGGTGGTGCCCAGGTCGGCGTGCAGCTTGGACAACTCGACCCGCATCTGCACCCGCAGTTCGGCGTCGAGGTTCGACAGTGGTTCGTCGAACAGGAAAAGCTTGGGTTCGCGCACGATGGCCCGGCCGATGGCGACGCGCTGGCGTTGACCGCCCGACAGGGCCTTGGGCTTGCGGCCCAGCAAGGGCTCGATACGCAGGATCTCGGCGGCGCGCTTGACGCGCTTTTGGATCTCGGGTTTGGGGAGCCGGGCGGTTTCGAGGCCGAACGCCAGGTTTTTGTAGACCGACATATGCGGGTAGAGCGCATAGCTCTGGAACACCATGACGATGCCGCGCTTGGCTGGCGGCACCTCGTTCATGCGCTCGCCATC
>JANLPN010000256.1:0-2083 GCA_031367285.1 Betaproteobacteria bacterium | reverse complement strand
TGTGTCTGGGCCAGAGCACGCCGGATGCAGGCGAGATCAGTTATGCGCTGGAGGCATCAGGCGCACCGGCGCTGAACATGCCGCAGGACGCGATGGCCATCAAGGCCCGCCTGGGCGTGGTGAGCCAGCTTGACACGCTGGACCCAGACTTCAGCTGCGCGGAAAACCTGCTGGTGTACGGCCGCTATTTCGGCATGCGCAAGGCGGCCATCAGGCAGCGTATTCCCCAGCTGCTGGAATTTGCGTCGCTCACCCACAAGGCCGGTTCGAAGCCGGGCGAGTTGTCGGGTGGCATGAAGCGACGCTTGAGCCTGGCGCGAGCCCTTGTGAATGACCCGCGTTTGCTGTTGCTGGATGAGCCGACCACCGGACTGGACCCGCAGGCGCGGCATCTTATGTGGGAGCGCCTGCAGGTCTTGCTGCAGCAGGGCAAGTCGATTCTGCTCACGACCCATTTCATGGACGAAGCCGAACGCCTGTGTTCGCGCCTGCTGGTGCTGGACCATGGGCGCAAGATTGCCGAAGGCACACCACGCGCCCTGATCGCCGAACACCTGGAGCCCGACGTGGTCGAGGTGTATGGCGTGGGCGCCGTGGCGCTGATGGAGTCACCGATCCGCAAGCTGGCGGCGCGGGTGGAACTGAGCGGGGAAACCGTGTTTTTCTACACCCAGGACGCGAAACAGGTGCTGGACGCACTGTCTGCGTGGCCGAAACTGCGCACCTTGCACCGCCCCGCCAATCTGGAGGACCTGTTCCTCAAAATCACCGGCCGGCAAATCCGGGAGGATGCATAAATGGCCCACCCCCGTTACGGCTCACTGCCCCGGAATCGGCGGGAGCCGATTACGCAAGTAGCCGTCTCCACGTGTCGCGTCCAGAGGCCGCGCCTCTTCACTGCCGTCCAAGCCTGCGCAGGCAGACTTGGAGCCGCGGCGCTCAGCCCTCAAGGGGGCAACACCAGCGGCCCGGCAAAGCCGGCTCCGCGGTGTTTCTTGACCAATCCCTTCTTTCCTGAAGCATGGATGACATGAAGTCTGGTTATTTGCGCGCGCCACGGTTGTCGCTGCGTTTCTGGCCGGTGTTCCTGCGCAACCTGCTCGTGTGGCGCAAGCTCGCCATTCCCAGCCTGGTGGGCAATATCGCCGAGCCCCTGATGTGGCTGGTGGCGTTTGGTTATGGTCTGGGCGCACTGGTGGGGCAGGTTACGGTCGCAGGCGAGGACGGGGCCACCAAGGTGCCGTACATCCTGTTTCTGGCCAGCGGCAGCATCTGCATGAGTGCGATGAATGCCGCGTCGTTCGAGGCCCTGTATTCGGCCTTCTCGCGCATGCATGTGCAAAAAACCTGGGACGGCATCATGAACGCGCCGGTGCAACTGGACGATATCGTGCTGGCCGAGATGTTGTGGGCCGCGTTCAAGGCCATCTTCACGGTCACCGCGATCCTGGGTGTGATGCTGGTCCTGGGGATCAGCCATAGCCCCAAGCTGCTGCTGGCCTGGCCGGTGCTGTTGTTTGTCGGCATGACCTTTTCGTGCATTGCGCTGATATTCAACGCGTTGGCAAAGGGTTACGACTTTTTCACATACTACTTCACGCTGTTCCTGACACCCATGATGTTCCTCAGCGGCATCTTTTTCCCGCGTGAGCAGTTGCCCGCCGTGGTGCGGGTGGTGGCCGACTGGCTGCCGCTGAGTAACGCCGTGGAGCTGGTACGCCCGCTGTTCATGGACCAGTGGCCCAGTCACCCGTGGCGCCATGTGCTGGTGTTGCTGTTTTATACGGCGGGCGGTTTCTGGCTGGCGCTGGTATTGACCCGCAAACGCTTCCGGGGCTGACTTCCGCCGATTGTGGGCTGCCGGGGCGCAAAGCAGGCCTTCGACCAGGCGCCGCATCGCGTCGCCAGCGACTACTGGCGCAGGCAAACCGTGATAATCTTGTTCTTTGACAGACGCGCAACGAGCGCGTGGACGCCTTACCACCATGACTGCATCTCCCGCTGAAAGCGACATCGAACAGGCTGTGATCGATATCATCGTCAAGGAGGGCTCCGTCGCCCGCGAAAAAATAACGATGGACGC
>JANLPN010000255.1:0-6574 GCA_031367285.1 Betaproteobacteria bacterium | reverse complement strand
ACAAGCCCAACGCCCTCTACCTGTGCGACCCGGTCATCGGCGACAACGGCCGCGTCTATGTGCGCGACGGCGTGGAGCAGGCAATCCGCGAACAACTGCTTCCGCTGGCGGATGTGATCACGCCCAACCATTTCGAGCTGGAGCGCCTCTGCCGCCGACCGGTGACGACGCTGGCGCAGGCTATCGGCGCCGCGCGCAGCCTGCTGGCCCTGGGGCCCAGGACGGTGGTGGTGACTTCCCTGAAACACGAGCAGGCCGAGGCACAACAGATAGAAACGCTGGCCGTGACAGCGGACGGGGCCTGGATCGCCGCCACGCCGCGGCTGGACAAGGTGCCCAATGGGGGCGGCGATCTGCTGGCCGCATTGCTGCTCGGACACCTCGCGCTGGGCACGACCTTGCCCGACGCGCTGGCGCAGGCGGTTTCCGCCGTACATGGGGTGTTGGTGGCAAGCGCAGGCGAGCCGGAATTGCGCCTGGTGGCCGAACGCCGGCACCTGCTGGAGCCGCCTTTTTTGCAGGTCCGCGGCTTGAACCATCCCTGATGAAGTCACCGCAACGCGGGCGAACCCGCACCAACGACCCCGAGCGTACGATGGCCGACATCATCGAGATCGCCACGCGGGAGTTCGCCGACAAGGGCTTGGCGGGCGCCCGCATCGACGACATCGCCGAAGCCACGCGCACCAGCAAGCGCATGATCTACTACTACTTCGGCAGCAAGGAAGGCCTGTACATCCGGGTTCTGGAAGAAGCCTACCGCCGCATCCGGGAAATCGAGGCACAACTCCATCTCGACGATCTCAGCCCGGAGGGGGCGCTGCGCAAACTGGTCGGATTCACCGTCGACTACCAGCGTGACAACCCGGACTTCATCCGCCTCGTGGCGACCGAAAACATCCATCGGGGGGAGTACCTCGCGCAAAGCAAGGTGATTCAGGATCTCAACGTGCCGGCCATCGACGGCCTGCGCCGGGTTTACGCGCGCGGACTGAAAACCGGTGTTTTCCGAAAAGGCATCGATCCGGTGGACTTGCACATGTCGATCAGTGCCTTATCCGTGTTTAACGTCGCGAACCGGCACACGTTCTCGCTGATTTTTCAAAGCGATTTCGATTCCCCCTCCGCCATCGCGGTCCGGCGCGGAAATATCGTCGAGATGATCATGCGGTTCGTGTGCAAGCAGCCGGCATAAAACCCCGGGTGTCACGCGTGGAGCGTCCGCAGCCAGCGGCACATGCGATCAAACCTGCTCTGGACGTCGCTGCAATAGGTCATGGCCCGAAGATAGCCGTGGATCAGGCCTGCCCCGCGGTCTAGCTCGACCGGGACCCCCGCCTCGCGCAATGCTTCGGCATAAGCGACGCCTTCATCACGCAGCGGGTCATGTTCGGCCACGGCGATGAAGGCAGGGGGCAATCCGGCATGGCTTTCAGCCAGCAGCGGCGCTGCCAGAGGGTTGTTCCGGTCCCGCGGGTTCGGACAGTACATCGCGTTGACCTGCGGCATGGCCGCAACGCTGATGATGGGGCCGTCGAAGTTCTCGCGGTGTGAATCCCGGTCGAGCCGGAAATCCACCCCCGGATAGGCCAGCAACTGCCCTCGCAACACATAATCAGTGCCGCGAAAGACCAAGGTCTGCGCCGCGGCCAGATTGGCCCCGGCGCTATCGCCGCCAATCGCGATCGCGTCACGGCGCAAGCCAAGATCCGCCGCTTTTTCGAAGCACCATCGCACGACCGCACTGCAGTCATTCACTGCCGCCGGGAACGGATGTTCAGGCGCAAGCGCATAGTCCACACTGATCACCACCTGGTCGGTGGCGGCGGCAATACCGGCGGTAATTTCCCAGTGCGTCTCGGGGCTGCCCTGCATGAACGCGCCACCGTGCATATAGACCAGCGCCGGCCTGGGGGCCCGGTCGCCGGGGCGGAAAATACGGACACGCACCTGGCGCCCCGCACCACCCACATCGACGTGGTGTTCCTCGGTCTCGGTACCGCTCGGGTGCGGGGCACGCATTGCCGCCGCGACGATTTCAAAATGGGCCCGCCTCTCCTTCGGGCCGGCGCCCGGCGGCAAAGAGGCCCAGGCCTGGGTCCAATCGGCCAGGTAACGCAGCAAGTCGGGGTGAATCATGCACTCAACCCTTGTAGCCGAACTGGCGCGGCAGCCACAGCACCGATTCGGGCACGAACGTAAGAAACGCCAATGCCGCGATCAGCACCGCGATAAACGGCAGCAATTCGCGGATGATGTTGCGTATCGGCTCGCCGGTGATGTTGGCCACGACAAACAGAAGCAGTCCATAAGGGGGCGTCAGCAGCCCGATCATCAGGTTGACGGTGACCACCAGGCCAAAATGCACCATGTCGATGCCCAACACCTTGGCCGCCGGAATAAGAATGGGCACGATCACCAGCAGCACGGTGCCTCCCTCCAGCAGGCAGCCCAGCACCAGCAGCAGCGCGTTGACCAATAACAGGAAGCCGATCGCCGAGAACTCGAACGTGGCCATGAAAACGGCGACGGACTTGGGAATGTCTTCCTTGGTGACCACGTAATTGAAGACCAGCGCGCCCGCGATCAACAGGCCGACGGACGCCATCGAACGGGCACTGTTGAGCAACGCGGCGTAGGCTCCGCTGGCGGAGACCGAGCGGTACAACACGATGGAGATGACCAGCGCATACAAGGCCGCCATCGCCGCCGCCTCGGTGGGGGTCATGACACCACCGTAGATGCCGCCCAACAACACCACCGGCATCATCAGCGCCGGCAGCGCGCGCCAGGTCATGGCGGGCAGCTGGCGCAGCGGCACCGGCGTTTCCGTGGGGAACTTGCGGATGCGCGCCATGACGGCGTTCATCACCATCAGCACAAGGCCCATCACCAGGCCGGGAACCACGCCGCCCAGAAACAGGAACCCGATCGATGTATCGGAAATCAGCGCGTACAGCACCAGCGGGATCGACGGCGGAATGATCGGACCGATGGTGGCCGAGGCAGCGGTCAGCGCCGCCGCGTACGCAGGCGAATAACGCCCGTCGCGCGTCATCATCTTGATGATCAGCCGGCCCAGCCCCACCGCGTCGGCGATGGCCGAGCCGGACATGCCGGAAAAGATCAGGGCCGAGACCACATTCACGTGGCCCAGCCCGCCGCGGAATCGCCCGACCAGGGCGTTGCAAAAGCCCAGCAGGCGGTCGCTCAGCGATCCCAGATTCATCAACTCGGCCGCCAGGATGAACAGCGGAATGGCCAGCAGGGTGTAGGAGTTGTACAGCCCCTGCAGCAACTGCTCGGCCGTCAGACCGATGTCCTGCCCGGTGATCACCAGGTAGACCACCGACCCGCCGATCATCGACAGGCCGATCGGCAAGCCCAGCAGACTGAGCACGACGATCAGCAGCACCGTCCACGAGAAAGGCGACAAGAGGCTCATAGATCCATCGCGGGCCGGTCCGCCGGCTTGTCCTCAACCAGCCGGTCCCGGATCGCGTCATAGACCACCATGCCATGGCGCACGATGACCGACAGAACAAACGCGATGTAGATGGAGAACAGCAAGTCAAACCGGATCCGCAGCGACCCCGTGGACTCGACCTTCATGAATCGCACATAGGACAGGGCGGCCGGCAGCGAGATCTGCATGATCACCACGATGGCGGTGCTGGCGGTAACCGTGAACACGCGTTTTGCGCGACGCGGCACCATGCCGTAAACAATGTCAAAGCGGATCTCCTCGGAATTGCGCGTCACAAACGCCGCACCCCAGAGAATGCCCCAGACCCAGGCGATCACACAGACCTCGTCGGTCCACGCGACCGGCAGGTTCAGGAAGTAGCGGAATATGACTTGCAGGATGAAGGCGAGAAACATCACCGCCATCATCAGCACGAGCACGTTCTCGGCCCGGCGCCGCAGCCAGGACAACAAACCAATCATCGCGGCATTACATCGCGTTGATGCGATCCAGCATGCCGGGCGTCCAGTCCTTGGCGAACTTGGATTGGGCATACACGCCGAGCACGTGCTTGCGGAAGGCGGCGACGTCAGGCGTGTTGATCTCCAGCCCCTGGGCCTTGAAGAAGGCCAGGAGTTCGGACTCGTCCTTCTGGGCCTGTGCCGTGACGGCGTCGGAGAACTTGTCGGCCGCCGCCTGCATGGTTTTCTGCTGGGCGGGTGAAAGGCTGTTCCATTTCTTGACACTGATCGCGAACAGGTTGTTGGCGACCAGGTGACCCGTGAGCACGATCTGCGAAGTGACCTCGTAAAACTTCATCACCTTGTCGGCGCCCAGCGGATTGTCCTGGGCGTCGATGGCGCCGGTCTGCAGCGCCGTATAGACCTCGGTGAAGGCCACCGGCACCGGGTTCGCGCCGAGGGCCGTACCCACGAACTGCCAGCCCTCACCGCCGGGCATGCGCAGCTTGATGCCGGCAAGATCGGCCGGCGTCATGATCTTCTTCTTGGGTTTCAGGTTCAGCTGGCGGGTGCCGATGTAAGGCACGGACAGCACCTTGATGCCCATCTGGTCCTCCATCATCTTGAACAGATCGCGGCCGACATCGCTGGCGAAGACCTTGTGCATATGTGCCACGTCACGGAACAGATAAGGCGTGGTCACCAGGCTCCACGCCGGTATCTGCCCCTGTACATCGAACGCGCCAATATTCGCCATGTCGAGATTGCCGCGTTGCATGGCCAGCGGTTCGGTGCCTTGCTTGAACAGCGTGGCGCCGAAATACGGCTTGAATTCGAAATCCGGGCCAAGACCCGCGCCGAAGACCTCGCGCAGAATCCTGGCACGCGGATCCTGTTCGGTCACGGTATCGGAATAGATCAGCGGGATCTTGGCCTGGGCCAGGGTCCAGCGGGGCAGCGTGGCGGCACACAGGCCGGCTGCGCCCACGAGCAGCGCGCGACGCTTGGTTGGCGAGTTCATACCGTGTCTCCTGTTGTGAGGGCCGAGCGATGGCGGACCGAACCGGGCTCGACCCACTCGCAGAAGTATGTACTGAATAGTTACTATTGGTCAACACCGTCAAGCTTGGTGTTAACCCGAACCCGCTCAATGCGCGCTGGCGCCCAGTTTCGCGTCGGGCTTGATCTGGTGCAGCAGGGCCAGCTCATTGAAAGTGACACCGGCTCCTTCGCGGTCGCCAAGTGATTCTGTACAATCCCATCCTCATAGGATTGGTACTATGACAGCTCGGGATGAACGGGATGCGTATGGCGAGTTCGATGCCATGGTCGATGCGTACGATGGCCAGACCCATTGGTTCGACCAGGGGTACCACGCCACTTTTCGATTTTGGCGCGCGTCGAAACCAAGGGAAGGGGACCACGCCTATCGGTACGAACTGGTCCTGCACGACCCCGGGGGTAAGCGCATCATGGGTTATGACAATGCACACCCCGTCAAGTGGGGGTCGGGTAAGTTCACGAAGCACGGCGAACACCCCGACCACTTCGACCGGACCCAATCGGACAAGGGCCGACCTTACAAGTTTGTGTCGCTGACGCAGCTATTTGACGACTTCTACGCGAGAGTTGAAAAGGCGCTCAAAGAGTTGAACGTACCCTCGGACATTACGCGAGCAACGAGAACGTGAAGGAAAACCTATGAATGCAACTGTAATGAGTTTTCGCAACCTGATTGATGAAATGAAAACCGTCGCGGTCGGCGGCAATAAGCCGGCTGGCCGTTCCGGCAAAAGCAGTTACGAGAGCAAGGCGGCACATGCATTCGCGATGAAGCTGTCCAACAAAAAGGGGCCGGCCAAGCCATCCGTCAAACCAACCGCTGCAAAGATAGAACTGGACATTACAGCCTTGGCCGGCGTTACGCGCCTTATGTCCAGAGAAAATCAGATTCTTTTGCGGCTTATCGCGGAAGGCGGCGTGTTGTCCATATCCGATCTGGCCGAAAAATCGCACCGAGCCGAAACCAACCTTGGCCGTACCGTGAAAAAGTTCGAGCGCATCGGGGTACTGAAGCTCGTACCGGGGGTGGGAAGAGCCAAAGTACCCATGCTGGCCATGAAGTCATTCCAGGTCAATGTGAACGTGATTACCGGAAAGTTCTCGGTACTCTCCGCCGAAGAGAGCACATAAGCAGGCCAGGCAGGGAACGTGAATGGCGTCTGTCCGGCGCATCCATGGGGTGGACTGCTCCAACTCAATGCGCGCTGGCGCCCAGTTTCGCGCCGGGCTTGATCTGATGCAGCAGGGCCAGCATGTCGGTCTGTATGCGAGCCAGCGCGGCGTCGGTATGGCCTTCGAAACGCAGCACCAGCACCGGCGTGGTATTGGACGAACGCATCAGGCCAAAACCGTCGGGCCAGTCGACGCGCAGGCCGTCTATGGTGTTTAGCTTGGCCGGCGCGGCAAAGCTGGCCAGCGCCACGGCCTGTGCCACCAGGCGCGGCGCTTCACCTTCGGCGCAGGCCACGTTGATCTCGGGCGTGGAAAAACTGGTGGGCAGGTTATCGAGCACCACATTCGCGTCGGGCGAACCGCTCACGATCTCCAGCAGGCGGCAACCGGCGTAGGTGCCGTCGTCAAAACC